>JAHZKP010000083.1 GCA_022600345.1 Alphaproteobacteria bacterium | reverse complement strand
CCGCGCCACTCTCCTGCTGGATCGACTCGCCGCTTGAGAAACAGAATTGATCCGATTTGGTCGGAAAGTGCTCTAGAGCGCCAAAAATCAGATCATGTTGCCCATTGCCGAACACAGCGTCTCCGCACTCGACTTGTCGTGCTCAGGTGGCGCTTCATCGATGTTGAGAACCTTGATGACGCCATCGTCGACAAGCATCGCGTAGCGCTTGGAGCGAACCCCCAGGCCGAAATCTGATAGGTCAATGTCGAGCCCGGCCGCCTTGGCGAACTGGGCCGAGCCATCAGCAAGCAGTTCCACCTTGCCTTCAGCCCCGGTATCCTTGCCCCATTGCGCCATAACGAAAACATCGTTGACGGAAGTGCAGCAAATCGCATCGACACCCTTGCTCTTGATTTCATCCAGACGCTGCAGGAAGCCCGGCATGTGCTTTTGATGGCAGGTCGGCGTGAAGGCGCCAGGCACTGCAAACAATGCAACCTTGCGACCGGCAAAAACTTCCGATGTCGTTTTCGGCTCCGGACCCTCCGCTCCCATGACGAAGAACTTGGCCTCTGGCACACGATCACCCACACTAACGCTCATAGGACTCTCCTTGCAGAATTTGTTGCCTGGTCGAATTCGTTGAATTGCGAAACTGCCACCACTCGTCCTCAAGCGCCACAAATTTCACCGGTGACATCCAAGAACGGCATCTGCGGTCACTTCAAAACGAGCTGGCTCTCCGACTGCCCCTTTGCCCCGACCATCGTCAGCTTGATCGTCTCTCCCTTGAGTTCGGCCAGATCGAAGGCCTCACGCAGGTCGATAACGAACCGCCCGGATTGGGAGTCGCTGCCTTGCGTTGCGACACGCCGCGCCATCGGCAGATAAATCCCTGGCGGCGCTTCGCCGAAAACATCACCCTTCTTCGCACCGCCGGGAAACTTAACGTCAAGAACGATATGCGGCTCCTTGCCATCCCATACGATGGAGCTGGCCAACAGTTCCGGATCGCCCGCCTGTTTCTTATCGCCGGCGCGGGGCACTTGTCCCAAGGCATTGTGAACATCCTCCGGCACTTTCAGCGAAACGCCCTGCGGCACGGCCAGAGAAAATTCGGCCTGGGCTGGAATGCAGATATCCGCACACACACCGAATGAAAAATCGAGTTCCAAGTTCAGCGGTTCGGACGGACGGACAGGCTTGATCAAAACCGGAAACACGACGTGGTTTTTGTAACCGATCGTATCGCCCGACTTGTCGGTCAGCCTTTTCGGCGCGGGATAGAAAACCTGGGCACCAGCCACGTTGGAGGATTTCGAAAAATCAAGCTGCGGCGGCACCCCGCCCGCATCGCCCGGGTTGCGCCAATAGGTCTTCCAGCCTGGATCGAGTTCAATTTCAACACCCGCAACGATCATCGAAGCATCCGCCCCAGCACCATTGCTGCGCCCGGCCACAAGTCGGACCCGGGAGGCATGGCCCTTGACCCAATCGCTGGCCAACCCGTCGGAAACATTCTGCGCGGACGCCGCCGCGCAGAAATAAGCCTGCAACGCAACGAACGTAAAAGCCGTCAGCCAGCTCCCCACCCGCCAAGCGCCGTATGGTGTCCCAACCAAGTTGTATCGCGTATTTTTCAAATTCCACATCGTCCTGATCTGACCAACTTTTCTAGCAATGCTGGACTGGCATCATCAGCCCGCATCCCCATTAAAAAAGCAGGGATAGCAGTTAACCCACTCCTAAACCGTTTCACCGGGCGAGCAAATCACGAGTATATCAACGAAATTGAATGGAATTGTGCCGCCCCGGCATCCTGGGCAACTCTGGGGTAGGCGGTTCAATGACACCATTGCCGCTTCACAACACTACGTCTGCGGAGTTAGTCTAACAGGTGCGGGGCGAACCACTGTCGGGCCCTGCCTTGTTTCCAATTGCCAAGGCAGCGCCCCTCACAACAGGACCGAAACGAGAAAAATTGGCATGGACACAACATTCCTCGACGGCCAGTTGCTCATCGCAATGCCGACAATGTCGGACCCACGGTTTGCCCGTTCGGTGATCTACCTTTGCGCCCATTCAGACGAGGGCGCGATGGGGCTGATCATCAATAAGGAAGCCAGTAACATTTCGTTCCCGGATTTGCTCGACAAGCTGGAAATCTTTCCCGACGAAGAAATGGAAATCAGCGCCGTAGAAAATTTCACTGAAATACCAGATGTGCCGATCTATGTCGGCGGCCCGGTTGAAACGGGTCGCGGTTTCGTCTTGCACTCCGCCGACTACTTCGCCAAGGATTCCACGATGGCGATCCACAATGAGATCTGCCTGACAGCAACGCTGGATATTCTCAAAGCACTGGCATCAGGCCACGGCCCCGAGCAGGCGATCCTGGCGCTTGGCTATGCCGGCTGGTCGCCGGGTCAGTTGGAAAGCGAAATCCAGGCCAATGGGTGGTTGCATTGCCCCGCCGACCCGGAGGTTATTTTCTCCAACGATCAACCGGAAAAATATGACCGCGCCCTGGCCACACTGGGTATCGATCCCTCTCACCTTATAGCCGACGCAGGCCATGCCTGACGGCTGAGGCGCCTGGCGGAACAAACCATTCGCGCATCAATGCTGCGCCCTAGATTCTATCCAGCCCAGACTCTATTCAGCCCTTTTTGCGTACAGGTGCGCGCGGCGGCCGCGTCGCATCAACGTCAGGCCCTCGTCTGGCCTGACTAACAGGTCCGCCAACCCCCGGTTTACGATTTCCCGTCTTACCCGCAAGCCGCGCCAAGCTCGCGGCAATCCCCGGCGACAGCCGCGCAAGGTCATCGCTAACGCCCTGCGGAGCACTCGCTGGGCGGTCGGGCGGCTGCCCAGAAGCATCGCCAGCACCTCGACCGCCTGGCGCTCCACCAGCCAGCCCCGGTTGCGACCCGTTGCCCTTGGCCGGTGGGCGTTGCGAGCTCGCCGGTGGCACGATGGCACCCGATGGCGGTAGCGGTGCACCCGGCACAACAGGCGGCTTGGAAGCAGCGGTGGACGCGGGCGGCTGACCATTTTCCTGGGACGGCCGGATGCGCTGATCGACCTTTTGCGATGCCTGCCCGGGCGGATGCGATGCCTGCCCAGGCGGTCCGGACACCGGCGTCCGTTGCTGCGGCCTGGCCGCAGGGTCGGGCGGCCGCGATGCACTCTGACCTGCCGACAGCGAAGCTGCCGTGGGCATCGGTCGTTGGACCGTTGGCCTATTGGCTGGCGGTTGTTGATCGCCCGTGTGCTGCGGTGCAGAACCCGGTTGCTGCCTGACTGCGCTACCCGGCGCCCCATTCCCCGATTGCGAAGGCGGCATAGCCGGTGGCACCGACGGTGGTTTCGGCAGCGGATTTGAAGCCGGGTTGCCCACGGCGCCCGACGTAGCCGAATTCTCATCACGACCGTTGGAAGCCTCTTCCAGCGCTCGGGCAGCTTGTATCGCAGGTGCCCGCGTTGAAGGCGGAGTCGGAACTGACGATCGGGCCTGCGAAACCGGCGGCGGCGGCGTCTTGGGTGTATCGAGTCTGTGCGGCTCGCCAGTCGCCCGTTCGCTTTTTTCCGGCTCATTCATGGCTGGCCCGGACCCTGACGGCGGGGTATTTTGCGGCCCGGAAGTTGCCGGACCAGTCCGTTGCGGCGAAGCCCCATTGGACTGCGACGAAGCCGCCAATGGAGGTGGCGATACGTTCAATGGGGCGACTTTTTCTGCACCAATCGAAGGCGGATTTTGCGAAGGCGACCTTTGTGAAGCAGGTTGATCCCTGCCTGAACTTGGCTGGATTGTCGGTGCGTTCTGCGCCCGGCCAACCGGCGGCGGTGATGGAGGCGACGGAGTTGCAGGTGACGCCGATGCTGAAGCCGCATCCGACCCCTTCCCTGGGACCGGTTTGTCTTCCGCCGCTGCCCGTTCCAAGGGTCGCACGGTTACGTTGGGCAAACTGGAAAGAACCCGCTTGATCTCCAGGTTGGCTTCTTCCCCGTTCGGCCGCGGGGCATTCGACTGGTCGGCAGCCTTGCCAGCTCCATCACCCCCACGTCCGTTATCCTGCTGCCGCGTCGCTTCCTGCGGAGAAGTACCGTTGGCAACCGCCCCATTGCGCTTCGGATCGGCACCCGACTTACCACTTGCAATCCCTGAGCCCTTTCCATTGGCCTGCGGATCACGAACAGATGTTGGCGCAGCCGAGACTGCCGCTTCAGGGGCCATTGGCTGCTCAGTCTTTTGCGCTGCTTTCTTCTTGGCTTTCTTGGGCCGCGTCTTGAACAATACCGGGGCTTCCAACTTGCGCTCAGACTTGGCGATGACCTTGATGAGTTCGAAGGCTTCGGCCTCCGACATCGGCTCGCCGTAATAAAGCCCCTGCCCATACTCGCAGCCGATCGCCCTGAGGAAGATCACGTCATCCTCGATCTCCACGCCCTCAGCGACAACCCGTTTGCCCAGTTCATCGGCAAGCGAAGCAACCGAGCGGACAACCGCGGCTCCATCTCCTTCGCCATCCGTGCCAGCCTGGACGATGGACTTGTCGATCTTGATGGTTTCGGCTGGAAACCGCTTCAGATAGGGAATGGACGTGTAACCGGCACCGAATTCGTCCAGAATGATTTCCGCACCAGCCGCCTCCAAAACCCTCATCATCTCAATCGCCCGCTCGGGACTTTCCATTGCCAGGGCTTCGGTGATTTCCAGTCGGATACAGTTTGACGGCACGATCCTCCGGCCTAAAATCTGGCGCCATTCATCGACGACTTCCGACCGGAAAATCTGACAATTGGAGATATTGACGCTGGCAAACAGCGGAGCCTCGGTGCGTGGCAGCAGCTTTTGCCATTGCTTCGCCGACTCCAGCGACTGCAACAGCAGATGCGCACCGACCTTCCGAATGAGGTCGCTCTTCTCCGCGATTTCCACAATCGCCTCATGGCGCACTGTTTTCAGCGTCGGGTGTTCCCACCTTAAGACAGCCTCGAATCCAGCAAGCTCCTCGGTCGGCAGATAAACGATCGGCTGATAGAAAACCTCAACCTGTTTCGCCTCAAGCGCCTTGCGCAAGGCCTTTTCTTCCAATGGCAGTGCGCCGCCTTCCATTCGCATATCCGGATGGAAGATCTCGATCCGGTCAGCGCCCTTGCGCTTGGCCCGGTACATCGCAATTTCAGCCCCCTTTAACAGGTCTTCCGGTGTCGTCCCGTCACCCTCGTAGATCGCAATCCCCAACGATCCCGTCAAAATGACTTCCTGTGCAACGATGGTAATCGGAGACCGCAGCGAGCGCCGGATTCGCTCAGCCAGCGCAGCCAGATCACGCGGATCCTGCTTTCTAAGCAACAATACCGCGAATTGATCGCCGCTTATGCGTGCCAGCGTATCGTCGGGCTCAAGGTGCCGCTGCAGCCGCCGGGCGATCGTCAACAACAAGCTGTCACCGACCACCAGCCCAAGCTGCGCATTGATCCGGCGGAACCTGTCGAGATCGATAAACATGATCGTCGGGCGAATATCCGGATCGTCCTTGGCGCGCTGGCTTGCAACACTCAGCCGGTCGAGGAAAATCTCCTTGTTGGGCAGCCTGGTCACACGACAGTTGACGGCATCTTCGAGTAGCCGTTCGTGCGTCCGCTTGGTGTCGGTAATATCGCGCAACAGCCCGACGCAGCGAACATTGCGCCTGTCGGCACTCTCCACGCTTGCAGCTTCAAGCTCATACCAACGATAGCTGTTGTCGGAATGCCGAAGCCGGAAATCAAGCCTGATGCGCCCACCAGCACGCTCCTGGATCGACCACAAAACAAGCCTGAATCGCTCACGATCGGATGTGTGCACATGCTGGAGAAAATCTTCGACCTTGGTCGACAACTCGCCGCCATTGAGGCCCAATTGGGCTTCCAGAATGGGGCTGACCTTGATTTCATCGCGCCGCGCGCTCCACTCCCAGGTCGAAGCCCCCACCCCATCGACCGCGAGCGCCCGAAGCTGTTGCTCGTCGGGCGCAGCCCCATAGGCCGGCTCCAGGCTTCGGAAAGCGAACTGCGTGACCGTGAAGCCGATCAACACGACAATCAGAACAAGTCCCGCCGCCAATCCCGTGACGACGATGTCCCCCGACATCCGTCCCGTCAGCGTCACAGCGGTGGCAAAGATCCACACCAGGAACAATAACCACGTCGGAATGATCGACATCGCCCGGTCCTGTCCGCGCGCTGCCAAAACCCCGATAATCACCGCTCCCGCGCCGCCGATCAGCATGAATGAAAGCCGCGCAAACGTGGCTGACAACCTGGGGTCGACGACCGCCACCGCAATCAAGGCCAATTGGGCCAGTATCCACACGCCAAACAGCATGCGTAATAGCCCGTGGCCGTACCCAAGCCTGAGGAACGTGAACAAGAAGATCACCAGACTGGCTGCAATCGACGCTTCGCCGGCCGCTCGATAAACGGCATTGTCTTCCGGGCGCAGGCTGAACAGCTTGTGGAAGAAGCCGAAGTCGACGCACAAATAGACCAGGACGCACCACGCAAATAATGCAGCCGTTGGAAAGATGGCCTTGTGATTGGCCGCAAAGATCGCCGTCAGAAAGATCGCCATCAGGCCGGTGAGGCCGAGCAGAACGCCATTGAACAACTGCCGCTCGCGGACCTTCAATTCGTAGGCCAGCGGTTTCCACAAAAAGATCCGCGCGAACCGCTCAGACGACAATTCCGCAACGAACGTAATCGTCTGCCCCGGCTCCAATGTAATCCGGAACACATCCGCCCGATCGCTCTTGACCCGCTCTGGCACGAACCCGATCGAAGGCGTAACGGCTGAAATTCGGCGCGCATCAAGATCCGGCCAGACACCGCCCGACCCCACACTGTTGTAGCGGTCGGCCGTCAGCCAGCGCTCGATATGCCGGTCGGTGCGGTTCGTCAGTGCAAACACGATCCAATTGGGGTTGGTGCCTGAAGTCGAAGCCTTGACGTCCATGCGGCCAACCACGCCATCGAGACCGGCAGCCGTTTCGACCTGCAGGCTGTCGCCGCGATTATCCCAGATCTCGCCTTTGGTGGTGATTTCGATCCTGTCGACTCGCGGATTGACGACAATCGATTCAAGCGCCAGCACACGCCCCGGACCGGCCAACAAACCGGCCATCGCGACCGCTAGGAGAAGAAGCAACCGCAAGCCGGTCCATGCCAGGCCTGGCAGGACATCAGCCCGATTGCAGTCCTCCTCAGTCATGCTTCCCTGCCCTCTGGTCGAGATCTTCGGTTACAAGCCCGAATCGCAAGTGATCCTGCCACACACCGCTAATCTTCAAATAGCGCCGCGCCACGCCTTCGCGCACGAATCCCGTGCTTTCCAGAACTCTTATCGACGCTGTATTGGACGGCATAGAGGCAGCTTCCAGGCGATGCAGGCGTAATTCTCCAAACGCATGTGGAATAATCGCCCGCACACTTTCGCTCATCAGCCCCTGTCCAGCCCACGACCGGCCCAGCCAATAGCCCAGGTTTGCACACTGCATCACCCCGCGCCGCACGTTTCCCAGCGTCAGCCCCCCTATCAGCCCCCCGCTATCGGCCTCGAATATGCCGAACGCATACCCCAGATCCTCTCGTGCCTCTCGCTGATAGTGACGAATTCGCTTCCGAAAGGAACTTTTCCACAGTTCGTCTTTGCGCCACGCCGGTTCCCAGGGCTCCAGATGGTCCCGGCTACCCGCCCTCAAGTCCGACCATTCGGTATAATCATCAAGGACCAGCGGCCGCAGGTAGACCCGGCGAGCGCGCACAGCAACGCTTGGCTCTGTAGCTGTTGCCGGACGCAGGAATGCCACGTCTCTACTCCTCGAAATAGCGTTCTTTACGCCCGCCGCTACGGGTCAATCAGCGGCCTTTTGGAACGTCTCGCAAACCCGCCGCGCATAGCCTTCAGAATTCTCACCCGCGCCCACTACAGTCGCAACCGGAACGCCGCCGATCATCTCTTTTAACAGCAATTGCACATTCTCAGCACTCACAGCATCGACTTTCTCGATCAGTTCGGCCTTCTCGATCAGCCGACCGTGGAACATTAGCTGGCGGGCCATCTGCTCTGCCCTTGCAGCCGAACTCTCCAACCCCATCATAAGGCCGGCTTTGAGCTGCGCCTTGGCGCGGTTGACTTCCCTGTCGGTCGGCCCTTCCTCGCTTAACCGCAAAATCTGGGCAGCAACAACATCCAGCAACTCATTGGCCAGTTCAGGACTGGTCGCACCATGAACCATCATAACCCCGGTATCGCTCAATCCCCATACCGAGGAATAAACCGAGTAGCACAGTCCCCGTTTTTCCCGCGCTTCCTGGAATAGCCGCGACGACATCCCGCCGCCCAGAAGCCCTGACAGCACCTGCGCATCGAAATACCCAGGCTGACCGTGCGCAGGGGCCTCAAACCCCAAGATCACATGGCACTGCTCAAACGGTCTGGTGGAATACCGGACCCCGCCACGGTAAGTCGCCTTTTCAACGCCGCCCGCACCGTTTGAAGCGCTGCCATTACCGGTCGTTTCGTCCTGCCCGGCCGACCTCGCGTTACCCGCAGATCCGAGCCCGGAAAATTGATCCTCAACCAGTTTGACGATCTCGTCATGTTCCACCGCGCCGGCCGCGCTAACGACCATCCGCTCAGGCGTATATCGGGTGCCAAGATAGCTTCGCAGCCCGTCCGCCGAAATAGCTCCGACGGTCTCCCGCGTCCCAAGGATCGACCGGCCCAGCGGCTGCCCGGAATAGGCCGCCTCCTGCGCCATGTCGTAGACGACATCGTCGGGACAATCCTGGCTGGCGGCGATCTCCTGCAGGATGACGTCGCGCTCGCGATGTAGTTCCTCGGCATCGAACTTGGAATTCTGCAAAATATCCGAAAGCACATCGAGCGCCTTGCCCTCGTCGCCCTTGAGCACGCGCGCGTAATAGGCTGTCGTCTCCAAGCTGGTGGCAGCGTTCAGATCGCCTCCCACATCCTCGATTTCTTCCGCGATGTCCTTGGCTGAACGCCTCCCTGTTCCCTTGAACGCCATATGCTCCAGAAAGTGAGCAATACCGTTTTCAGGTTCGGGATCATGGCGTGCACCAACACCGACCCAGGCCCCCAGCGATACTGTTTCCAGTTGCGGCATGAGGTGAGTGACGACGCGCAATCCGTTGCCAAGCGTACTGACTTTGGTGGACATCAAGTTCCCAACTGTTACCCGGTGATTTTGCGGGCGTTTTCTTCAACGAAGGCTTCGATAACTGCCTGATCGTTATCGAGGACGGCAAAGCGCTCAGGATCGCTCATCAGCGCGTCAAGCCGCTTTGGAAGAGCCGGCCGCTGCCCGGTAAAGTCCTCCATTGCATCGGGGAACTTTGCTGGATGCGCAGTCGCCAGCACAACTTCAGCAATATCCCGGTCCTGTCCGGCAAGCGCCTGATCGGCGGCATGAACACCACACGCGGTGTGCGGCTCCACCAGATATTGCGCCTCCGACATCACCCGCCGCACAGTCGACACCACGTCGGCAGCCCCCGCAGATGCCGCCAGGAAGTCTCCACCCATGGCGGCCGCGACCTTCTTGTTGAGATCGAACCGGCGTGCCTGTTTCAAGGCGTCCATCTGGCGGCGCACGCCGTCTGCATCCCGCCCCGAGGCTTCAAACAGGTAGCGCTCGAAATTCGAAGATATCTGGATGTCCATCGACGGCGAGGTTGTCGCCATTACTTCGCGCATTTCATAAGCGCCCGTATCGAGGGTGCGCGGCAGGATATCATTCTCATTTGATGCAATCACCAGGTGCTCGATCGGCAGCCCCATCTTCTTTGCAACATATCCAGCGAAGATATCGCCGAAATTTCCCGTCGGCACCGAGAACGAAACGCGCCGATGGGGCGCCCCCAAGGCAGCCGCTGCAACGAAGTAGTATGTGATCTGCGCCACGATCCGCGCCCAGTTGATCGAGTTGACGCCCGAAAGCTGCACCCGGTCGCGGAAGGCGTGATTGTTGAACATCGCCTTCACTTGCGCTTGGCAGTCGTCAAACGTCCCGCGCACCGCAATGGCGTGAACATTTGCTTCGGGCGGCGTCGTCATCATCCGCCGCTGCACATCGGAAACCCGCCCCTCGGGAAACAGAACGAAGACATCGACGTTGGATGCCCCCCGGAACGCCTCGATTGCAGCCCCCCCGGTATCCCCCGAAGTCGCCCCAACGATCGTCGCCCGTCCTCCACGCTTTTGCAGAACATGATCCATCATGCGCGCCAAAAGCTGCATCGCTACGTCCTTGAACGCCAGCGTCGGCCCGTGGAAAAGCTCCAGGATAAAGCGGTTGGTATCGATCTGCACCAGCGGCGTCACAGCCTTGTGGCCGAAACTGCCATAGGCTTCACGCGTCATCTCGCCCAGCGCTTCACGCCCCAGCGAATTACCAACGAACGGATGGATGACCTCGACCGCGACATCGGCAAACGGACGGCCGGCAAATGAAGCGATTTTGTCGGGCTCAAACGTCGGCCAGCGCGCCGGCAAATAGAGCCCGCCATCGCGCGCCAGGCCTGCCAGCAGCACATCTTCGAAGTCCAATATCGGAGCTTCGCCCCGTGTCGACACATATTCCAATAGTGAAGTCTCTAGCGGCTAGGCCTGGATCTCAACCACGAGGATGCGGTCCAGGACGATTGCATCATTGAAATCAGATCACGGCATGCCAATGCCAAAACGAACCGGCTGATCCTGCAAGCAGATCGCGGGCAGATCTATGGCACGCACCCTGCGACCTCAGTTTCGCGCCGCGAACCTAATCCGGCACGCCGCCAACAACAAGACGCACTTTCCCAGTTGAAGTTCGCGACATTCTTGAAACAGGTTTCTTAGCTTATTTCGTTTGGCGAAACCGCGTCCAGCCATACGCCAGATAGACCCCCAGCAGCGTCAGGGCCAGCCCATACCACGTGATCGCATACTCCAGGTGGCGATTGAGGACGACAATGTCGGTGACACCTCGTTGCAGCCAGGCCGCCTCCCCCAAGTGCGCCTTGTCCACCGCCGACAGGGTCTTCTCGGGCTCTGCGACAATGAAAAACGGGGCCGGTTCGAAATCAGTGCCTGCTTCAAACGCCGATGCGTGCATGCCGCCAACGTCCCGCCAGTACCAGATGTTGCCCTCAACGTCGTTTTCTGGCGTAAAAAAACCCGGAACCGCTGGCAATCGCGCATTGCCGGTAATCGTCACTTGCCCACTGGGGATCTTCCAAGTCTGTGGCTTGCCTCGAACCCGCTGGGGGATATAGCCCAGATTGACCCATGCCACCTTGCCGGGCGCATAGCGCAGCGGCTGATAGACATCAAAACCCGGTCCAAGCTTGGGCTGCGGTGCGTAATAAAAGCGCGTCTTGTCCGATAGCAGCTCACCGCTCACCCGGACCCGCTGGAAATCCGCCTGTTCCAGCGACCGTGTCGCCAACAGTTCGCCCAGCGCCATCGGCTCTGCGGACCGCCGCGCCTCGATTTTCGCGATCAGCGCTTCCTTTTCGGCCTTGCGGACCAGTTGCCAGCTTCCCAGGCCCACTAAGATCGCCAGGCCAATCAGGCTGAGCAGCGTCGGCCACAAAAGGCCTGCGCGCATAAACCGTCCGATCATGGAAGCTCCCAATTCCTTCAGCCAATCATCCCAACACCGGTCGCTCAATCGCCGGAAAGTCGATGCTCCTCAGCCTTGTGATAGTACTGCAGCGCGGTCAGCATCGCCTTAAGGAACCGCAACAACCCGATGGCCAGAACGGGCGTCACCAGCCCCCAGAGCACACCGTGCACCCATAGCGGCGGCTCGAAATTGAATTCAACCCACAACGCGCCCCCTAAAACGACGAAGCCGAGAATGAAAATGGCGAAAATCGCCGGGCCATCCCCGGTATCTACGAACTTGTAGTTCAGGCCGCACTTAGAGCAGCTTTCCCGCAGATTAAGCAGTGATTGCAGCAAAGGGCCCTTGCCGCATCTGGGACACCGCACCATCAGGCCAGCATAGAGCGGTGACACAGACTGCTTCGTTGCTTTGGGCGTTTCGGCGTTGTTCATGCTGCTCCTAACTTGATGGGAATTTGGGGGCAAAAGGCCCCTCATCAAGCCCTAAAAAGCGCCAGGGCGGCTTGCGCCGCCCTGACAATTCTCAATCCAATCGTGCGCACCAACTAAGATGCGCAGATGGGTATATCAGTGGCCCACACCAGCATTCGCACCGGCGCCCCAGACGTAAATCGCGGCAAACAGGAACAGCCAGACAACGTCAACGAAGTGCCAGTACCACGCAGCCGCTTCAAAACCGAAGTGCTGTTTCGCCGTGAAATGCCCCTTCAACGCCCGGATCAGACAGACGAACAAGAAGATCGTCCCGATCACCACATGCGCGCCGTGGAACCCGGTCGCCATGAAGAACGTCGCGCCATAGATGTTGCCTGAGAAATGGAATGCCGCATGGCCGTACTCATAAACCTGGCAAGCCGTGAAGATCATGCCCAGGAGCACTGTGCAGACCAAACCCATGATCAACTGGCTGCGGTTGTTTTCCAACAGCGCGTGGTGTGCCCATGTCACTGTCACACCCGACAACAGCAAGATCAGCGTGTTGACCAGCGGCAGGCCCCAGGGATCGAAGGTACTGGTAAAGGATTCCGATGGCTGCGGTGGCCACTGGCCGCCGGTGACCTCATTGCGCTGAACCATACCGATGACTTGGGAAACGTTTTCCGGCTGCAAGGTTCCAGCAGGGAACAGGGCAGCATCGAAATAGGCCCAGAACCACGCAACGAAAAACATCACTTCGGACGCGATGAACATGATCATGCCGTAGCGCAGGTGAAGCTGCACAACCGGCGTATGATCGCCTTTGTGGGCTTCCTTGACGATGTCTGCCCACCACATGTAGGAGACAAAGCACAGCGCGACGAACGACATCGCGAATAACCAGGGTCCGGTAATTCCCCACAGACCGTCGGAATGCACGCCTGCAGTGCGCATCCAGGCGATTGCACCGATAGCGGTCGCCAGCGCGGCGACCGACGCCACGATCGGCCACGGGCTCGGATCGACAAGATGGTAGTCGTGATGCTTCGCGTGGCTATCCGCCATGATGATCTCCCATAGTTCCCTCTAAAGCCTTGGCCCCCGGCATATCCCTGCCGTTGACAGATTCTGCTACTCGTTTCCAACGTGCCCTAACAGCCTGTTAAAGCACATTAATGCCAAACTGCTCATCCGCCCGCCGCCTCACGCTCAATTCCGCTGGCAGCCGCAGTCGAACCTGCTTTCGGCGTTCCTGGTTCGGACGGATAAAACGTATAGGACAGCGTCAGTTGTTCGATATAAGACGCATCGGGATCATCGACGATTCCAGCGTCAACATAGAAGCTGACCGGCATCTCAACCGATTCGCCTGGCTGTAGCGTCTGTTCGGTAAAGCAGAAACATTCGATCTTGTTGAAGTGGATGCCAGCGGCTGCCGGCGAAACATTGAACGACGCCGTCCCGGTCGACGGTTTGTCGGAAATGTTCGTCGCCCGGTACATGGCGATCCTGTTTTCCCCGATCCGCAATTTGATTTTCGGCTCGACGGGCTCAAACTTCCAGGCAAGCTTTTTCGAAATGTTGGCATCGAACCGCATGATGATCGTGCGGTCCAAAACCTTTTCAGATGGCGCTGCAGCGACCTGCGTGGTCCCACCGTATCCGGTCGTTTGGCAAAAGATTTGATAAAGCGGAACCGCCGCGTACGCCATGCCCACCATACCCGCAGCAACGAGCGCGCAGGCCGTGCCCACCTTGCGGTGCTTTCGGCTGGGATCTGTTGATTGTGCTGGTTGGTTCACGTTCATGGCCCTAGACAGTTTCACCTTCCGCTTCGAGTCCTACATCGGTCTTTGAATAGCGTTGCCGCCCAGATGGACAATGGTCGCTGCATAAAACATCACGACGAGTAAGAGCAGGCCGACCGCAATGGCAATCGAGCGCGTTCGCTGCCGCTTGGCACGCGCCGCCTCCAGGTCGCTATCAGGACCGCTGTTGTCTTCGCTACCCATCACCGTCTTACCGTCGCATCCAACCCGGCTGCTTCAAACAACCGGCAATTAAAACCTAACCGCTCAATCGAGTGGTGCTCAACTCATCCACTCGTCGGCCAATCAACCAGGCAAGCCGCCAAACACGCCCGCTTCGATAATCTTTGTCGCCAACTGCTCGCCAAGGATCACAGCGAAAAGCGCGAACAGGTAGAAGATCGAAAACAGGAACAGTTGCTTGGCGACCTTGTCAGCCTCCCGGCCCTCAGTCGTCCGATAGACCTTGAACGCCAGCCAAAGGAAAATCCCACCCAGCACAATCGACGTGACGGCATACACAATTCCGCCCAGTCCAATGAACCACGGCACAACCGCCAACGGCACCAGCAACAACGAATAGATCACGATTTGGCGGCGCGTTTCCTGCGGCCCTGCAACAACCGGCAGCATCGGAACTCCGACGCGCTCGTAGTCGCGACAGCGGTAAAGCGCCAGCGCCCAGAAGTGCGGCGGCGTCCACATGAAGATGATCAGAAACAGGATGACGCTTTCAAGCGAAACATCGCCCGTGACCGCAGCCCACCCCACCATTGGCGGAAACGCGCCAGCCGCACCGCCGATCACGATATTCTGCGGTGTCGAACGCTTCAGCCACATCGTGTAAACGAACAGATAAAAGGCGATGGTCAGCGCCAGCAGCCCGCCAGCAACCCAGTTGACCAGCACGCCCAATGTCAGCACCGATGCTACCGAAAGCACCGTCCCAAACGTCAGTGCCTCCTGCTCGGTGACCAGGCCGCGCGGAATAGGCCGCGACGCGGTGCGCGCCATTCGCCGGTCGATATCGGCGTCATACCACATGTTCAAGGCGCCCGATGCACCAGCACCCACAGCGATTGAAAGCAGCGCAATGAACCCCAGGATCGGATGAATTCCGCCAGGCGCGGCAATCATGCCCACGAACGCGGTGAACACCACGAGCGACATCACCCTGGGCTTCATCAGCGCGAAGAAATCTTCAACGCCCGGCCCCAGCCCGACTGCTGTTGTTTCTTCCACTCCGGTTTTCACACTCATTGTCGCGATCGATCCGTTCATTTCAGACACCAACCTGAAAGCAAAAAAGCAGTCCTCAGGAAGTGCGCCATAACAGATGCTGGACTTCGCTTCCTGCACGATGGGAGGCAGATGTCCGGTCTTAAGAAAAGAGGGGTCGGCCACTGCCGGCACCACCCTCGATTTGGCATGTTACCTGCCCCGACGCCGCCATCGACAATCCGAACAGGGTTTCCGCAATCACCAGCGCTGACGTCCTGCCAGCAACGCGGAATGTCTACGGCAACGGGCCACCAGATGAATGTTCACCCGGTGGCCCGCAGGCTGTTAGTGGTGATCGGTTGCCTTGATCTTCGGCAACGTCTCATAGCAGTGGTATGGCGGCGGCGATGACAGCGTCCACTCCAGCGTGGTCGCGCCTTCACCCCATGGGTTCTCACCCACCCGCTCGCGGCGCGACAGCGCAACAAACACACCGATGAAGAAGCAGATCGTACCCAACGCCGTGATGTAGGAACCCATCGACGAAATTTGGTTCCAGTAGGCGTAGGCATCCGGGTAGTCGACGTACCGGCGCGGCATGCCCGCTGCACCCAGGAAGTGCTGTGGGAAGAACAAAATGTTCGCGCCGATAAAGGTCAGCCAGAAGTGCAGCTTGCCCCAGAACTCCGAGTACATCTTGCCGGTAATCTTCGGGAACCAGTAGTACCAACCCGCAAAGATCGAGAACACGGCCCCAAGAGACAGCACGTAGTGGAAGTGTGCCACCACATAGTAGGTATCATGCAAGGCCCGGTCGACACCGGCATTCGCCAGCATCACGCCCGTCACCCCGCCAACCGTGAACAGGAAGATGAAGCCCAGCGCCCAGACCATCGGCAACCGGAACGAGATCGACCCGCCCCACATCGTCGCGATCCACGAGAAGATCTTCACCCCGGTCGGCACCGCGATCACCATCGTCGCGAACACGAAGTAAGCCTGCGTCTCCACGCTGATGCCGGAGGTGTACATGTGGTGCGCCCACACGATGAAGCCGACCACACCGATCGCAACCATCGCGTACGCCATTCCCAGATAACCAAAGACCGGCTTCTTGGAGAACGTCGAAATCACCTGCGAGATGATGCCGAAGCCCGGCAGGATCAGGATGTAGACCTCAGGGTGCGCGAAGAACCAGAAGAGATGCTGGTAGAGCACCGGATCTCCACCGCCCGATGGCGTGAAGAAGGTGGTTCCAAAGTTGCGGTCCGTCAACATCATGGTGATGGCACCCGCAAACACTGGCAGCGACAACAGCAGCAGGAATGCAGTGACCAGGATCGACCACACGAACAGAGGCATTTTGTGGATCGTCATGCCCGGAGCGCGCATGTTGAAGATCGTCGTGATGAAGTTGATGACGCCCAGGATCGAGGACGCACCCGCGACATGCATCGACAGGATCGCAAAATCCATCGCCGGACCGGGTTGTCCCGTAGTCGCCAGCGGCGGATAGAGTGTCCAGCCTCCACCCACTCCGTTCTGGCCCGGCGGTCCTTCGACGAACATCGACATCAACAGCAAGATGAACGCGACCGGCAACAGCCAGAACGAGATGTTGTTCATCCGCGGAAACGCCATATCCGGCGCACCGATCATCAGCGGCACGAACCAGTTACCAAAGCCCCCGATCATCGCCGGCATGACCATGAAGAAGATCATGATAATCCCGTGCGCGGTGACGAACACGTTGAACATATGCGGATTGGAGAACCACTGCAGACCTGGGTCCTGCAGTTCCATGCGCATGCCAACCGACAGCGCGCCGCCCACAACCCCCGCGAACATCGCGAAGATCAGGTACATCGTGCCGATGTCTTTGTGGTTTGTCGAATATAGCCAGCGCCTGACGAAACTCGTCGGCGCTCCATTCTCATCATATCCGGCTTGGGCTGTTGCCATCGTGTCGTATCCCCTTAGACCTTCGAACTTCGCTGCTGGTGTGTTGGTGTATCACCGGCTTGATTTTCACCGTCTTTAAAATCGGGCACGACCCTGGGGCCGCCCCGATTTCGATTGGCTCTATTTGTTCGCGGAAGCGACTTTTGTCTTTTTCTTCAGCTCGAGCGCGGCCTTCTGAATAATCTCGTTGGCGAGATCTTCATCGTCGGCCTTACGCGCCTCGATCCACTTGTTGAATGTTGCATCGTCTACGACACGCACGGCAATCGGCATGAATGCGTGATTGACGCCGCAAAGTTCCGAGCACTGTCCGTAGTACACACCTTCGCGCTCGGCCTTGAACCAGGTCGCAAGCAACCGGCCCGGCACGGCATCGGTTTTCGAACCGAAAGCCGGAATCGTCCAGTTGTGCAAGACATCCTCGGCTGTAACGAGAACGTGGACAACCTTGTTGACCGGCACCACAACCTCGTTATCGACGGCCAGATTGCGAGGAGCATCAAGACCCTTCTCGGCTCGTTCCTTCAGTCCATCTTCATCAAGCATGTAGCTATCGAACGAGAACCCACCGTGATCGAGATACTCGTGGGACCAGTACCACTGATAGCCGACAGCCTTAATCGTGATGTCCGGCTTCGGATAGGAATACTGGAGGTTGAGCAGCTTGAACGACGGTACAGCGATGATAACCAGGATGACGATCGGCAGAACCGTCCACACAACCTCAAGCAGCGTGTGGTGAGTGGTCCGCGAAGGTGTCGGGTTACGGCTCTCGCTGAATGCAAACATCACATACAGCAACAGACCAAGCACAAAGATGGTCACCGCGATGATGATGTAGTTCACCAGATCGTAAAATTCAGAGATGCTGCGGGCCACCTCCGTTACGGGCGCCTGCAATCCAATCTGACCGTCAACCGGTTGACCGATAACCTCTGCGCTAGCCGGCACCGCAAACAGCACCAAAGCGGCAAGACCTGCAAGACTGAGCCGCGAAAGGGCCCCTGCCAGTCGCATCACCATTCTTCGCTCCATAATTTCCCCGGACTCCCCGGACCCCCGATTTTCTACCGAATCGAATTTTTCTGCCGAATTATCGATCCCGGCCTGTCTGCCACATCTCTGCCACGATGTCCGCTCGAAAACGACTCACCGCCTCCAACTTTTCAGAATCGAGAGATGTTCTCGGCGACTATTCATCAAAACAAAGTCACCTGACACAAGTCAACAAACATGCGTCATATTCGCGCGATCGCATGTGAACCTGTCATAAGTCAATGCCGGCTGGATTTTAGTCGCATCTTCGCGGTCCCATTTTGGCCCTCTTGCTGATCGACTGGACACGCTGTCCAGGATGCTGACTATGTCAACCGACCCCTCGCCCACCCCTTGGCAGTTGTCGAAAAGTGCTGCGCCGCTTTTTCACCGTCTTCCCCTGGCCACGATCACCATCAACGCTCCATAAAGCGCACAACCCAGACCTATTGCGCCTGAACACGCCCAAGGACAAGCTTCCCCAAAATGAGCAGCAAGACATTGAAATTAATGTGCGTTTTCGCCTCGACCCTGGCCCTCGCAGGAGCCGCCCTTTGGACAACTCCCAACACCGCCTTCGCCCAGCCCCGCGATGGCAAGGTCCGCTCGCAGCACGGCGATTGGCAGATTGTCTGCAAGCCCCCTCCGCCTGGCGCCAGCAACGAAGTCTGCGCAATCGTCCAGAGCGTCACGGCCGAGGACCGCAATAATGTCGGGCTGACCGTCTACTTCCAAAAATTCTCCGATGGCACCCAGGTGCTTCGCGTGTTTGCACCTTTAGGCGTACTCCTGCCGCCTGGCCTTGGTCTAAAGATTGACGGCCAAGATGTCGGCAACGCTCCATTCCTGCGCTGTCACTCATTCGCATGTTACGCGCAGGTAACCGTCGACCCGAATCTGGTCAACAAACTGAGCACCGGAAAATCCGCGATCTTCATCATCTTCCAGACCGAGGAGGCCGGTATTGGCATCCCGATTTCACTGGCCGGATTTCAGGATGCACTGACCAAGCTGTGAGTCATAAATCGCCTGCTGACAGCCCCGGTCTGGAGAACCAATCAGATGCCGGCACCCGGTTTCGACATGACCTCCTGAGAGGAACCCACTGCCAACTCCTGGCGCTCCAACAACTGGCCCCAATAGGTATCGAACCTGTGCACAAAGTCGGTCACGCCAGACCGATTGACAAGCGCCCGCCCATCGTTGTGCCAGCGAAAAATCCCACCCGTCAGATTATGGACGCTGACCGCCCCGTTCGTTTTGAGGCTTTGTTGCACTTTGCGCGCAAGGGTGGAACTTCTGGCCCCAACCGAGCAATAGACGACGATAGACCGGCCATCGACGTCGCCTGCAGCATCCAAGACTTCTTCACGGCTGGCACCGGGCGCAATCCGTATCGCCCCCTTGATGTGGCTGACCGCGAATTCATCGGCCTCGCGAACATCGAGCAGGATGGGCGGCAAACCGTCGTTACCCAGTTCTAAAAGCTGCTCGGGCTTGATCTGCGCAACGTCCCGATAGGTGATCTTCAGAACGTTTTCGATCACCGACAGCGACGAAATCCGCCCTGGCTCGACTTTTTCCAAAGCCCGGTTGGCGCCCCGGCTCGTGGCTGCCCCCGAGCCATCAGCAAGAATACCGCCCGTTTCCTGCCAGCCGTAGCTGACCGCGGCTAGCAACACCGTGCAAAGGCCGGCGATGAGAAACACTATCGCACTGATTTTCGTGACCACCCGCTGCCCCTCAACAACAACCGCGCATTCACACTATGCGTTAACAAACAAAGCCGTTCACACCCCAATCAAGTTCTGGTCATCAGCCAACGGTCCCCCGACGGCTTCTGACCCGGCACGGCCAACCGCACGGCCCAAAAGACAGATCAAATTGAGTCAGGTTCCAACAAAGCTTCCAACAACAATTCCGCCACTAGAACATATAACGAACCTCAATCTAAAGTAGTTTTCTGCCCCAGCGAAAGACAACCTCAGAATGAATATTATCGTCATACTGAGCAATTTGTTTGACAGACAACGTGGTTAACGCACGTAATCCGGACACGGAATTAAAACCAAGTTGTTCCTGCGTCCTCGTAAACTAAGTGTTCCCGTGCGTCGTTTGTTTGCTACCAGACCGGCAAATTCAATTCCCGGCATCCTACTCGGACACCGGAATTCCCCGCTGCGCGCAACAATCGTCGCGGTATTTATTCTACTTGGCTTGATCGCCCCCTTGTCCGCCTCCCAGGACGAAGCGGCCCAAGAAAACCTCGACCGACATAACGAGATTTGGGCTGGAGCCGATGCCGGAGCCGATGTCTGGCTGTTATACTCGGGCGCAACATTGGCCCCGTTCAGCGACATTCATCAAAATGGCGTGCGCCTGCGCTTCGTTGGCGGCTACGGCCAGTATCGCTACGAATCCTACGATCATTCGACAGAGACGACCGCCAAATACCAGGCCAACGTGACTTTCGCCGACGCGCTCATCGGATACCTCTGGCGGCTCGATCCCCTGATCTTGAAACTTTTCGTCGGCGCATCGTTCTCCGACCATCAAATCCGCCCCCTTGATCCAAACAACCACACACAAGGCCCCGATGTCGGCGCCAAGGCCGTCGCCGAATTCTGGTTCAACCTGGGCAACAACGGTTTTGCATCCCTCGATCTGGCCTGGTCTCAGGCCCACGAAACCCGCTCCGCCCGCACCCGGATCGGCTACCGGTTGACGCCGAAATTTTCGTTCGGACCCGAAGCAGGATTGAACCTGGACCGCCAGGGCGACTATAAGATTGCTGAGGAGGATGTGAATTTCCGGGCTGAACCCATCGACTACGGGCGGATCGGACTTTTTGCACGATACGAATGGTATGGCGGAGAGCTTGCCGCTTCCACCGGCGTTCTGGGTGATTTTCGCGAGGAAACGTCGATCTACGGCACGCTGAACTGGATCACCCAGTACTGATCGCTGAGCATTGTGCACTTTAAAATCGTTTTGGTAGAACGATCCCGGCTAACTCAAACAGGCTCTACGCGCAGGTTCCGCCTCGCCCGACCAGAGGATGATCGCCGTTGCAAAATTCGCCATCACCATTGCGCTCGGCTACGGGCTGCCTGGTCGTAACGCTGGCGATCCTGGCGACCGCAACCTCGCCGGTCGCAGCCAAGACCTGCTCCTCCGATCCGGTTTACGCCAGTGGCGAACCCTCCAGCTACGAATGGTTGGCCCGCATCAAGACCCACGCCAACTGGCGCACCAAGGTCCGAACGCTGCCTGGCCTGGGCGACCCTTACGCCAATTGGAAACTCGCCGAATCCACGACCGAGCGATGCTTTTCAGGTCCCAAAGGGACCGTCTGTCAGTTTTCCGGCATCCCCTGCCGCCGTTTCTGAGGCGCTGGCAAGCCAGCAGCGACGAACGCCGCTGAAACCTATATAGCAATGGCCCAGAATGCCTGCTTGCCCCCGCCAATCGGTCAGTTCCGGCCGGTACTGCAACCAGCCTGCCTGCTCGCTATTACTCCCATTAACAGGCTGTTGAAGAACTCAGTGAGGTCGCGATGCGAGACGAAATTGGCTGCCGGCAAGACGCGTCCGGTGCAGGCGTGGTGGATCCCACGGCAATCCGGCGCAACGCAGTCCGGCAGTCAATTTCGCCGCATCCCTCTGGG
>JAHZKP010000082.1 GCA_022600345.1 Alphaproteobacteria bacterium | reverse complement strand
CCGCCCAGTGAGTCAGGCGATTTATCCGATCAACCAGATCGAATTGCATCACCTTCCTGCTGGGCCGTGCTGGAAGCGCGCCTCCGGCACGACTCGCCGCTTGAGAAGCAGAATTGAATCGATTTGGTCGGAAAGGGCTCTTGCCCGCGCCCCTTGTTGAGATAGGCGTGCCGGCCCGCCAGTACGTGACTTGGGCGGAACAATAAGTCATGGCCCTTATCCGGTTGTTGGAATCCGCAAGTTCTGAGTTTGCAATTGGAAACCTGAGGTATTGAGACAATGCCCATGAACTACGCCAAGACTGCACTGCTCCTGGCAGCGCTAATGGCGATCTTCGTTGTGATGGGATACGCCATTGGCGGCCAGACGGGGATGTTGATCGCATTCTTCGTTGCATTGGCCATGAACATCCTGAGCTTCTGGAATTCCGATACCATGGTGCTGAAGATGTTCCGCGCCATTGAGGTCGACGAGACGACCGCCCCTCAGTATTATCGCATGGTTCGCGATCTGGCGGCCCGCGCGGAATTGCCGATGCCGCGCGTCTACATCATCGAGCAGGCCCAGCCCAACGCTTTTGCGACCGGTCGCAGCCCTGAACGCTCGGCCGTTGCCTCTTCCACCGGCTTGCTGGATATGCTTTCGCCAGAAGAACTGGCTGGCGTCATTGCCCACGAACTGGCCCACATCAAGAACCGCGACACCCTCACCATGACGGTTGCTGCCACCATCGGCGGCGCGATCTCAATGATGGCGCAATGGCTCCAGTTCTCCATGCTGTTTGGCAGGGATAACCGCAGTAGTCCGTTCGGCATGATTGGCGTAATCGCTGCAGCAATCGTCGCCCCGGTCGCAGCCATGCTCGTCCAGATGGCGATCAGCCGGTCCCGGGAGTACCAGGCCGATCGGCTCGGTGCCATCATTTGCGGCAACCCGCTGTGGCTTGCCTCCGCGCTGGACAAGATCGGCCGTGGTGCCAGCCGCATCGTCAACGAAGACGCTGAGGCAGTGCCCGCCGCTGCCCACCTGTTCATTGCCAACCCTTTGACTGGGCGCGGCTTCGATAATTGGTTTTCAACCCACCCCGCGATGGACAATCGCATCAACGAACTGGAAAAACTGGCCCGTGAAATGGATACGATCGGCGATTATCAAGTGCCAGGTGGCTCCAGCAGCAGAGCATCTTATTCCGATGAACGCCCGCAGCGCTCCGGCGGCCCATGGAGCAACGTCAAGCCGGATAAGCCCCGCCGTGGTCCTTGGGGCTGAAGCATAAAGTGACAGATAACGCTAAGCGAAATCCAAAACGCCCCGGCGCGGGTGGCGGAGCCAAAACCAGCTCCCGTCCTTCGCAGCCTGGATTGACCGCCCGCGAATTTGCCGTCGATCTGATCGTCGACGTACTCCATGACGGGCGCACTTTCGATGACAGTCTCGCCAAACGGCTGCAGTCTCGCCCCTATGCCGGCCTCGAACCCCGCGATCGCGGATTGGCACGCTCAATCGCCGCTAACGCCCTGCGATACGCCAATCCGCTAAACGACATACTGGCGGGCATTCTCGACAAGCCCCTGCCGGCGAAGAATGGACGGGTTGCTGCAATACTATTGTCTGGCGCAACCCAGCTCCTCGTTCTCAAGACCCCGCCACATGCCGCCATCAGCCTTTCTGTCGACCAGACCCGAAAAGCCAACCGGGCAACCCATCTCGACAAGATGGTGAATGCAGTCCTGCGCAAAGTCTCGACGACAGGCGCGGAGATATTCGCCAGGATGAACACCGCCAAGAAGTCGGTGCCTCAGTGGCTGTTCCAAAAGTGGTCGTCAGAATATGGAGCCCAGGTCGCACAAAGCATTGCCGAAGCCAGCCTGCGCGAAGCCCCACTCGACATCACCTTGAAGCCTGAATGCGATCCCGTTGAATGGGGCGGTCGGTTGAGTGCGGCAGTATTGGAAACCGGCTCCTTGCGTCTGGCGGAAGCTGGCCGGGTAGAGGAGTTGGCAGGGTTCGGCGATGGCGCGTGGTGGGTGCAGGACGCCGCCGCAGCCCTCCCCGTCAGGTTGCTGGGCGATATCCAGGGCAAGGATGTCGCCGATGTGTGCGCAGCCCCAGGAGGTAAAACGCTCCAGTTGGCAGCCGCCGGCGCCCGTGTCGTTGCCCTCGACCAGTCCGCAGCTCGATTGGAGCGCGTCAGACAGAACTTGTCGCGCACGCGCCTGGAGGCAGAATTGGTTGCCGCCGACGCCATCCACTGGCAGCCCCCAGACCGCCAATTCGATGCGATTTTGATTGACGCGCCGTGCTCGGCAACCGGAACCATTCGCCGCCATCCAGATATCCTGCACTTGAAGCAGGAGGGCGATCTTGCAGCTCTGGCGGTTATCCAGCGCGGTATCCTCGAAAACGCCGCCCGGCTGCTGCGTCCCGGCGGAGAAATGGTCTACTGCACCTGTTCGCTCCAGGCCGACGAAGGCGAACGGCAGATCGCGGCGTTCTTGGCTGAACACCCAGGCTTCGAAATCCGCAGGTTGGAGCCCGGAGAAGCCGGAATTCCCGCCGACTGGATCACGCCCGAGGGCCATTTGCGCACCCTGCCCTGTTTCACGCCTATCCAAAAAGCAGCCGCAAGAACCCAAACCAATCCAATACAGGAGCCAACGGCCGAGCTGGAAATCGACAAGTCCGGAATGGACGGCTTTTTTGCCGCCCGATTGCGCAAGGCTCATGCTTCTTGAGGCTGCAACTTCGTGTCCACAGACCTTATTGTCGGATGTTCAATTGGTCTTGCCTTGGACAAACTCGCGTCCTATCGCAGAAGGGATCGGGAGACGGGGAACATCCAATTGCCAATTGCCGGTAGCTTGAGATCGCCAAGCGATTGCTTCTTCCTGGTCGCTGGCCGGGGGGCGAGGTAATGCCGCGCCTCAGCCTGGCAGAGCGCGCTCGCGTGACCCGCCTTGCCGCCGACCGGGCGCGCAAGCGCGCCATATCGCGCGCGTTATATTCTAGGCTCTTGCGGTGGCGCTACGGCTCGACGATTGCCGACCAGCTTCTCATCGTTCCCCAGGATCTACGCACCCGCGACCCGAGTTTCTGGCAGGAAGTCGAGGTTGGCCAGTTCGGCCTCGCCGGTTCGCTGGCAATCCTCAACGATGAATCGCCTTTCGAGGCGCGCCCCCCAAGCGACGCCTGGGCGCGGGCACTGCATGGCTTCGGTTGGCTTCGTCACCTGGAAGCCGCCGAGGAACCCGAAGCCCAGTTGGAAGCAAGACGCCTGGCCGTGGAATGGACCTCTCGTTACCGCGGCGGCGGCGGTGGGCTTCCCTGGCGTCCGGAGGTTATCGCCCGCCGAATGATCTCCTGGATCACCCATGCCGGCCTTCTGCTGGAGGATGCCGATGGCGCCAGCTACGACGCCATTACCGAAAGCCTGGGCTTTCAGTTGGTGCGCCTGTCGGCAACCTGGCGAACGGCGCCTGTCGGTCCGCCGCGATTGCTGTCGCTGATCGCAATCGTTCTGGGAGACCTGACGATTGCCGACCACGAGCGCCAGCTTGGCGATGCTCAAAAGCTGCTATCGGAAGAGCTATCCCATCAGATCCTCGCCGATGGCGGTCATATCAGCCGGAACCCTGCGATCCTCGTAGAACTCATGCTTGACCTGCTGCCGCTGAGCCAATGCTTCGTCGCCCGCAACCGTCCGGTGCCAGATGAACTGTCTTCGGCTATCCGCCGCGCCTTGGGGATGCTGCGATACATGCGCATGGGGGACGGCTCGCTTGCCCGCTTCAACGGCGCGGGCATCGCAGATCCCGCCCATATCGCAACTGTCCTGGCTTATGGTGCTGAAACCGGTCAGGCCATGAACGAAACGGCCCCGCAGTCTGGCTATGTCCGAATGGCGGCCCGCCGCACCACCGTTATCGCCGATGCCGGCCCCGCACCGCCATTGGAGTACGCAGGCAGCGCCCATGCCGGATGCCTGTCCTTTGAATTGAGCTGCGGCCCCTATGTCGTATTCGCCAACGGCGGAACGCCACGCCCGCGTGAAACCGAGTGGCATCACCGCTCCCGCGCTACGGTTTCCCACAACACGCTGTGCCTAGGTGAAAAATCATCATCCAAGATGGTTCGCCACCCGTTTTTGCAGGAACTCGTCGGTGCCCACCCCATCCGCTATCCCAATGTCGTGTTCAGCGAAGCCACGAACAAGGACGGCAATTGGACCTGGGATGCCAATCACGATGGCTATATGCACCGCTTCGCATTGCTGCATTCGCGCCAAATCCGGCTTTCGGGCGACGGCCTGAAGCTCGACGGCATCGACCGAATCTCAGGGCGCGGCAAGACCGTGAGGCTGAAAAAAGACTTGCCGTTCTCGATTCATTTCCACCTCCATCCCCAGATTGCAATCACAAAGCAAGGATCAGGCGGCGGTGTCCTGATCGAGCTGCCCGATGGCAGCGCGTGGCGTTTTAGCGCCCAGGGCGCCAAACTTTCGATTGAAGATGGCGTCTACTTCGCCGATTCAGCGGGTCCGCAACGCGCCTGGCAGATCGTTCTGCGCGGCACCACCTTCGGCGATAGCGAAGTCAACTGGAGCTTTGCGGGTGACTAGAGCACTTTCCGACCAAATCGAACCATTCTGCCGAGGCGGATTAGTGACAAGATCAAGTGGACCGGCGCAGCGCGTCGTGTCTCTGACGCGCTTGCAGCACGATGCGGTGTCACGGGCAAGACGGGATGCGCAGAGAGTGGCGCAAATCCGCCCGGCCCGTCCACTCGTAGATTGGCTCCGCCAATACGGGTTTCCAAGCGGCGGCCGCCCAGTGCGTCGAGCGGCTTGGCCGATCACCCAGATCGACCCGCGCCACTCTCCTGCTGGATCGACTCGCCGCTTGAGAAACAGAATTGATCCGATTTGGT
>JAHZKP010000081.1 GCA_022600345.1 Alphaproteobacteria bacterium | reverse complement strand
CCGGCGCAACGCAGTCCGGCAGTCAATTTCGCCGCATCCCTCTGGGACACCGCACTTTTTCGCCTCGGCGGCGTCGCGGCACTGGCCCGATAGACCCACATCGCGCTGCGCGCCGCTTCTGGCCGAATGCGAAAAAGTGACTGGTGTCGCGAGCCACATGAGTTTTTCAACAGCCTGTTAAAGCGTTCTCGCCGTAAGAACAAACACCTCGCAGGCCACTCCTCAGGCTGTCCATTGCTCCAAACGACTTGAAAACGCCATCAACCTTCGCATATAAAACGAACGTTCGTTTTGCAAGGTTGTGTAGCCTTCTGCCACCTGCCGCTTCGACACCTGCCACTTCGACACCGGATTGAAAATGCCGAAATTGAAACCAGAGACCCTTGAAGCCCGCCGCGAGCACATCCTGGATGCTGCCGAGCTGTGCTTCGCGCGTTCGGGCTTTCACCGTTGCACGATGGCCGATATTTTCACCGCTGCCGGCATCAGCGCCGGTGCTCTTTACGTCCACTTCGAATCCAAGGAAGCCCTGATCGCGGGCATTGTCGAGCGCGACCGCGCCAGGCTTGCTGAACAGTTCGCAGAACTCAGCTTTGCCACCGACCTGGCCGCCGCGCTGACCGGACTGGGCGAGTATTACGCGGTTGAGCAGCCCCAGCATAAGCGCGTTCTGAACCTGGAAATCGCAGCAGAATCAACCCGCAACGAAAAGATTGCCGAAATCTGCCTGGCCTGTGACCGCCAGGTTACCGAAGGGCTCGCAGATTTGATCGAGCGCGCCCAACAGGACGGCCGCGCCGCAGCCGATGTCGACCCGCAACAACTCGCTCAAATGCTCTGCGTCATCGGCGAAGGGCTTTTCTGGCGCCGCGCCGTTGATCCCCAATTCGATGCCAAAGCCCTCATGCCCACTGTGATGGCAGCAGTCGCAGCACTGATTAACCCAACACCGCAGCACCCGGCCGCAAATCTTAAAGCCGCGGACTTGCAGGCTGCCGCGGAGGATTGATGATGAAAAAATGGATTTTTCTCGGGCTTCTGCCCGTTCTGGCTGCCGGCGCAACGCTGGCGATACTCGATCAGACCGGAACAGTCGATGTCGCCGAAAGCCTGCAGTCTGCTCGCCGCCAGATCAATGAGATCGCCCACAGCGTTTCTGACGACAAGGCACAGGCCGCCACGGCAGCAAACGAAAAGCCGACAACGATCCTCGCACCCGCCGTATCGGTCGCCATCGCAAAGCCTGGCCGGTTTGTCGAACAAGTGATGGTAATTGGCAGCCTGACGGCGCGTGAAGAAATCCTCATCGCCCCCGAGGTCGACGGCCTGCGCGTCGTCTCGCTGGCCGTCGATGAGGGTGACACGGTGCGCAAAGGTCAGGTCCTGGCCACCCTTGAGCGCGAAACCCTGATGGCGCAAATGGCCCAGAACGATGCCAATCTGGCACGCGCCGACGCAGCAATTGCACAAGCGAAAAGCCGGATCGCCGAAGCCCAGGCCGTGGTCAGCGAAGCCGAAGCTCAACTCGCCCGCGCCAAACCGTTGAAGGCCAGACGCATCCTGTCGGCCTCTGTCTACGATCAACGCAAAGCTGCCGCCCAGACCGCCCGCGCGCAACTCGCCACCGCCCGCGATGGCGTCGGCGTAGCAACAGCAGATAAGGCCCAGATCGAAGCCCAGCGCCGCGAACTGGAATGGCGCCTGTCCAAGACAAAGATCAAGGCCCAGACCGATGGCCTGATCACGCGACGAACAGCCCGCATCGGCGACCTGGGTTCAATTGCCAAAGCCCCCCTGTTCCGGCTCGCAGAGAACGGCGAAATCGAATTGCAGGCAACCGTAACCGAATCCAAACTGGCACTTATTTCGCCCGGGCAAAAAGCCGATGTCGTCGTCGCCGGAGCTGGAACCATTGAAGGCACGGTCCGGCTGGTATCTCCTGAGATCGACCCCGCCACCCGTCTTGGCAACGTACGCATATTCCTTGGCACGAATCCCAAGCTGCGCATCGGCGCATTCGGCCGGGCCGCAATTATCGCCAACCGAAGTTCCGGCCTTTCGGTTCCACTCGCTGCCGTTCTATTCGATGGCGACAAGGCCTACGTGCAAAAGGTTGCCGACGGAAAAATCGTTTCCAGTCCGGTCGTCCTCGGCCTCACATCCAAAAACCAGATTGAAATCGTAAGCGGCCTTGCCAACGGCGACACGGTGGTTGCGAAGGCGGGAACGTTTCTGCGCAACGGTGACCGGGTCCGCCCGGTCTTGAAAGATCAGCATGCCAGCAGGCGCAACCCCACCGGGCTCGTCCAATGAACGTTTCCGCCTGGTCGATACGCCACCCCATACCGGCTCTGGTATTGTTCCTGGTCCTGATGGTCCTGGGCTGGACGAGCTTTTACACGCTGCCGATCACCCGCTTTCCCAATATCGACGTTCCCGTCATCCAGGTCCTGGTGACCCAGTCGGGCGCCGCACCTTCGGAGTTGGAAACCCAGGTCTCAAAGAAAGTCGAAGACGCGGTCGCCGGCATCACCGGCGTCAAGCACCAGACTTCGACAATCACCGAGGGCTCCTCGGTCACCATGATCGAGTTCCGCCTTGAAGTGGATGCCGATCGCGCCATCAACGACGTCAAGGATGCCGTCGCCCGCATCCGCAGCGATCTCCCGCGCACCATCGATGAGCCGATCATCCAGCGCATCGAAATCGAAGGCCTGCCCATCGTCACCTACGCGGTGCGCGACCCCTCCATGTCGATCGAGGAGCTGTCCTGGTTCGTCGACGATACCATCAAGCGCCGCCTGCAAAGCGTCAACGGCGTCTCCGCGGTCGACCGCATTGGTGGCGTTACGCGCGAAGTCCATGTCACCCTTGACCCTGACCGGCTATTGTCGCTTGGCATCACCGCCGGCCAGGTCAATGCACAACTGCGCGCAACCAACGTCGATCTGGCCGGCGGACGCGGCGAAATCGCAAATCGCGAACAGGCCATACGCACGCTTGCCGGCAAGAAGACCATCGACGACCTGGCCGCCACCTCAATCGCTCTGCCAGCCGGTCGAAACATCCGCCTCGATGAACTGGGCAGCGTCACCGACACCTGGGAGGAACCGCGCACGTTTGCCGTCCTCAACGGCGAATCCGTCGTCGCCTTCGCGGTATCGCGCGGCAAGGGCGCCAGCGATACAACCGTTGCAGATGCCGTCACCAAGGAAATCGCCAGCATCACGGCAGATTTTCCCAACGCCAAAATCGAGCGCATCGACAATACCGTCGACAACACCTTCGGCACTTACGAAGCGACGATGAAGACCCTGATGGAAGGCGCCGGCCTGGCCATCCTTGTCGTCTTCTTGTTCCTGCGCGACCTTCGCGCCACCGTCATCGCCGCAATCGCCCTGCCGCTCTCGATCATCCCGACGTTCTGGGCCATGGAAGTCGCCGGGTTCTCGCTCAACCTGGTCTCCCTGCTCTCCATCACCATCGTCACCGGCATCCTCGTTGACGATGCAATCGTTGAAATAGAAAACATCGTCCGCCACACCCGAATGGGCAAATCCGCCTATCGCGCCTCTATGGAAGCCGCCGACGAAATCGGCCTGGCGGTGATCGCAATCACCGTTACCATCATTGCAGTGTTTGTACCCGTCAGCTTCATGGGCGGCATTGCCGGACAGTATTTCAAGCAATTCGGCCTGACCGTTGCCTTCGCCGTCTTCTTTTCGCTGCTCGTCGCCAGGTTGATAACGCCGTTGCTGGCGGCCTACTTCATGCGTCAGGCTGAACCTGAGCACAAGGAAGGCTGGCTCAATAAAACCTACACCCGCCTGGTCGGCTGGACGGTCCGGCGGGCCAAGGTTTCCGTCGGCATCGGCCTGTTGGTTTTTGCCGGCTCGGTTGGTTCGTTTTATCTTCTTCCCAACGGCTTCCTGCCGGTTGAAGACCTTTCGCGTTCGCTCCTTGGTGTCGAACTTCCCCCCGGCTCCCGGCTTGAAGACACGCGCGATGTCACAGCCCGCATTACGAAGCGCCTGAAACAAAATCCCAATGTGAAAAGCGTTTTCGTCAACGGCGGAACCGTCCTTGGTTCGGGAGCCGAAGTCCGCAAGGCAACGCTCATTGTCGCCCTGGTTCCAAAACACAAACGCGACAAGTCACAGGCCCAGGTCCAGGAGGACATGAGCGCCATCCTGGCGGAGATCCCGGACATTCGGTACTGGTTCCTGCAGGACAACGGCCAGCGCCAGTTTCAACTCGTCGTCACCGGCCCCGACGCTGAGGCCGTCGAACGCGTCGGCGCCGAGTTGACCAGCCAGGCCAAACGCGTACCAGCGTTACTCAACGTCGTCTCGACAGCCGAGCTCGACCGGCCTGAATTGCGGGTCTACCCCAAAAGCGACCTTGCCGCCGACCTGGGCGTTTCCACCCAGGCGATCTCGGAAGCCGTCCGCGTCGCCACCATCGGCGACATCGGCGCCAACCTTGCCAAGTTCGATGTCGGCAATCGGCAGATCCCGATCCGCGTCAAACTCCCGGACACGGCTCGCAGCAACCGCCAGCTCCTTGAAACCCTGCAAGTCCAAACCGATTCTGGCACCCCCATCCCACTCAGCGCCGTCGCCAGTTTCGAACTGTCCCAGGGCCCGACCGCCATCGACCGTTATGACCGCAACCGCCGCATCCTGATTGGCGCAGATCTTGTCGGCGACTCGCCGCTGGGGGACGCCATCAACGCCGTCCTCGCCTTGCCCGCAGCAAAGAACCTGCCCGACGGAGTCGAAGTCAAGCAGTTCGGCGACGCTGAAATCATGGTCGAGGTTTTCCAGGGCTTCGCCACCGCAATGGGCGCCGGCATAATGATGGTTTATGCCGTCCTGGTATTGCTCTTCTCAAGCTTCCTGCAGCCGGTCACCATTTTGTTCTCGCTGCCACTTTCCATCGGCGGCGCGATCGTGGCCCTGGCGCTAACCGGCAACCCGATCAGCCTGCCCGTGGTCATCGGCATCTTGATGCTGATGGGCATTGTCACCAAGAACGCCATCATGCTCGTCGACTTCGCCATCGAACAACAAAAGCTTGGCACCAGCCGCAACGACGCCATCATCGATGCCGGCCGCAAGCGCGCCCGCCCGATCGTAATGACGACAATCGCGATGGTTGGCGGGATGGTGCCTTCCGCGCTTGCACTGGATGCAGGCGGTGAATTCCGCGCGCCCATGGCCATCGCCGTAATCGGCGGCCTCATATCGTCGACGGTGTTGTCGCTATTGTTTGTCCCCGCCGTCTATGTTGTCATCGATGACATCGGCCGCGGCATTTGGAGGTTGTTTTCCCGCTTTGTCGGCGCCCCCGACGAAACAGGTGATCCGCCCACCAACGAAGGCGATAGCAAGACGGCCCCCGCACCTGCGGAATAAAGACTTTATCAAACCCCATTCTCCCTTGCACTGCACAAGGCAAACTGGAAAAACGGATAAAGACCTTATCAAGTGCATGGACGCTTCAGTTGATAACGCCACAGTTGCCAACTGGAACAACCATCACTGTGATCACCACATGACGTGGCGTGCGCCCGTCACCAGGTGATTGTACCCCCCGTGCCAAACGCACCCCGATTACAAAGCGCACACCCCAACGGAGAAACGCCATGTTCGATGCAAAAAGCATTCTGGAATCCCTGATAACCGGCGGTCAGCGCGGCGGCTCAACCACCGCAGGCAGACAGGGCGATCCGCTCAGTGACCTGTTGGGCGGTAGCGGCGGTGGTGGACTGGGAGACCTCCTTCGCAACATGGTCCCAAATCAGGGAACCGGCCAGACCTCCGGCCAGACCTCGTCATCCAGCGGCCAGCAAGGCGATCCCTTAAGCGACCTGCTCGGCAAACTGGGTGGCGGCAGCAGCTCTGGCGGCTCCAGCTCCAGCTCAACCTCCGGCTCCGACCAGGGCGGTCTGGGCGGCCTCGGCGACCTGTTAGGCAAGCTTGGCCAAGGTTCGTCACAGGGTTCGCCTCAGGGTTCTTCAGGCGGCAATGCGCCCGGCGGCAACATCACCGACATTCTGGGCAACATGTTCGAGCAGGCCAAGGAAGGCACCAGGGAAGGCGCCAAGCGCGTTGATGATGCGACCGGTGCCAGCGACAAGATGGGCGATCTTGCCCGTCAACTCTCCGGCAAGTCACCCGAAGAATTGATGGCCGCCCTGAAAGATCTGATCTCCAACAACAAGCTTGGCGCCGGCGCAGCCCTCGGCGGCCTGGGCGCACTAATCCTTGGCACCCAGACCGGCCGCTCGGCAGCCGTCACCGCAGCCAAGCTGGGCGCCATCGCACTGATCGGCGGTCTCGCCTACAAGGCCTACCAGAACTACCAGCAAGGCGGCTCCGAAGAGCAGGCAGCCAGCGGCGATATTGAAGCTCCCCCATCGGGTTCGGGTTTCGAGCCCGACACCGTCAGCAATGACGATGCAATCCTGATGATCCGCACCATGATCGCAGCCGCAGCCGCCGATGGCCGCATCGATGCCAGCGAGCAGGAACGCATTCTGGGAAGCCTCAAGCAGGGTAACGGCGAACTAGAACCGGGCGCAGAAGAATTCCTCGCCCGCGAACTCAACGCCCCCGCATCCGCGCGCGATATCGCCAACGCCGTCCAGTCGAAACAGCAAGCCGCCAAGATCTACTCGGCAGCCCGCATTGCAGTCGATCCCGACACCCGCGGCGAACAGGACTTCCTTTATGAGCTGGCGCAGCGCCTCAACATCGACCAGGACCTCGCCCGCCACATCAACGCAGCCGCCCGCAACGCTTGATCGCAACGCGCACGAGCGGCACAAGTCGCCACAGACCCCCTGATAGCAAAAGGCCCCGAGCTAAACCGCCCGGGGCCATTCTTTGTTCAGTAATCAACCCAACCAGCCCTGCCGAACGTCGGCGAGAGAAGTCTTAAATCGGGAAAGCACGCCCCCCTCCGGCGAGCTTTCTGCATTTCGCCTGTCCGGGAGCAAGGGCGACCCGCAACTTAGTTGCGCGTCCGCGCAGGTGCCCGGCGCTTTTCACGCCGGATCAGCACCGCGAGCGAAAGTGCCTCTTAGTGCGCCTGCGCAACCGAAGCCGATTTGGCCGCATGCGCACCCTGACGATGGAAGAATACGTCGACCCGCATTCCCGTCAGCAGCGGCGGCGTGCCATCAAGCTCGACGATCACTTCAAGCACGTCCACATCGGTCGGCCGGCGCGGACCGCGCGTTGCGATCTGCGGGCTGCCAAGCGCACCTGAAATCTCACTCACGGTGCCTTCGAAATCGCGGTCAGGATAAGCGTCGGCTTTAACAACAACCTTTTGACCCAGCCGGACTTTGGCAACGTCGCGCTCTTCGACTTCCGCCCGCACCCGCATTTTCGACAGGTCGCCAAATACCAGCAACGGAGTCTGCGGCCCGGGAGCCACCGTCTCACCCACACGGGCAAATACATTCAGGATCGAACCATCAAACGGCGCCCGGATCCGGGTCTTCTGCAAGGCTTCTTCAGCCAGCGAAAGATCCGCCCGCGCAATCGTCAGGCCGGTATCAAGGCGCCCTGGAAGCGGCATCCCGGACTTTTTGTTCAACTTGGCAAGTTCAACGCGGGCAGCATCGCGTTTTTCGGTCTCAGTCTTGATGATCTCGCGGGCGGCCACAACATCGCTGTCGCGGGCTTCGTCCTTGCGCTTCAGTGCCAGGGTGTCGTCGAAAGCTTGCCAGGCGTCAAAAATAGCCCGCTCTGCGGCCGCGACTTCGTCCTCTGCCTGGCGTCGCTCAAGTGCCAACCCTTTGACGGTTTCTTCCCCGCGCTCCAGTTCCCGCACTTTGACTTCGGCTCGCGCCGCGACAACCCGCTGCCGCGCTTCACTATCGTCTAGCTGCACGAGGATATCGCCATCGCTCACCCGGTCGCCGATCTTCGCGAACACCTTCTCGATGCGGCCACCTGCCCGAGGAGAGACCCGCACGGCCCCTGTCGTCGGTTCAACCCGGCCCGCAGCAGACGCAGCCCAGCGCGGCTGTGGCGCGACGACGTCTTGTGCTTCTGCCGACGTACCAAACCACAGTGCGGTCCGCTTGCTGCTATCAGCCGGCCCGCCATCAAGCGAAGTGAACAACAGCCCACCTGCGATCGTGGCTGCAATAATGAAAGTCGAAACGTTTGAGTCGAAGTTAGGCATGTGCTTTCCGCCTTTTAGTGAGATCAGTGATTTCAGGCGCATCGAGACCTTCCGGCCGCCGCTCTTCACCGACGATAAGCCCGTCCTCGATCCGCACGACGCGGTCGGCATAGGGCAAGGTTCTTGGATCGTGCGTCACTGCGAGGACGCTCCGATCCTGTTCGTGAGCGATGCGGGCAAGCAGTTCCATCACTGCGTGTCCATTCTCGCTATCCAAAGCAGCTGTCGGCTCGTCGGCCAGCACAATCGAAGGTGAACTCACGATTGCGCGGGCAACAGCGACGCGCTGCTGTTCTCCGCCCGACAGATTGCCGGGGAAATTCCTTAGACGATTACCAAGGCCAACCTGACGAAGCACGTCCTCACATCGTCGCGCGGCCTCATAACCCTTCTGCCCCCGCACATCGAGAGCGATGCGCACGTTTTCAAGGGCCGACAATGTTGGAAACAGGTTGTAGGACTGGAAGATGAAGCCGATGTGGTCACGGCGCAAAACCGCCAGTTCATCGGGTGAACGCCCATCAGTTGAGGTTCCATCGACGCTAACCGCGCCCGCCGTTGGCGTCATGATGCAGCCCAGGATCGACAACAGCGTCGTCTTGCCGCTGCCCGATGGCCCCATCAACAGCGTCAGTTCGCCGCGCACCAAAGACAGATCGACACCCTTCAGCGCCCGCACCTTGCCCGCGCCGCTACCCAGTTCCTTGACGATGTTGGTGGCGGTCAGAACCGCTTCGTTGGTCATCTGCTGAACACCGTGGCTGGATCGATCTTCGTCACCTTGACAATTGCCGAGACGGCCGAGATCGCACACATGAATAACGTCACCGAGAACAGTCCCAACGCCAGCAATGGCGTCATAACGATTGGCAGCGGCGTCGATTGACTTGCCAGAACCACAAGCAATGCCAGAAGCATCCCCAGGATGTAGCCGATCACCGCGCTCAGTCCGGCCTGCGTCAGGATCACTTTGTGGATGTATCCCGACGACGAGCCAAGGGCGCGTAACGTCGCAAACTCGTTGAGATGATCCTTGGTGCTTGAATAAAGCGTCTGCGCCACGATCACCGTCCCCACCAGGATGCCCAACAGCGCGCCGCCGATCAGCGCCACACCCGCACCTGTTCGAAACAGCCACTGACTGAGGCTGCGCTGCCGGAATTCCGCCGTCGTCAGCACTTCCGCGCCTTCCAACCGGCTCAATAATTCCTTGCGTACTTCTTCGATATCGACACCGTCGTAGGCTTTAACAAGATGGAACGTGGCAAGATCCGTTCCCTGCACCCCGACAAGTTGACGCGCCCTTGAAAGCGGCGTGTAGACGTAAGGCGACTGCGTGAACGACCGAACACCATCGGTGAGCGCGCGCACCTTGACCCGCGAAGGGCCGATCTGCGCAGTCCCACCAACACCCTCGACGCCCAGATCCTTCAGATAGGTTCTATCGACCGCAATCGCATCGGGCGCCTTGATATCTTCCCAGGTGCCATAATCAAGCGACAAGGGCTTGACCGCCCCATCCTCGGCATCCGTCCCAACGACCACGACCCGTGTTGAACCGCCTGCCGGTTTGCGCCATTCCGAAAACCGAACGATAAGCGGCGTCACCCGCTCCACTCCTGGTGTTGCCAAGGCTTGATGGCGTTCGCGCGCGCCCATCAAAAGGCCGCCGTCCTCGAAGCTCTTGGCTCCGAACGGCATCACCCACAAATCCGCGTTGGCATGATCGATATTGGCCGTGATCATCCGGCTCGCCCCCAGATAGAGGCCAAGCTGAACTGCAACCAGTACGATGGAAAACAGGATTCCCACCAGCGTCACCATAAGTCGGACGCGATCATGAAACAGGTTACGGAAGGCAAGTGTGAAGATCATCGACGAACCTGGTTTTCACCTTTAATTTGCTGATGTCCTGGCGTCTCACGCGCTTCTTAAGCGTTGAACCCGCAAAGCGCTTGTCACTCCAGAGTACAAACAGACAAAATGTTAGACCAGCAATCCGGACCGACGGATCAGGTGTCGGAGATCGGAGCACTGAAGGCTGGCTCATTCCAATCGGTATTCAAAGCCGGCCGACGAAAGAAAAACCCATGGAAGCCAAAGTCCAATGGACACAATTCTTGTCAGGAATACCCCGCTCTGAATGCCCAATAGTGCAGATAATTCGTCCAGCGTACATGAGGCGTTGTAGCACAACGGTGCGGACGTAAGGTTAACGGCGAGACAACACGATGTTTTTCTGGGACAAATTGGACCAGTGCGTCATTATGAAGTCATCATTCCGTGGCGGGTTAAAAGATCCAACGCCCGTTTACTGAATACCGACTTTGTGCCGTTTTAATGGTCACTCGGAAATGTGAACGACACTTTTTAAATTGGGAAAAGACATCAGCATGCCACAACATTTCACACGATCACCAGCACCCGGCTCACGGGCTTCAGGATCCTGGCGCTTGTGCATGTTCCCCCGCAACGCTCACCAAGCCATTGACGGGGCGAAGCAAAAACGCACCAGCCTCACCGCGAACCCGCTCGCACGCAGGCTTACGGGCGCCGCTGCCATCGCCCTCGCAGCGCTTACCTTCACCCACCTCGCACCAACAGCCCAGGCGGCACCACTCGAAATAGGGCTATGGTATGACGACACCGGCCGAGGCGCGGTAGAGATATCTCCTTGCGGCAATCAGCTCTGCGGACATATCGTTTGGCTGGCCAATCCCAATGCATCGAGCGGCAAGCCACTTCGCGATATATATAATCCGGAACCCCGGATGCGAAATAGACCGATTTGCGGAATTCAGGTTTTGGGCAATCTCAAGCCGCAATCGGACGGCACTTGGGGCCAGGGCTGGGTATACGACCCCAAGGTCGGAAAAAGCTATAACGTCGAATTGCAATTGAAAAACAAAAACAATCTGACCGTTTATGGCTATGCCGGCGTGAAGCTGTTTGGAAAGTCGATTCCCTGGACCCGCGCACCAAGTGACCTGCCACGCTGCAAGCCGGGTAAATAACGGACCGGTTGCCACTCGATCAATCGAGAACCCGTAAAAAAAAGAACGGCGATTTTCCAATCGCCGTTCTGTTCTTTGACTATATTCGCGACCCTTGCCCGGCCGCTTCCGGGGAAGTCCCCGCGCTACGGCCTATCAGCCTGAAATATCAACGACATTCGCCGTGCTGCGCCGTGTCGAGGCCGTCCTGCGCTCTTCTTCCTCGATCCGGGCCAACAGGCGCGCGGTGAAGTCAAGCGAACGCTCCAAAACAATGTCGCGCTGCCGATCAAGCGTCACCACGTGATAGCAGTCGTCCAGGATCACCGATTCCACCGGACCAGCCAGTTTACGCTGAAGTTTCAATGCATTCCTCAGATCGCTTTGATCATCCTCACGCGGATGAGCGATGAACGTCGGAACCTTGATCGAGCCGACGTCGCGCATGACAGAGCGGACCAGCCGGCAGAATTCCAGGACCATCACGCCAGGGCGCGCATAAACTTCTTCGATCGACCGGTTCTCGGACTTGAAGGCATCGGTCATGAACTTGCGAATACGCTCGTCCTTGATGCCATAAGGCGCCCGCTGATTAAGGCGGAACAACCGGGCAAACCAGCGTGTGTGCACCAGCCGGTAGAAGTTGAACGTCCAGGGGATAGCCCAACCATTCGGCCACAAGGTCGGAGCGAAGGCCAACAGACCTGCGATCTCACCGGGGCGTTCCTTGGCAAGCTTCAGCGCCAGGATCGAGCCAGCCGACAAGCCGCCGACAAAAACCGTATCGCACTTTGCGCTCAACTCATCGAAGACCCGCTCGACTTCGGCATACCAGTCCTGCCACCGCGAAAGGCTCAGGACATCGGTACCGTTTGTCATTCCCGGCAGCATCGGGCACTCAACCGCATAACCTTCGCGGGCATAGCCTTGAGCAACATATTTCAATTCCAGCGGTGTGCCACCCAGGCTGTGTATCAAGAGCACGCCGACGCGGCCGCCCTCATACGACAGACCATTCAAAAGGGTTAGCTTGTTCGTATTGTTTTTCATCGCCTTATCAAAACTCGCTCACAGCTAATTCCAACTCCTTTACGGCGAGATCACAACACGTGCAATCTCAAAGCCGCAACCAACTTGGTCAGCTTGGTTAACTCTTCATGTCCTGGATTGCCCACTTCCCGGTCGGGAAGGGGGATCCCGCAAATCACCAAAAACGTTGGGCATCAGTTCACCCAAGATCCTGGCGCCTTCCACGTGGCACCGCTTGAACATCAAGCAGTCCCACAAACAAATCCGTCCGAGTTCTACTCCCTCGACTGCGCCTCAAATAAAATGAGGCATGCCGCCGCAAGAGCGCTGTCACGCATTGTGCGCTGCACAAAAAGCCCGCAAACAGGTAAACATTGCAAGTCCCCATCAGGAAAATTTGATCATTGTTACATGCACGTAACCGCCCCAGTTGAGACTTTGGAACACTTCGCAGTGCAACAATTACCGATTTTCGCCGCCAGTGACCGCCTGATTCCAACTTTCGAGGCCATCGTCGCCGTCTTGTACGGATTTAAGCGCAATTTGCTTAACCGTCTGTCGCTTGCGGAACAGTTTTGAGAATAGAAAACAGACTTGAAGCCACCGCGATGAAGAAAAAATAAGGTCATTCAATAACAGGCAGTTAACAGCCCAACCCTCAAGTATAATAAGACCCTCACCAATCTGCCTGCCGTCGAACGCACCACGGTCACAACGGCGCCATTCAGCAGGCCTTGAAATAAGTCAGCCCACGACCTGATGCCGGCCAGACAATGCGCCCGCTCGACAACTGCGATGGGACTTGAATTGCGCACTGCAACCAAACAAATCGAACAACAGTTGCTATGCCGATGGCGGTCGAAGCGTTATTCCTGACATGATGGGAACGCACAGTTGCAAAGCGACGATTTGCCCAGGGCAACCTTGGCGCGACCGGAGCGCGCCTTCGGCCACCCAAGACCGGCCAACCAGGCAATGTCGCACCAATGAACGCAGGGGAGTTACTTAGCGTGCCACGCACTTTTCGATCGGTCATATCCTGCCTGCTTGCGGTTTCCCTGACCGTGACCCCGGCTCTCAATGCGTCCGCGCAATCGGTGACCCACGCCGATATCGAAGCCTGCAAGGCCCAAGACGAGGAAAACTTCCGCAAAGCGGTTGCCGAAGTCACCACTTTCTCCCTGCAAAAGAGCTTGGAAAACGTCGACTACAAAGCGCTGGTCGACGACGAGTGGCGCAAACAGGACGTCGGCGCTGTACTCGATGCCCGTGTCGACATCGCCGTAAAGGAAGTCCGTGAGGAGAAAAGCTGGGGCAATCTCCTGAAAACCTTGGCCTATCGCGCCGAAGCCCAGAAACTAGCCACCGAAATCGCCGAGCGCGTCTACCGGTCCGATTCCGTCACAAAATCGATCGAGGGCCTGGCCAGTGGCGTCGGCGATCAAATCGGCCGCCGCATTGAATTCGCCGCCCAGGACGCCGCCCAACCCGCCTTGCAGTGCCTGCAGGCTTATCTTGGCCCCCGCTACGGCTCAACAGTCGCCAATCTTGTCCGCGAGGACGCCCGCCGCGACTTCATGATGTCAAGCGAGGAAGGCTCCGCCCAGGTCACACCCGGCACGGTCCTGAAGAATACCGGGGGCGGCGCCACAGGCCTTGCCATCCTGATCGTTCGCCGCCAGCTCGCAAACCTCGCCCGCACGGTTGGACAGCGTATTGTCGGCAGCGTACTGGCCAGACTCGTCTCGGTTGTCGCAGGCGGCGTCGGCCTGGTGCTGATTGCAAAGGACATCTGGGACTTCCGCCACGGCGTCCTGCCGATCATCGAGAATGAAATGAAATCTGAAGCGACCAAGGAGAAGGTCCGCGAGGTGCTGGCCGAAACAATCGCCACGCAAATCAAATCCCACATCGAGCAAATCGGCGCCAGCTCCGCCAACCGCGTGGTAGAAGTGTGGCGCGAGTTCCGCAGTGCCCACCTCAAGGCCCTCGAACTTGCCGACAGCAATGAGCAATTCCGCAGCTTCCTCGATAGCATCGGGCCAGACCGCCTCGGACGCCTCGACGAAGTCGTCGGCCTGATTTTAACAAACGAGGGCAATAGCGGCATCATCAAGCGCCTGGGCGATGGCACGCTGAACGAAGCTGTCACCAAACTCCCCGAGCCGGCCCTGCAAATTGCCCGCACCACCCGTTCGCTTGAACAAGCCCTGAAATGGAATGCCATAGCCGGCGTCAACACCGCCGCCGTCGTCGAGTATGGCGTCTACCGGGAAGCTCAACCCGACACCTTCACCCAAAACTCCCTACGCCAATTGCTTGCATTGGAAGACCGCGTTGCCATCCTGCGCCTGGCCGGGCTCTCCCCCACGGCCCGAACAACCTTGTTCGACCTGGAGACAAATGCGCTTCGCGGCCTCGCCCGCAGCCTCAACAAGGACGAGCTATCGCAATTGACCGGTTACCTCACCGGCCTCCAGCAAGCCCCCCGCGAACAAGTCTTGCGCGCCGTTGCCCAGTCTCCAGCCAAGTTGAAGTTGCTCGCCAAATCCCGGGTCCGCGACGCCGTCCTGACCAGTCCGGATCAGTCTGCCGCCGTCGACATGATGTTGCGGGCTGACAATGGCTTTTCTCCCAAGACCACCCTCAGGGACGTTCAACTTGTCCTCGACGGCCGGGTCAATCCGGTGCTGCTTGTGGATAAACACCCCATCGCCCTGGGGGCTGCACTTTTCACGGTGCTGCTGCTGCTGTTCATGTTGCGCCGCCTCTTTTATTCCCCTCGCAAACGCGAAGTGACCACCACCAGCTCCTAAATTCCCCCGCCGTTAAAGGGCTGCACCACTTGCTGCACCGCAACACGCCAAGCCGGTGCTCAGCAATTGATCTGCCTGGGCCACAATTTTTTTGCTGCGTAGACCGACCAAAACAACTGAATTCATTCGCGTTTTTTGCTGCGCCAAGCTGACGCGCGTCATTGGGTGGAATGGCAAAGCCTGTACGAAAGTCGTCATCGTTGAGGTCTCAGGGCAAAAAACTCAACGGACCCCAAAATGACAAGATCACGCTTCAATCGCCGTTTCGGCCGTCACCGAATAGAAATCGCAGCCGCTATCGCACTGACGGTTTTCGCACTCACCCTGCTGGCCATAACTGCTGTCAGCCAGGACTCAGTCGACGCCGCCAAAAACTCATTGTACTTTGAAACCCCTGGCGTATCCGCCCCTCCGGCACGAAACGTGGCCTACGGAAAACTTTGACCGAATTCCCAAGAGATCTCTCTCAGGAGTTCGCCGCCTCGCCAGCCGCCTTTGACACCTCTGGCCCGTCTGGCACCTCAAGCGCTTCGGCGCGCACCAGGCCGCGAACCGAATTTCCAAGATAACAAACCTCAGCCGACATCAGGTCAACAAGCGCCAGCCGTCCCTCGACAGCCCGGCCGCTTGCCAACAACTCGGCCCTCAGCGTGCCCGGCAACAGACCCGCCGATAGCCGCGGCGTCACAAGCACCCCATCACGCTCAATAAAAATCGAGGTCCGGCTCCCTTCGGCAAGCTCGCCCAGTTCATTCAGGTACACGACCTCGTCGGCCCCGAAGTCCTCGTTGTAGGTCTTCCACTCAGAATCATAGAGCTCGCGCCGCGTGGTCTTATGATAAAGGAACCGGTCAGCGCTGTTGAGCCGGCTCGGCGACACCACGAATCGCATCACCTCGGGTGTCGACCCCTCACCTAATTCGGTTGCCGTAACGTTGGGTGTTCCGTTCTCGCTAAGTGTCAGGCGCACCCGCAGGACTTCATCGCGGCGCCCCTCCAAAACCTCATCAATTGCAGCCCGCACTCGCCTCAGGTCGCATTCGAATGCGAAGTGATCGGCCGAAGACTGCAACCGGTCCATATGCCGCTCAAACAACCAGATCCCCTTGGCGGGTTCGTAGAGCATCGTCTCGATAATTTCGAAGGGCATCGGCGGATCTGTGAGGAACTTCATCTTCAGCAAGCACTCCTCATATTCGCTCCCCCCCTTTGAATCGTAGACGACGCCCGAGCCGATCCCCATTTCGCCTTCGCCACCGCGCATGATGACGGGCGTCCGGATCGCCACATTGAAATGCGAGCGCCCTTCAGGCGAAATATGCCCGATCGCCCCGCAATAAACGCCGCGCGCCTCCGTCTCCAACTCCGCGATCAGCTCCATTGCCCGTATTTTGGGCGCCCCGGTGATCGATCCCGGCGGGAAGATCCCCGCCAGCAGTTCCCTCAGCCCGACGCCCTCGCGCAACGTCGCGGTCACACCCGACGTCATCTGATGCAGCGTCTTGAATGTCTCGATTGTAAACAGATCATCCACCCGCACGCTGCCGATCTCGGCAATCCGGCCCAGGTCGTTGCGCATCAAGTCGACGATCATCAGGTTTTCTGCCCGCTGCTTGTGATCGCTTGCCAGTTCGCACCGCTGCTTCTCGTCGGCCTCCACCGCCCCAAGCCGCGCCGCCGTCCCCTTCATAGGCCGCGTATGGATTTGCCGGCCCTCCTGCTCGATGAACAACTCTGGAGATGCCGACAGCACGGTTGCTTCGCCGGTATCGACGATAGCCCCATAGGCCACCGGTTGCTTGGCGCGCAGGTCGCGGTAAAACGTCAGCGGCGACCCGGACAGTTTGAAGCGGGACTTGAACGTCAGATTGATCTGGTAGATGTCGCCTGACCGGATCATCTCCAGCGACTTATTGAATCGCTCTTCATATTCAGCCTGCGTCCAAGCCAGGCTGACGTCGCTGAATTCGTGGGCAGCGCTTCTCGTGGTTTCGTTCAACCACTCGAGTACCCCCGCCCCCGTCATCTGCCGCGGCGCCTCATAAAGCCCGAACCATAATAGCGGAATCACCCGCTTTTCGGGCATCAGCCGCCTGAGTCTGGGCTCCATGACATAGCCTAGCTCATAGGAAAAATAGCCAGCGGCATGCAGACCGCTTGCAACCGCCTCTTCCAGTTGCGAAATCGCCCCCTCGACATCCTCTGGACGATCGGCACGCACGATTTTGCGGGGCTCGGTAAACAGTAGCGACGGCGCCTTCGTTCCCGAACTATTATCCAGCAACACAAAGGCTTCGGATAACTCACCATGCATTTCATGTGGCGCAACGCCGGGAACGTTGTTCTTATCGTTTTTGATCATTCGCCCTTGTAGCCCGAAAGTCTAAAGAAGGCCACGCGTCGCTTTGCGTTGCTCCCCGCCGGCAGAGCTTTTTCGGCGATTTTCTCCACACTTTCGAAATGTTCCCGCAAGGCCGCGCCGTCAAGCGCCTGCGTCACCCAAAGGATCCGCCCCTGAACCTCACCGGTAAACGGGCGCACCAGCTCGAAGTGGTCGTGCGGCTGCTGGCGCTCCTGCCAGGCAAAAACCGGCACCGGATTGGCGCGCATATAGTAAAGAAGTTCCGCAGTCACCGGCCGGTCATTGCTCAACACCGCCGCATAAGGTTCGCCACGGGCCTTTGCCGCCGCCAACTCCTCTTCGGTCGCCTGCGCAACCTCCTGCCACCCGAGTGTACGCGCAAATGGCGCCGCCCCGAACGGCATCGGAATTTGCCCGGCCAGCGACATGCCGACCAACAGCAAAACGACCACCACCGCGTGAATGGCCAACGATGCCTTCAGCCACGGCCACGCCACATCGCGGATCATCGTTGCCGTAACCAGGACAGCCGCGGCCACATACGCGACCGCCGCCCAGTTCGCGTGCGCCCGCGACAAAAACGCCTGGATCAGAATCGCCACCACCACCGGCACGCAAAACGCCAGCAATAGCCGGTCGGTTTCCGGCAACCGCTGCCGCACAGCCCGCCAGCAAATCACCAATAGCGCACCAAACAGGATCGGCCCGAATACACCAAACTGCGCACCGAAAAACTCCAGCGCCTTGCCCGGATGCAAGAGCGGCCCGCCCCATTTGGCGTTATCGGCCGTGTGCGACAGCGTCGCGAACTTGTTGTCCAGGTTCCACAATACGTTGGGCACGATCATCAGCGCCCCCAGGCCCAGCGCTGCGTAAAGCCTGACATCGCGCGCCAGCCACCGCCGTTCAGGCGTCATCGCGATATAAACCACCGCGCAAACGACAAACCAGGCCATCGCATACTTCGCGTTAAGCCCCGCCCCGAAGGCCAACCCCAGCAGCAGCGCCGGCCACCAGTCCCGCGTTTCGGTCATTCGGATGAATGCGTAAAGCGCGATCCCCCAGAACAACAATAGCGGCACATCGGTTGAAATAATCCCGGCCGAGAACGACACGCCGGGCAACGTCGCAAACACCAGAGCCGAGATTACCCCGGTGCGCAGATCGTAGAGCTGACGGCCGACGAAAAACACGGCAATCGCAGTGCCGGTATGCAGCAGCGGAGACGGCAGCCGGATACAGAATTCATTGGTGCCGCAAAGAGTTGTAGAGAGCCCGATGATCCAGGCGATCAACGGCGGCTTGGAGTAGTAGCCAAAATCCGGCTCAAGGCTCCAGAACCAATACTGTGCCTCATCGAAAAACAAATCCGTCCGATTGAGCGCCAGCGCCACCAGCCGCAATGCCAATAGCCCGGCGAGGCCGCAAACCAACACCGTTAGCCATTGCCGGTCATCCAGTTTGCCAATTGTGCCCTGCGATCTATTCATAATCCTGAATTGTCCATGTCTTATCAGGCGCCCGGGCGGGGCGGCCAAAGCCGCAAGGGACCCCAATGGCCGGCTGATTGCAAGTCGATTGCAAGGAGATGGCAAGGAGATTGCCAGGAGATCGCCGGGCGAACACCGGTGGCAGACGACATGGTGCCGCTGAAGCAACCAATTGGACGCCTTGGAACCGACGTAACTGATGGTGTATGTCAGTTTCGCGATTCCTGTCCGATGAAATCGCAGATTGGCCGCACAACCACATTTCTAGGAGCGAGCATGCGCATAACTGTGGTCATTCCGGCGCTAAACGAAGCTGGAAACATCGGCCGCCTTGTCGCCGAGACCTATGAGCATGTTCCAGCCGACAACCTTGCCGAAGTCATCGTTGTCGACGATGGCAGCGATGATGCCACGCCTGATGAGATTACCGCCCTCATTGAAAGCGGCAACCACCCCGGATTACGGCTTTTGCGCCACGACGCCCGCTCGGGTCAATCCGCAGCCTTGCGCTCGGGCATCACGGCAGCATTGAGCCCGGTCATCGCAACCATGGACGGCGATGGTCAAAACGACCCACGCGATATTCCCAAGTTGCTGGAACACCTGGGCGAACCAGGCGGCGACGGCCCAGCTCTCGTCAACGGCTGGCGCACGACGCGCAAGGATACCGGCTCGAAACGCTGGGCTTCGCGGGCTGCCAACAAAATCCGCGATTGGGTGCTCCGCGACGAATGCCCAGACACCGGCTGCGGCATCAAGGTCTATTGGCGCGAGGCCTTCCTGCGCCTGCCGTTCTTCACCAGCATGCACCGCTACCTGCCGGCCCTGTTCCAGACCTACGGCCTCAAGGCTGCCTACGTGCCCGTCAACGACCGCCCCCGCCAGGTCGGCCAATCCAAATACAACAACCTCAACCGCGCCCTGGTCGGGATATATGATCTTTTCGGCGTAACATGGCTGCGCCGCCGAACACTTGCCCCCAAGGTCATTGAACTAGACGGCACTCAAACTGTCTCCACCGTCGCTTCGGAACGCTAACCACAGAGCAGTGATGGCCAACCCTACCGATGCAACCGGGCAAGATAAGCCTCCCGCTAACACGCCCCCTTCGACCCGCCCCCCGGGCGACAAGCCCGGCCGGGTCGGGCGAATACGCGCACTCCTTCGCGAAAGGGATGCCGTAAGCTTACGCCACATCGCGTTGTTGATCCTTGCCCTGGTTGCCGTCTCGGCTGTGTTTTGGTTGTCAGCCAACCTGATTGGTCTGGATGAGAACGGCATCCTGAGTTCCACTTTTAAAAGCTTTGCAGGTAGCCCCTGGGCCCTGCCCGTCGTCGCAGCCTGCTTCACGGTCGCCTCGTTCATCGGCGCACCCCAATTCCTCTTGATCGCGGTTACCGTCGCAGTTTTCGGCCCCCTTCAAGGCTTCATTTTTTCGATCCTGTCCACACTCGTAAGCTCGTCGGTCAATTTCCTCGTCGCCCGTCACCTGGGCACAGACTGGCTCAATAGGCTTGGCTGGCAGGGCATCGGCGGCTTCAGCGAGATGGTCGAACGCAACGGCTTTATGACCGCGCTCCTGGTCCGCATCATTCCGTCTGCCCCCTTCGTCGTTCTCAACATGGGCTTCGGACTGACCCGCACCAGCTATATCGCCTTCATTTCAGGAACCGCCGTCGGCATCTTGCCCAAAACCACGCTCATTGCGCTTCTGGGAAAAGTCGTTGAACGCGCCCAGTCCGGAGACAGCCTGTCGATCTTCTACCTGGTGCTTGCCGCCCTGGGTTGGATCGCCCTCGCCTTCATCGCCAAGTGGATCGTCCGCCGCCGCGAGGCCCGCCGCCAACAGACCGCCGGTTAAACCTGTTTGCCAATTTCCCCTGCGCCATAGCCACCAAATCCGTTCACGAGTCCGTGCGCTGTGCTATTCAGTGCAGCCCAATTGCTGACGTACCTCTAAATAGACTGAGACGCGATTGAACCGACCAACCCGGGAGAGCCCCACCATGACACTTCGTTCCGCAACGCCCATCTTGACCGCCATCGGCACAATCGCTGCCGGCCTCATCTTCACCCTTTCATTCGCACCAGCCTCCCACGCAGGTGACGATATGATCGTCAAGCAAAGCAACCGAAGCGTTTCTGCAACGATCGATGAACTCGCCAAGGTACTCGAATCCAAGGGCATCAGAATTTTTGGCCGCGTCGACCATCAGGCCAACGCCAAGGGGGCCGGTCTTGAGCTTCGCCCCAGCACGGTCCTGGTTTTCGGCAATCCCAAGATGGGCACGCCCCTGATGCAGGAAAATCCCCGCATCGGCCTTGATCTGCCCATGAAGGTGCTGGCCTGGGAAGCCGCCGACGGCAAGGTCTATATCGGCTACACCGAACCAAAAGAACTCGAAGACCGCTACGACATCGACGGAAAAGATAAAATCTTCAAGAAGATGACCAAGGCCCTCAAAATGTTCACTGACAAGGCTGCCGGCAAGTCGGAATAGGGCCCCAACAGCCTGATAGGGAAAAAACACTGATCAAGTTTGGGAGTGCTTGCACCCCATCAAACAGTCTGCATGCCCAAGAAAATGCGAAAAGCATTTATCCGGGGCCTCCACGAGGGCCGATTGGTCGATGAACTCTCAGGAGATCAGCCAACCGGCCCGACTGTTTGGCCCTGATGCATGCAACACATCGTTGACCCTGGGGAGGGGAGAGAAGAGCGACTGTCTTGATTGTCAAGCGGTTTGCCTCCTCTCCATTGGCACAGGACGGGTGCCCGAAGGTCGTTCTTCTTCCCGCCAATCACCCGTCCCCAAAAGCCCCGACCCGCCGGCGAAAAAGCGAACGAACCCCGGTTGCGTCAAAACGCTCAAATTAGTGGGTTCACAGCGACCAAATCAGTTGCTATACACCGGTCCTCCGATGCTTATCAGCGTCGGTGTTGCGGTGCCCAGCTCGCTCACGCGGGTCTTATTCAACAAAGCGCACCGCCTTCCGGACAACCCGGGCGCTGATATCCACGATCCTGAACGGATCGGGCGCTTAGGTCTTATTGGTGACGCGGGGTGGAGCAGCCCGGTAGCTCGTCAGGCTCATAACCTGAAGGTCGTAGGTTCAAATCCTGCCCCCGCAACCAAACGTAAGTCATTGAAAATAATAAAAGAAACGCCTTGCCGCATGCAGGTTTCTTGTCGCCTAAACGGCAAAATGGTACGCCCTTGGTACGCATATGCTGCGTGCTACGGAACACATTTCGATCCGAATGTCGCCGCACTCCTGCCCCCAAAATCTTAAAGAACCCTATTGGATCACTTAGGATTGCCTTGCGCATCGTCGATCGGAAGCGTCCTCGTTTTTCGATTGTGCCTCGTGGGGATGCCAGTGATGGGGAAAGCCAAAAACGTTGTTCCTAGGGTGATCCAGCGATACGTGTTCGTTAGGCTTTCGGGCAAGTGTGACGCCGGACCTCCCCCCCTCAACGACGGCGACGAAGTGGATCCGAAGCGGTTCCTTGATCCTTGGGAAATGGCTGATCCCCCATTGGACGGCTTATCCAGCAAGCAAGGGGAAGCCCGGCGCAAAGCGGTCGAATTCGCCGAGAAAATTGACGGCCTACTCTTCCACTGTCCACATTGTGAAAATGATCCCCTCTGTCATCCTGAAGACGAGCCTTATATCGAATACCTTTTTGGCGAGCTATCGCGCGCCGTCAGTGCAGCCGCAAAGTACGGGCAAGAGATATCGCTGCTCGAAAGGCTAATCGATCAAGATCTAATGGGTGACGCATATCTCGCGCTTTCAACCGAGTTGACAGAAGATCAGCATTGGATCGCCTTCATCGATGCAGCCCGCAACGCCCAACAACATTTTCCGGAGTATCGACGCATCCACAAAAAGGCTGCGCAGCTTCTATCAGAAGTCTCAACCGTAGCCCGCCAGCTAGCATTGCTTCTTGCTGAACTGCAGAGAACCAACGTGCGACTTCCCGTGGAATTGCAAAGGCACGACAAGGACATCGAAGCGTTCTTCTCACCATCCGAGTCTCAGGAAGTCCAACATCTCAAGCTCCTCCGCTTCGTCGAGCGTGCGCAGAGTCAGGACACGGCGAGCGCCGGAACCCCGCTCGATTTGAGAAGCTACCTTTTCAAAGTGTCAGAAATCGCCGGCCAGCTCCCAGTAGATTTCGCATGTCCAGAAGTCGAGGCAGCGATCTCCACGCGGCAAAACAGCAAGAAATCGGCCTACCTTAGGGCTTTTGGCGTTTTGCTCAAAAATTCCAAAATTAAGTTGTCGGCACCTGTGATGCGGGCCATGGCGATCACGGCGAACGTGATCCTGGACGATGTAGATCTGTCCATTTCAGAAGACACGGTTCGTAAGGCATTGAAGCGGTCGCAGACCCGGCAAAAGAAGAAATAGTCGCCTCAAAGACAGCCGCCGCGGAAAACTCGCGCCCGTGCCGAGGGCTGAGTTGTCTTTGCCAGTTCCTAACGGATCACTCATGTCTACCTCGAACCATTTTGGAGGAGGGCGGATAAATGGCACAGCTTCCCGAAACCGGCTTTCTGCGACTTCGCCAAATCATTGGCGATGACAAGCGGATGCCACCGATTCCTCCATTGATTCCGGTCAAGAAGAGTACTTGGTGGGAAGGCGTCCGAACCGGACGTTTTCCGCGACCACTGAAGCTTGGGCCGCGCACGACGGTCTGGCGGGCTGAAGACATTCGCCGTTTCATTGAAAACGGGGGCATGTGAGCGATGCCCTATATCTCTGCCGAAAAGATTGCTCGCACTTTGGGCGGGCACCGCGCCGGAGCGGAATGGACGGCTCAATGCCCGGCGCATGAAGATTCTACGCCCAGCTTGGCGTTGTGCGACACGGCTGAAGGGCGAGTATTGCTCTACTGTCATGCGGGTTGCGAGCAAGAGGCAGTAATAACGGCGCTTCGCGAGCGCGGCTTATGGGGCGACGGCAGCGACTCGCGGCAAGGCGGCCGACCGATAAAGGGAAACGCAGCCGCCAACGCTCGCCGACTGGATGACAAAGCCCGAATTTTCGCCGCTTTGCGAATCTGGGCGCAGTCCGTTCCAGCGTCTGGCACGGTTATTGAGACCTATCTCCGGTCGCGCGGCATAACCATGGCGCCACCGGCTAACCTAAAATGTCACTCTGGATTACTGCATCCGACCGGCTCCACTCAACCCGCCATGGTCGCTCTAGTCACCAGCGGCGAGTCAAATCAGCCAATCGGAATTCACCGCACCTTTCTTGAAGTCAGCGGCAACGGCAAAGCTGATGTGAAACCTGAAAAAATGATGATGGGGCCCTGTCGTGGCGGCGCCGTTCGCCTAGGGACAGATACTGTGCCGCTTTTAATTGGGGAAGGCATCGAAACCTGCCTTTCGGCGATGCAGGCAACGGGCCTAACGGCATGGGCCGCGCTTTCTACCTCTGGCATGGTGGGATTGAGTCTACCGAGCGACGCTCACGATATCGTACTTCTCGCCGACGGGGACGCTGCTGGGGAACGCGCCGCGGTCACGGCGGCGCGCCATTTCCACTGCGAAGCACGGCGTGTCCGTATTGCCCGAGCACCGTTGGGCACTGACTTCAACGATCTGCTTAGGAGCTGTCAGCCGACTGGTGTCATTCCATGACAGAGGAGAACGAACATCGGATCGCCGAACTCATTAATGATGCGGTTGACTTCGCAGCATTGGATCAGCCCTGCGCGGGCGACAGCGCGCCATCGAAGCCAAAACTTTTAATCGAGAAGAACGATCCTCATCGGACGGTTGCGGCGCTTCGCGATATCCTGAGTGAGCGGAGCGACCTCTTCGACCGCGGCGCGCCGGTACGTTTGGTCAAGGACCGACAATCTGGCGCAATCACAGCGCGCCCAGTGTCGGCCGACAGCCTCGTGATGATGGTCCATCAACTTGCGCGCCCTGTTGAGCTGAGATTTGTGAAGGGCAAGGAGCATGAATGCAATGCACGGCTTCCGCGTGCGTTGGCGGTTGCATATCTCGACTGGCACGGCGAGTGGGCGTTGTCGCCGCTCAACGGGATCGCGTCGACGCCACTCCTGCGGCCGGATGGATCGATTTTGAGCGCCGCTGGTTACGACGCGAAAACGGGCATGTTTCTTCATGGCGTGCCGGACATTGCTGATAGGTTGCCGACTGCTCCCAATCAAGAGGACGCGCGCGCGGCATTGGCATTTATCCGGTCGACCTTCGCCACGTTTTGTTTCGGAGATGCCGCAATGGTCGAAGGCACATCCAACATTAAGACGATCGATCCGACGTTGAAGCCTGGCCACGACGAGACGGCGTTTCTTACTGCCTTGATGACTGCTGTCTCCCGGCCGAGCCTCGATTTTGCACCCGGATTCCTGCTCCGTGCACCACAACTGTCAGGCGCGGGCGCGGGCAAAGGTCTATTGGTCCGCTCGATATGCCGGATTGCTTTCGGGATTGAACCGCACGCAGTCACAAGCGGTGCGGATACACAAGAACTCGAAAAGCGAATTGCCGCCGAGCTGATCGCGGGCGGTCAGGTCCTGTTCCTCGACAATATTAACGGCGTCACCTTCAAATCGAACCTGCTGGCCAGCGCGATCACGGAGCGGCCCGCGCGAGTTCGGGTATTGGGCAAGTCAGAAATGCTGCCCCTTAACGCAACGGCCTTGGTCATGATGACCGGCAACGCGCTGACCGTTTCCGAAGATCTGACGCGCCGTTTCATCGCAATTGAGCTTGATCCCCGCGTCGAAGACCCGGAAGCCCGCGCGTTTCCCAACGACATGACACAAATCGTCAACGAACGCCGCATTGATCTCCTCGTCGCCGCGCTGACGATATGGCGTTGGGGGCGGAGCCAACCTGCGGTCACAACCGGCAAACCGTTGGGAGGTTTTACCCAGTGGACCCAATGGGTGCGCGATCCACTACTAGCACTTGGCTGTCCTGATCCGGTTGAACGAATGCTCGACGCAAAGCGCCATGACGCACATCGTCAAACCGTGGTCGAAGTCTTCAAGCTTTGGCAGCGGCGGCACGGCGATCGACCAGTCAAGGCAAGCCAACTCCACGAGCAAGTCCAACAGGTCTTGGACCCGCAGAAACGCGGGCGGCAATATATTGAACGACGGGTCGCGGCGCTTGTCGGCACGCGCGTCGGTGGCTTCCTGCTGTCACGGCAAGCCGCAGTCGGAAAATGGGGAGCCGCAACCTACGCGCTACATTTTCCCACTGAAACGGATAGGCATGGGGGGCATAGGGGCGATGAGGCCGAACACCGCGTCGATGCAGGTGGGCCGACCGAATGAACCACAGCCCTACGCCCCCTATGGTCCCTATGCCTTGGCGCCCAAGCGCAAAATGCGCGGTCGGCTGATACTGGGAAAATCAGGAGTGCGTGACGCGGGCGGTCTTGGATCTGGCAGAAGAAACAGCCGGGGCAAGACGAGCGTCGAGGAGTGCATCCAATTAGACGTGAACCAGCTCAGCCGATGCGCCGTCCTGGTAATAGGCTCGCGCGATTCCTGGAGCTGGAGCACCGGCGGGCATCCCCTAGGGTCGATCGGCGCCGACAACGCCACGATTGCGGCAGCAAACAACGGTAAGGTCATGGTAAGGGCCCGCCGCCAATCGCACCAAAGTTGCAGTGAGGATCCCGCCGCAACGTAGCGAGGTTCAGTCGCCAACAACGGTCCGGTTTCGGTAAGGGTCAACCGTCATCACGGCAGCACCGTGAAGTGTTTTCTGACGCTAACTGGCCCGCACTGGAGCGCCCGCGCCACTGACCACCAACAAAGCAAATCCACCAGCCCGCCCGGTTAGTCCAGGCGGGCTTTCTTGCGTTCCAACCAACGGAGAAGAAAATTCCAATTCAAACGAAGACGCCTTTCGCAATTGCCCCAAGGCAACCCTCCGGAAACCCTAGTGAAAGCCTAAGGATGAACAGTAATTTTTCGGTCCGGTTGAAGTTCTTCAAAACGGCAATGTATGCCGAACTGCGAACACTACGGAAGCACTACGATTTCGGTAATTTTGCGGTAGGCTGTCTACCTTAGCACCCGCAACGGCACGCTTGTTCGCCCCGAGGCGTGCAGCAAGTGCGGGATCGTCGCCGGCACCGCCCACGGGTACCGCCGGGACTACAACCGCCCGCTGGACGTGACCTGGCTTTGCCAAACTTGCCATGACCGCCAACATTGGCCGGTGCCAGGCCTCGCGCCGATCGACGGCTGAAAGGATTCAGCACCGCCATACGCGTGCGCGCGAGGCTCTCCTCAGACTGCAAATTTTCCCAGAATCTCCTGCTTCCTCCTCAGTTATAAGTTTGACGGCAAAATCCCAGAAGCGGCTGTCGACGGTACTTGGCTTGGCCCACCGGATACGGCGTCCAAGAATGTCAGCAATTAAGGGTACAGCGTTCGACATCAGTGCGGGCTGACCGGCGCCGGGTCCGACGCGATTGTTCAAGATCCGCTCGAAGACCGCAGCACCCTGGAAGCAGACGATCAGTGCGCGACGTGAATGATGCTGTGGACGGCGCCCCCTGCGGCATCTGAAGTGCCATAGGGTGAGTGTTTTGAAGAACTCACAATGGAGGCACCATCCATGCAAGAGGTTAGCACGATCGGTCTCGACATCGCCAAGTCGGTTTTCCAGGTTCACGGCGTCGATAGCGAAGGTCAGGTGGTCCTACGCAAGCGTCTCCCGCGCGGCAAGGTTCTGGCGTTCTTTGCGGATCTGCCGCCTTGTCTTGTTGGCATCGAGGCCTGCCCGACCGCGCATCATTGGTCGCGCGAACTGACAAAGCTCGGGCATACGATCGGCATGATGCCGGCGACGTACGTGAAGGCCTACGTCAAGCGCAACAAGAATGACGCCAATGATGCCGAGGCGATCTGCGAGGCGGTTCAGCGCCCCAACATGCGCTTCGTTCCAATCAAGAGCAAAGAGTGCCAGGCAGCTCTGATGCTGCACCGTTCAAGGCAATTGCTTATCAAGCAACGCACCATGCTCTCGAACGCGATCCGGGCCTATCTGGCGGAGTTCGGCATTGTCGCTCCGACGGGCCGCCGAGGTCTGCTCAAGCTTCTTGAAACGATCGAGGGACTGGATGATCTCGGCGTGCCACCGGCAGCGTGGATCTGCCTGATGAGCTTTGTCGATCAGTACCAGCACACACACCGCGAGATCACGAGACTGGAACAATGCATTCAGGCCTGGCACCGTTCGAATGAACTGAGCCGACGTCTTGAAGAGATCCCAGGCATCGGGCCGATTGTTGCAACCGCAATCGTCGGATCGATCCCTGATGCCAAGGTATTCCCCTCGGGGCGAGCAATGGCAGCTTGGATCGGTCTTGTGCCTCAGCAAAACTCTTCGGGTGGCAAGGAGCGTCTCGGCGGGATTACGAAGCAGGGCAGTCGCCATCTCAGATGGCTGCTTGTCGCTGGCGCCATGGCGGTTATCCGTTATCACAAACAGGCTGGGTTCAAGACACGGCCCTGGCTCGCGAAACTGATCGAGCGCAAACCGACCAAGGTCGCGGCCGTCGCTCTCGCCAACCGGATCGCGCGCATGGCCTGGGTGGTGATGGCACGCGGCGAACGTTATCGTGATCCGATGCAGCCGATAGTCTGACGGACTGCCTAAATCGGAACGCGCTCAAGTTTTGGGAGGGGAAGCTAGTAAGATAATGCAGCACCGGTTGTCCGGGAACAGGCAGAGCCCGTTTGGGTCAACGCATCAATGAATGCGTGCGAACGATTTGGGAGCCGGTTCGCGGAAAGCATTATGGCCAGCGGTCATGAGTACCGCACCAACAGGTCGGACACATGACAGCACCCAACCAACGTTGCAAAATCGAGCTGAAAACCCTTGCCAAAAACGCGCCGTCCACACATGACCCATACCCGACTTGGCCACCAATGGGGACGGGTCTTCCGCCCCACATTCAAAAACGGACCAATTTGCAGGCCACGTTCCGCCTAGCTTCCCTCCCGCTGCATCGCTATCCTTTCCGCATACTGGCGAGGGTGTCGGCGGGGGATTAGCACGTGGCGCGGCTTTTCATTAGTCATTCCAGCAAAGACAATTTCGAGGCCCTGGCGGTGCAGCAGTGGCTGATCGCCGAAGGGTGGGCCAAGGACGACGTCTTTCTCGACCTGCACGGTATTGGTGCCGGCGCGCGCTGGAAGGAGGCGCTCGCTAAGGCCAACGAACGCTGCGAGGCAGTGCTATTCCTCGTCTCTCCGCATTCACTGGCTTCCACCGAATGCTACGTCGAACTCCGTATGGCAGAGGACATGGGCAAGGCGATCATGCCGGTAATCCTGCCCGCGCGTGTGCCGGAAGATACGCTGACCGTTGAGGACGAGCGTCTCGCCATCCATCGCGATCGCCAGATCGTCGATGCCTCGCTGCAACCGCGCGAGGCCCACTTCACTGTGAGCCACTCGGGCCAAGAGCGAACCATATCGTTTCATGCACCAACGCTCACCCGGGTTAAAGCCCGGCTTGAACAACTGGGTATTTCACCCGACAGTTTCGCTTGGTCACCCGGCAATCTGGACTCCGCCACACCTTACCCTGGACTTGCTGGCTTTTCGCAAGGCGAAGCGGCTCTGTTCTTTGGGCGCGCCGGGGACATCGCGAGAGGCTTCGCGGATCTGCGTAAGTCCCGTCGAAAAGCGCTACATGGTGGACAAGGGGAGATCATTGTGATCCAGGCTGCTTCTGGCGCTGGCAAGTCGAGCTATTTGAAGGCTGGCCTTTGGCCAAGGCTCGTCCGGGATCCGGACTTCACGGCGATAGCTATCCTGCGGCCAGCCACTGGCATACTGACTGGCGATAGCGGAATCGGTCGCCAGTTTGCAGCCTTCTTCGCACAGCACGGTCTGGCACGAAGAGCTGTCGATATACACGGGGCGTTAAGAGCCCAGCCAGCCGAAGCACTGAGATCGCTGAGCGCTCTTATCGACGAGGCCTCGGCCCTCGGCACGGCCAAGCAACGCCTAGCCAATCCCGATGCGCCACCGCCGACGCCGATCATTGCCATCGACCAAGCGGAGGAACTTTTCGCGGCCGAAGACGCTGAAGAGAGCAACCGCTTCCTCGCGATCATCGCCGGGTTGCTGGCGCCATCAGAATACGACAAGCCAAGACTTGCCACGCCACCGATCCTGCTTTGGACAATCCGTGCCGACAGCATGGATGCGCTGCTTCACGCCGCTAGCAGTCACGGCCTCAGGGCTCCGGAGTTATTCCCGCTGCCGCCAATCTCGCGCACTTCCTATACCGAGATCATCGAAGCGCCGCTCGCCGTCGCCAATTCGGTCGGTATGCGTGTTTCCATTGATCCGATTTTAACGCAGGAACTTATTGCCCAGGCCGACGGTGCCGATGCGCTGCCCCTTCTCGCTTATACCTTGCGTCAGCTCGTCGAGGATAACCGTTCCGGTTCCCGAGCCAAACTCACACTCGAAAGCTTCAATGCGAGCGGAGGAATGGGGGGAGCCCTGTCGCGAAGGCTTAAGGCAGCGCAAAAAAGGGCCGGAATGGATGAAGCAGCAGTAAGAAAGTTGTTTGTCCCGCACTTGGCCACTTGGGACGCCGACGCAACTCCGCCCAGCGCAAAGAGAATAGTTGCGTACGAGACCGATCTACTGACCAACGAACGCCGTGGGCTGCGCCCGCTCGCGGATGCATTGGTAGAAGAAAGACTGCTTTGTCGAAGCGGAGATGCATCAGGCGACACTACGCTGGAAGTTGCTCACGAAACTCTTCTTCGCCGGAAGCCAATCTCAGATTGGTTGCAACAAGAGAAGGACGCACTTCAGCTAAGAGATCAGGTGCTCAAAGAGGCGCGGAATTGGGTAGCCGGAGAACGTGATCAAAGCCTTCTTACACGACGCGGGCTCCAACTTGATGAAGCGTTGGAGCTCGCTTCAGCACCGAACTATGCAACAAGCATGCGTCCAGCAGAGTCTTATCTCGCGGCGTGTCGCAGCAATGAGAGAAAACAAGTTTCGAAACTGCGGAAGTTGATTATTGCCGCGCCTTTGGTGGGTTGGCTGTTTCTTTTTCTCGCAATACTGTATCAGAGTTTGGATTCGAGCTGGCTCATCAACGCCAAGCGCGAAGCGATGCGCACTCAGGGAAAGATTATCGCAGCTGCCATCGCGGGCAATGCCATGGTTCGTAACGGCGAGATCCGCGTCGATCCCGACCGACTTCCCGCCGCCAAGGAATCGCTGATCCCCTTCCGGTCCGATGGCTTCGCGTCGTTGCAGCTTTCCATCCAGCCTGAAAGGGTCGCACCCATCTTTCGGCGCCTCACCGAGCCGGACGGCACGCGCGCACGCATCTACGATCGCAATGGAGATCTCGTCGTCGATTCCAGCGACCTTCTGGCGAGCGGCGACATCATTGCCCAGCAGACCGAGCGCACCGCAACAACAAATACGAAGAACCTTTGGACGCGCCTCCAGTATCGACTGATCGGCCAGAAAGTGCAGGTCTACCGCGAGATCGGCAACGCCAACGGCCAGTATTATCCGGAAGTGCGCCGCGCGCTGAAGGGCGAGGACACCGCGATGCTGCTGCTTAACGAGAGGAGTGAGCAGATCGTCTCCGTCGCCATCCCCATCACGCGGCTGAAAAATGTCATCGGCGTCCTGCTTTTGTCCACGCGCCCTGGCGAGATCGATAACGTGCTAGCTGAAGCTCGCAGTTACCTATGGCCGATTGCTTATGTGAGTTTGGCAATCTCTTTGCTCGTTGCCTTCAGCATCAATGCATTGGTATTGAGAATTTTTTCGATCGCCCGGAAACCCGATCAAAATTCCGGGATGAGAGGCTTTATCGATCGCCTGTTCAATAAAATTCTGGAGAGGATTTGACTTACAATCTCTGCGGCAGATCGGGCTTTTTATCCTGACTACACTCACCTGCCCCCAGAGCGGCAGCACGCCAGCGGGCTTGGCAATCATCGGTGTTACTCCATCGCGTTATCGCTTCTCTGGCTTGCCGGCTCAAACTCCGACTTGACCCTTTACACCTGCGTTCGGCTGATGCCAAGGCGGCGCGCGACCTCGGCTGGACTGATACCGTCGGCGAGCAACCGCCCAACGGCATCTCGGTCGATAGTCGCGGGGCGGCCTTTCGGGGTCGCCAACCATGCTTTCGCCTCCACGATGTCCTGCGCCGAGAACAGCCGATTACCTGTCTTTCTGGCGCACTCCCAATCAGAGCGAGGCTGAGGATTTGAGCGCAGTCAGCACGGTATGTTCCCTTAGGGTAACTTTGCGTTGCTCACGGCTGCGCTGCTGATCGGCTAAGCCGCAGCAAGCAGACGACATTTTTGGCAGGGATCACCTAGCGGGCCGCTCTCCCTATTGGCCCTTCGCGTCGCGGTAATACCGATAGGCAGTCGCAACATCCCATTAGCCGACTTGCGCGCTGGTCTTCCCGGGTTGCCTTGCGGGGAACAGCGCGACGTCCGCTAACACGGGGTGAGCGGTCGGATTGATAAATTCTAGAATCGCCGAGTCTGAACCGGGTCGAAGTTCATTGTTCTTCTGTAGCTGCTAAATGCGCGTACCGGAAATCCGCTATCCGGAAACGCTTCGAATTCGTCGGTGATCTCGGGTGCCAGAAATCTGCGCTGGGTTCCCAACGTCCTGCCTGCGCGAACACGACGCTCACGGCAATCCTATCCAGCTGATAAAGCCAACCAGCAATCACTGCTTCTTCATCTGTCTTCCAGCAATGCAAGTCTGTCCTGCCGACGATACCATCACATATTCCGAATTGGAGGAGCACCTCTGGGTGAGGGCGGCCAGTCATGATCGCCTCAGAAAACGGCGCGATATCTATGGGGACGTCGTATCCGTTCGCCGTGGCCTCAGTCAGCATGCAGCCAAAAAGCTTGATAAAGAAGAGATGTACATCGATCATTTGCCGACGGGGCTCATACGTAAAGATCCGGTTGGCGCGTACCCAATGGCCAACCTCTAGGCGGCAGCGCCGGAGTCGCTCAGACATTTGTTCCCAGGCTCGGTCGTGCGGCTGGGTGCGTGTAGTATTGCAGTCGTGGCAGATGAATTTGGGCGCCTTGAGTATTTTCGCATCCAGACTCTTTACGGGCTTATTTTGTCGTTCCAAGTCGTGGAAGTAGAGCGGATGCTCTTGCGATGGCTTGCGGAGGACAGCGGCAAGGTCGGAGCGCTTGGTCTTATGCTCGCCTGAAGTCGCAGCATCCTGACGGCAGATCCAACATAAGGGGTCGGTTACATCAGTCATGAGGGAAGCACTCCGAGGGGATTTGGCTTGAGCTGTTAGATATCTAATTGAGGCGTGCTTCGCTCCAATAAACTTTAATGTTACGGAATGCCGAATTTCGCAGGAAGACGACTCTCTATGGGCGATATTCCTCGGGCCCGCTGCGACAGTCGGCTGAGGGACGGCATCGGATCGAGGCAACCATTGACAACCAAGTCGCTGCTTGTTCGATGTTATCCCAGAAGCCGACATCGAACAAACTGCGGCGGTTGCTCATGTTACCTGCTTCGACTGCGTCCGGTTTTGAAGTAATTTCGTTAGCTTTCTGCTCTAGTTGCTGCCAGACCCAAGCCGCCCGTTTTGTGGCACATTCCAGCGCGACACATCCGTTTCTAATTGCTCGATAGTCTTGCGCTTGGATTCCAGTTCGACGAGTTCGGGGATCTGTGGCCCGCCGTGTCGATGCAGGACGTAGGGCGTCAGATGAATCGGACCGAAATGCGCTTGAAGGCCAGGAACAAGCAAAACAACGAAACCGTCGTTGAACTGCCCAAGGAGACGGCTCGACAGGCCCTGGGACTCGGGGGCCATGACGGTACGGAATGAGCGCGTGCTCGGCAAATAAACCATCACCATGGCGACGTCACCCGACCGCATAAACGCAAAGGTATATGCGCCCGGATATCCCAGCAGTTGTTCGTCGCCATCGCGGACACCGGGCACAACCGGTGTGCCGAGGATCGGAATATTCGCCCTCTTTTCTGGGTCGCGTTCCCACAGCGCCTTCCGCAGGAGAGTCTCATAGTCCGTCTCTTGGAACGCCCGGCCGAACAGTGCGCTGCCGAATCCAAGAGCCAGCTTGCACTGGAACCGCGCGCCGTGATCGAGCAGCATCGTCTGGCGCACTTGATTGGTCTTTGCGCGCCAATGGGAATCGAGAAAGGCTCGGTCCTTTGCCGATTGATCGCTTTCCGGCGAACACAGCTCTAGCAGCGTGGGTTCGTCGACGACTGTCAGAAGCCGAAACTCCGCGTTCCGGAACTTTTCGCGCGCGGACGCGACCGCGGTGTGAATCCAGTACGCGTTAGGCCTTGAGAAGCTCATGTAGACGCGTCCGCCGTCGCTTATTTTCCGCTTGATAGGGTCGCCCCCGGCATAAGAGGCGAAGTCGGCGCGGTCTTCTGCATGAAGGAAATAGATGCGCTCGCCGCGCGGCCCAAGCCAACTCTCACAAACCTCGCCGCCGGACGGCTGATCCGCCAGTGTTCCCATATATACGAGTGGCAACGCAATCGCCGTGGTCGTATCAAGAAATGTCAGCGCGGCACCGCTTTCCTCGACTGACGTGAAGAAGCTCCGCTGAAACTCGCCATCCACGAACTGTCCCAAGAGATTGTTACATGTGCCGCACGCTTCCCGCGTCTTAAAGAAATCCGGCGTGAATTTTCCAGCCAGGCCTTCGGGCCAGATGTGCTCTAGCGAGCGTTCTGCCTCCGGCTTTTGTCGGCCGCAATAAATGCAACTGAATGTCGTCGCCCCAATGTTCATTCTCTATCCCACTGCGCTGTCGTCGTAATCGCGCCGAAAGGAAATTCCGACACCTCTTCAGTTCGGCTCCATCAAATGGCTGCTGCCCGGCTCGGACCCTAGCCACCGCGCGGTGCTTTCTTCTCTAGATCGTATTTGACGATAGACTTGCAGAACGATTTGCCGTGGCGCTCGCACCAGTTGCTCGTCAGGACGCAAGCCGTTTCAAAATCGAACCGGTCGTCGTCCTTCACCGAAAAATCATTCCACAATTTCGCTTTTACGCCGGTGTACTCCCCGCCGACGCAGCCACAGGTCATAAGTGTGTTCTCCCCCCATAATCGATCGTGGAAGCGCTTTGACACCCAGATTTCCCCGTTGTTCGAACGGCTGGCCAACTTCGCTGCCATGTTGATCGGCTTGCCCGCCCAGACCTCGTTCTGCCGGTGGATGTCGCCTTTATTGAACTTCAGCCCCATACGCCGCACCAACACGTTCTTCCGATCGATGCCATAGTGCCCACCGATGCTCAGTCCGGTCATCTTCTCGATGCGCGGCGTGAAATCCCGGTTGACGAAGTCCTTAAACGATACCGTCGCCGCTAGCGCCGTGTGTGGCCGATCGCTGTTGAACAAGGCGAACACACCGTCGCCGCGGACGTCAATGTAGTCCGCGTCGAAGTCATCGAAAATGCGTATCGCAGTGTTGGTGAAATAGCGGTACGCCTTGGCCGTGGTTTTCGGGTGCGTCGTTGCGCTCAGATTTGTCGAGCCTTGCATATCGACGAAGCAGGCGATCACGTCAGGGATTTCGAGCCAGTTGCTGGGCTTTTCCAGCGGGATCTCTTTAGTCGTCGGAATGGTGTTCCGCCGCGTGACCCCTACCGCCTCTCCCAAGATTCGAGTCTCGTCGTCGATAATGGCCTGAACCGAGTTTGGCCTCAGTCCGATTACTTCCGCCGCTGCCTCGGCGACGCGGTTTACCGCACTCCTAAAGTCTGTCATCGCAAAAGCTCCAGTAATAAAGGAGGGCGCCGACGGGCGTCACGCCAGCCGCGATCGTTAACATCAGCGCGAAGTTGAAGAGGGCAAACTTCCGTCGAGTGATCTTCGAGTTGATGATGATTTGCTCCGCGGCGTCTTCTAGATAACGATTGGGAATAGTCGGGTCGTAACCATCGACCAGTCGCGACAATACGTCAGTGCGCTTCATGTCCGCCAGGTGACCGTAGTATAGGGCGTTAGACGCTCCATTGCCCGTGACGTTTTCGATGTCGAACCCAAACGTTTTGGTCCGCGCGTAAAAAGAGGCCAACCCCACTAGCATTGATGCCGCCAGAAACGCCGTCGCTATCCACACATAGGCTTCAATGAGGACGGGCGGCATTTCGTGCCAGTCCAGCATCTGATGCATGCCCACGATCAACGCGCCGTTGATGGTCAACAGGGCGCCGTTCTTGACCTCTGCATACTTCAACCAATCATTGGCTAGCCCAAGCGCGAACATCAATCGCGCCTCGGAAGCGTTCTGAGCCATTGTTCCCTCTATGGCGACCGCCCCAAATCAAACGCGCAACGAAATCTGAAAAGAATCTCGATACCCAAAGGTCTTGGCTGTGAATTGTGTTCCCAATTTGTTCTAATTCATGACTGATTGCTCGCGTCGGTCCGGATGGGTGCCATTTGGCCCAGCGGCATCGGTAGGAACGGTCGCTAACGAGAGTGGAGGGGCCGTACTCACCGGTATCGGCTAACCGCATTTTGATACCGCCGCAGCAATGTCCGCTTTCTCCGCGCAGCGTCGCACGGATCTTGTTGGTGTAAACCGCTTTAGGTCACCGTGTATGGCCGCCAGCAGAAACCGCCGGCAAAGTGTTGCCATACGGACTGAAATGTTACCCGAGGAATGAAAAGGCCCGTCGAGTTTTCCGACGCTATCGCGCGCGAAGAAATTGCCTGTGGCGGGACTTTTCCGACCGCTACGCGCGCACGCGTCACTGACTACCCAACAGAACGATGAACCCAAACGGCCTCCCGGCTCGCCGCGGCGGTCTCTCGGATCCGGCAGGCCTTGCCTTGAGATGATACGAGGCAATGTCACAAATGGCAGCGCTACAAGTTTCGTCCCCTTTGGGTGTACCCATAAGGAACACAGAAGATCCTTTCGCAAACCCGCATGTTTCGGCGTCCGAAAAGGTTGACCGATAAGTCAAAACACCCCATATGTCTCATCATACCCAAATGAGACGCAAAGGGGCCCACCATGAAGGCAAAGAAAGCGGACCGCACCGGCAAGCGCTACGGCTATGCCCGTGTATCGACAGCCGACCAAAACCTCGACGTGCAACGCACCGCGCTTGAGCGTGCCGGCGTCGTCACCGTCTTCGAGGAAAAGATCAGCGGCACCAAACGCGATGGCCGAAAAGAACTCGACCGGGCGTTGAAGATTATCGGTCCTGGTGATGCGCTTGTCGTCACCCGCCTTGATCGCCTGGGCCGCTCAATGCGTGATCTATCCAACATCGCGCACGAGATCGAGGAGGTCGGTGCCCATCTGATTGTCACCGAGCAATCGGTCGACACGTCAACGTCGGCGGGCCGCGCGTTCTTCGGCATGCTGGCAACGTTTGCGCAATTCGAGACGGACGTGCGCCGGGAGCGTCAGAACGAAGGCATCCTTAAGGCCAAGGCGGAAGGCAGATACAAAGGCCGACCGCCAACGGTAGACCGCGATGCGGTTGCAGCCTTGTTGGCCGAGGGCGTGTTCAAAACCGAGATCGCCGCACAACTCGGTATCGCCCGGTCCACGGTGTACCGGCTGATTGAAGAAATCGAAGCCGAAGCGTCGTAACCGCAAGCGCCCATCGACGTCCTGGGTACGAGGCGACTTTACAGGTCGCATCGCGAAGCGGGACCAGCGACGCGATACACCTAATTGCGGAAGTTGGCTGACGAGTCGCCCAGCAACGAAGAGGGCCATGTGCTGAACAAGTCTCTCGCGGATGATTGGTCGGCATGTGCTTTTCGAGCAGGTCAGCGCGGGGATCGTCGCGGCGTATATCACTGCAGTGCATCATGCCGATGCCGAATTCCGGGGTTGACGACTGCTTTCGGGCCTATCTCGTCGGCCGAAGTTTGGACGCCGAACTGGGCATCCTGACCCCAAGCCGCAGAAGTGCATGCGCTCAACAGAAGTGTTGCAGTGAGAGCGAACCCTTGGATCGGCGCGCGGTGCACCGCAATACTTCCTGCAGAATGGCCGTCCGCCAGGAATGTCCGGTTGACCTCCGAGACCTGTTTGGTTCTGTTTTTCACTGAGGGCCAATACCTGCATCCTCGGCTTTGCCAAAGGTAAGCTTCCTGTTTGGCAAGTTACAGTGCAGGAGCGGAAGGTCTGCGGGCTGGTTTGAACTCCCTACTAGGGAGAAATGTTAGGTTTGCTCGAAATCGTCCAGGATGCGTGCGACTGCCCGCAGGCCTGTACCGGCCTGCGGAAGACTACGATCGTCTCGTAGAGTATTTGATATCGTGTCATCGCGACGGAGAACATGGTGGCCGTAGGTCAATGACAGGCTTCAAGCGTTTTCGGCTTGGATCGCGTCAATCACGGCAGCCGTCACGTCAGCGGTCCGGGCCTTGCCGCCGAGGTCCGGCGTGTGGAAGCGTTCATCCGCTGTTACGCGCTCGACTGCTTTCATCAGTCGCTCTGCCGCATCGTTCTCGCCGAGATGCTCAAGCATCATGCTGGCGGTCCAGAATGTCCCTATCGGGTTGGCAACACCTTTGCCGGTGATGTCGAACGCCGAGCCGTGGATCGGTTCGAACATCGACGGGAAGTTGCCTTCCGGATTGAGGTTCGCTGTCGGAGCAATGCCCAAGGACCCGGCAAGCGCAGCAGCCAGATCCGACAGGATGTCGGCGTGCAGGTTGGTCGCGACGATGGTGTCGAGCGACTCCGGCTTCATGACCATGCGGACCGTCATCGCATCGACGAGCATCTTGTCCCAGGTTACGTCCGGAAACTCGGTGGCGACCTCAGCTGCGATTTCGTCCCACATCACCATTGCGTGGCGCTGAGCATTGGACTTCGTGACGACTGTCAGCAATTTCCTTGGGCGCGACTGGGCGAGCTTGAAACCGAACCGGATGATGCGTTCGACGCCGGGGCGCGTAAACATTGCGACATCGGTTGCCGCTTCGAGCGGCGAGCCTTGATGCACACGACCGCCTACACCGGCGTACTCGCCCTCGGAGTTTTCGCGGATGATGACCCAGTCGAGTTCCTTGTCCGTGACACCGCGAACCGGCGATTTGATGCCCGGCAGAATTCGGGTCGGCCGCACATTGGCGTACTGGTCGAAGGGCTGGCAGATGTTGAGCCGCAGGCCCCACAGCGTGATGTGATCAGGGATGTCCGGATGCCCTGCCGATCCAAAGAGGATCGCGTCATGATTGCGGATCTGGTCGCGGCCGTCTTCCGGCATCATGCGCCCGGTCTTCTTGTAGAGCTCGCCGCCCCAGTCAAAATGATCGAAGGCGAAGTTGAAACTACCGTCGCGCTTCGCCAGGGCGTTGAGGACTTCGATGCCGGCCGAGACGACTTCGCCACCGATGCCGTCGCCAGGAATAGCGGCAATATTGTACGTGCGCATTTCATTCTCCGATGGTGCACTTGCAGAGTTTTGAAGAGCTGTTCCTCAGAACAACAATTCCTTGGGAAGCCGGATCAGAAGCACCTCTGACATCAGCAGATAGAATCCGGCGACGATGCCACAGGCGACAGCCAGGTAAGCGAGCCAGCGCAGTGGGCTGGTCCTGTCATGGTTCGAGATGAAGGTGACGATGGCGAAGCCGACGATACTTGCCACGGCGAAGCCGATCTGATCGATGGCCACCGCCCAGGCGGCCAACGCCAATGTCACAGCAACACGCCGCCAAGTAGAAGGCTCAGCCTGTCCGGCGTCGGCGACCACTTTCCCGCCCTTTGTGGAAACGGGACGCAGCATGTTCTGTGCGAGAAGCGCCATGCAGAACACGATAAGCGCCGCGGCAATGGTCGTCGGAAACACCGATCCGAGTGGGCTCATTCCAGCGGTGTCGATGATTGCCAGGATGCCGACAAGGATCAGCAATGCGGCGATCACCATGCCGGGATAGTCGCGGTATTTGAGTGGCCGGGTTGGGCGCGGCTCTTCTTCAGCGGAACTCGGAAGCTCGACGTCCAGGGCCTTCTTGGGTGTGAAACGGTCTGCTATCAGCGGGTAGAACAACGTGAAGATGGCCGCAACAATCAAGGCAATGCAGATCGGTCTGCCGAAAAACATGCCAAAGACGTTGTCGGTAGCATTGCCGATCAAATAGCTCTGCACAAAGCCTTGCTCTGCGATCGTGCCGAGGATCAGGCCCAGAACGATAGGAGAGGCGGCGAAGCCGTAACGTTCCAGAACCCACGCGATCACTCCAATCCCGATCATCATGTAGGTGTCGGCGATGTCGCTATGGATCGCGAAACTGCCAATGATGACGAGAAAGGCAATCGTCGGGGCCAGCATCGCCTTGGGGATGGAGATGATCGAGCGATATGCGTAGCGGCCAATCAACAGCCCGACCGGCAGCATCAGCATGGTTGCGATCAACAGTCCGAAGATGAAGGTGTAGACAATTCCGCCTTGGTCATTGAAGAGGGCCGGGCCGACCTTGATGCCCTGCACGAGGAGAGCGCCGAGGATGATGGCATCAGGAGGCGTGCCGGGAATGCCGAGGACAAGTGTCGGAATAAAGCCGCCTCCGACGGTGGCGTTGTTGGCGGCCTCGGTTGCAATCACCCCCCCGGGATGCCCTTTGCCATACTCGGATGACTCTTTCGAGCTGCGCCGGGCTTCAGAGTAGGAGACAAGACCCGCGATCGAGCCGCCGGCTCCCGGCAGGATTCCGATGATGGTGCCGATGATCGAACTGCGGATGAGGTTGAACTTTTCCCGCATCGTTATGCGGAATGCTTCGCCCAGTCGAAGTCCAGTATCGTTCTCGGAAATCTTCAAGTGGGGATCGCGAGTTGCCACCAGATCGATGATGACCGGAATGCAGAACAGTCCAATCAGCCCGGACGTTATATCAATGCCGCCCAGAAGGAACTGCGTGTCCATCGTATAGCGGACATCACCGCCTACGACGGCGACGCCGATCATCGACATCAGAAGCCCGATACTCGCGCCGATAAGTCCCTTGATTGTATTGCCGACGGAAAGCACCGAGATAAGTGTGAGTCCGAACACGGCAAGCCAGAAATATTCCGGGGGACCGAAATTGAGGGCAATTCGCGCAAGTGGCGGAGCAAGAAGAAGTAGTCCTAGCGCGCCAACCATGCCCCCGACCACGGAGGCGATCGTCGCGATACTCACCGCCAGCCCTCCATCGCCGCGCTTGGCCATCGGGTAGCCGTCGAATGTCGTGGCGATGGATGACGGTGTTCCGGGAGTGTTGACGAGAATTGCCGCGAACGCTCCGCCGTAGATTGCCCCGGTATAAATGGCGCCAAGGGCAATCAGCGCGCTCGCCGGACTCATTGTGAATGTGAAAGGAACGAGAACAGCCACTGCCATGGTGGCCGACAATCCCGGCAGCGCGCCGATGACTGTTCCCAGTACCACCCCGCCGAGCGCCAAAAGAAGATTGAATGGCGTCAGTGAATCGATGAGATAGCCCAGGAGTTCCATGGCAGTGGCGTCCTTCACTCGGTCGTATGAAGTGTGGATTACTGCTTCTTCAAACCAAGCAGCTCAGCTGCTTTGGCGTATTCACCCTTCTTGGACTCTACGAATGCCTCCATCTTGTCGTACGTGACTTCCGTCAGCACAAAACCGCCGGCTTCCATTTTCTTGCGGAACTCTGGGTCGGCGTTGATCGCAGCAACGATGTCGGAGACTTTCTTGCGGATTTCCTCGGGAGTGTCCTTGGGCACCGAGACGCCACGGTAGGCGCCACCGACGAGATCGAAGCCCAGTTCCTTGAAGGTCGGAACGTCTGGAAAGGCCGGCATGCGCTCTTCCGAAGCCACTGCCAGCATACGCATCGCATCACCCTGGTTGAGACCGGATGGCGCGTAGTTGAAGCCCGCCATCGTCTGGTTGCCGAGCACAGCGGTAACCGACGGTCCTGTGCCGGTGAAGGGAATGTAGGTCGTCTTGACGCCGGCCAGCTGATCGAACTGAGCCTGAGCGAGGTGGTTGGCCGAGTTGGATCCCGAACCGGCGAACGTGACTGCGCCAGGGTTCGCCTTGGCGTGGTCGATCAGATCCTGGAGCGTTTTGAACTTGCTGTCCTTGGAAACGAAAATCGCGTTCGGCGTGTAGTGGAAGTAATGAACCGGTGTCAGGTCATCGGTCTGGTATCCGACATCCTTGATCATGGGTTGAAGGACCGTGTGCGGCAGGTTGATACCCATGACCGTATGACCATCGGCTTCCATACCGTTCAGCTTCGACCAGGCTTGCGCACCGCCTGCTCCCGCCTGGTACTGGATGACAACGGGCTGGCCGCCTGTGTGCTTTTCCCAGACGGACTGCTGGAAACGTGCGGAGATGTCGGACTCGCCGCCGGCGTTGAATGGAATGATGTAGTTGATCGGTTTTGATGGGAAGTCTGCGGCCAATGCTGTGGCGGCACCCACCGCGACTGCGGCGATGGCTGCAGCCATCTGAAGACGTGGAATTCTCATGAAATCCTCCTTTGTGCCAGTTGTCATTGCGCAGCCATGACCACGCAGACCGTCATTCACGCCAATGCGGCATGCATTGGCGTGGTGCAGCCGCAATGCGGCTAGTCATGCTCATCAGTGCGGAGACGTCGGATAAGTCGACATAGTGACGCTGTCGATGTCCGGCCCTTCCTCCCGGTCCCGGGGCATCGACCGCTTCTTTTGAGGCGCGGTTCTTCCGGGAATGTACGTGAACTAGGGATCACGCAGCGAAGTGAACTTTAATGCGTCCTATTAAGATGATAATTTCTTTCTTCTCACTTGATTATAAACCTGGGGTTATCAATGCCTGCCGAAACAGACCTAGCATTCTTCATCCTCCTGGCGCGTAAGGGGAGCTTTGCCGGGGCAGCTCTTGAGCTAGGCGTCACTCCGCCGGCCGTGAGCAAGCGTCTGGCCAAGTTGGAAGACCAGTTAGGTGTGCGTCTACTCAATCGCACGACCCGCCGAGTCAGCATGACCAGCGAGGGTGAGGCCTACCTTGAGGGTGCGATCCAAATTCTGCGCGACATCGAAGACCTCAACGAATTGCTCACTGACGCAAGAGCGACGCCGAAGGGATTATTGCGCATCAACGCAACGTTCGGTTTCGGGCGTGAGCATGTTGCAGACATTGTGTCTGAATTTTCAAAGATACATCCACAGGTCGAGGTCCAGCTCGTCTTGAGCGATGCGCCATTCAATCTTGTCGAAGAGCGTTTCGATCTCGGAATACGCTTCGGAAGCCCTCAGACATCGCGGCTCATCGCGCGCAAACTGCAGAACAATCGCCGGTTGATGTGTGCTTCGCCGGCCTACCTTCAACAACATGGCGTGCCGCAAAAATTATCGGATCTGGAAAACCACAATTGCATCGTGTTGCGCCAGTACACCGAAGCCTATGACGTCTGGAGATTTCAGCACAACAAAAAGGACGCAGCGATCAAAGTGCGCGGATCACTCAGCAGTAACGACGGTGAAATTGCACTGAGGTGGGTCCTCGATGGACACGGGATCATGGTGCGCTCGGAGTGGGACATTGCGCAACATGTCGAGGCGGACCGGTTGCGGATCGTACTACCGAAATATTCGCAGCCAGATGCAGATATCTTTGCCGTCTATCCCGCGCGTCACAATCTCTCGGCGAAGGTCCGCGCCTTCGTGACTTTTCTCGCCGAACGCTTGAAAGCACGCTTCGCGAAGTCGTCAAAAGTCTAGATCACTTAGGCAGCCGATCGGTTCTAATGATTGCGTGTCGCTATTGGGCGAATGACTGACCTTGCTAGTGCTCGGTTTGTTAAGCTTCAAACTTCCCCTTGGGGTCAGGATGCCCAGTTCGCCATCCGAACATCGACCGACGAGGTAGGGCCGAAAGCAGTCGCCAGCGCCGGAATCCGGCATCGGTATGATGCATTGCAGCGATTTTCGCGGTGGCAATCGAAGACCTGTTATGCGTGGAAAGCACAGGCCAGCTGATGATCCGCGTGTGGCTTATGGCGTTGTTGGCCCTGACCGACGTTTCGTTGCGGTGCAGCGGAGTTTCCGGTGTTGAGGGTATCGCGTTGCTGTTCCCGGTCCAAGACCTGAACGGACGGTACCGGGGGTGAAGCGGGCGTGCTGGCAGAGGCCCTGAAGCCCACCCTTGACCCGGTGCGGAATCTATGTTGGTGCGCCACACCGGTGTTGTGCAAGCGTAGCCAGCCTACGGGTTAAACTGTCGACAAAAATGTCGAGCCGGGCCGCGACAAGAATACAGCATGGCCGGGCCATCGATTAAACCAGTTTAGTGCTTGATTTCTCGAAGGTTCAGCAAGCGCGGTTTCCGGAACACGTCGCTCACCCCAGCGGCGAGAACACACACATTCACAGTCTCAAGTGCAAATCGGTGGTAGCCCAACGAGCCGGCATCGGTAGAATGTCACCCTCCCCCTCGAAGCTGCTCCGATCCCAGAGCGGGTTTCGATGAAAGTCACCAGAGGTAATATGGAAAAGTATATTCGAAACCCGACCTTCCTTGTGCTTTCTGATATTCAATTCGGCCCTTTCGGACCAAACATTCACAACACAGAGGATGCAGGAGAAGCAAACCTTTACGAAACAGCTAGTAATCTGGCGAAGCCGTTTCTCCGCTCTCTCAGCTCACCCGGCTCAATTGATCTGATTGTTCTTGCGGGTGATATTGTATCGACTGGATCAAAGCTTGAGTTCCAGGCCGCAAGAATATTTCTGGACATAATATTGGGTCAAAACGACCGATGGAACCGTGAGGAACGGACGCCAATATTAACGCCCGACGGCGTCATAATGTGCCCAGGTAATCACGACATCGACCGTGCCGCGAGTGCATTTCCAACCACCCGATTCGGAAATTATCTAAGCTTCGCCCGGGATTTCTATCTTGATTACTGGGGATCATATTCTTGTAATAAGATACTTATGGCCCCATGGCTCAGCACTCCGGAAACATTTTTGGTCGAGGAGAAGCCAATTCTTTCCACTGAAGAATGCCACGCCAGAGACATCTGGACGATATACTCTTTTGGAAAAACTCTCGGACTACAAATACTGGCACTAAACTCTGCAGAGGAAATAACATGGCGCCAGTCGACGGAGGGCAAATGGGAGATAAGCCCGAAAGGTGCTCATGGATTTGTTGCTGAAGACCAACTTCTGGCGGTAAGAGATGGTTGTGAGAAACTAGGGCTACAAACTAGTGCGACACCGACAGTTGCCGTTCTACATCACAACCTTATCCACGGGAGGCGGTTCGGTCGAGATGCATCAGGCTATTTCGCCCTCACAGAAAATTATCTTGAAGTCGCCAATCATCTGCAGCGGTGGAACACCGATATACTCATCCATGGACACCAGCATGAACCGTTTACTACGCTTTACCAGCAGCAAGATTCGCACGCAATTCGACAGTCATTGTCCGCAAATGCTCGTGGAACGGAGAAAGAACCTTACGTGCCTGATGGTTCCCCTTTGTTGATTGTCGGAACTGGATCGTTTGCAGCGTCACAGTCTGAGCTGCCCGAATCGTGCCCAAATAGATTTCATATTTTAAAGCTGGAAGTTGGCGATCCAACGACGCGGAACGTTGCCATTTGCGAGACATATCATCGGGGCACTGCTGTCCGGTTTAGCATAGGGCCAACTCCCGTTGGGCGGCGTCATAGGGTTTTAGCGGCGGTGGCCGATAAAGGTCGTGGATTGATCTGAAGTGCATCAAATTTGCCCTAACGAGCCGCGTGAAGGTGAGCATGCTG
>JAHZKP010000080.1 GCA_022600345.1 Alphaproteobacteria bacterium | reverse complement strand
GACCGCATTCGTCGCTACAGAACAAGACGCCGGAGGAATTTCGAATGAAGCATTTCACCCTTGCCGCACGCAGCAAGCAAGGGCAAGAATTCAACCCAGGACTCTATCTCTGATTGGATGGGAAAAGGGGCTCAGGTCACGCCCTGCTGCGCCGCCAACGGGCCAGGCGCTATTTAGCATTCACCATTCAAATGATTTTAATGCCAAAAGTTTTGTTGAAAGAGGGATTAGTTTCCACGCATCAATTCTTCTAGCATAATTGGACCGCTCTTCAGTTGACTTTGACATCGAAAATTCGGAGAACCACGGATCGAACCGAGTCGCGATGTAAACCGCTCTGTCTGCTACAGCCAAACGACACATTGGTTGGTCATTGTAATCTGTAGTGATTTCTAAAGCGACATGAGCCCCAAACACTTCATGATGCTTTACATTGATCATTTTTGATATTTGTAGGCCGAGCTGACTTCTGAGAGACTTCGGAACCTTTCCTCGAGAGTTCAGACTGAAGAGGGGTATTGGAGTGTCTTGCGCCGCAGCTCCACAAGCTCCATGAGCACAGTGTAATCCGTACAAGTTCGCGCATCCCACTAACGCGTAGTCAACTGAAGACTTCTTCAGAGGCGGGAGACCATACAGGGAAACGCCGGCGTCGATTGCATCAATGACACTGTTGATCCAAAGCGCACCACTTGGCGGAGTCTGGAGTAGGCTCAATACTAGGCCTGGAGGAACAAACTCATCCCGTTGATCGGGGGTAAACGAATAGATGCTGCCATACTGTTCTCCAGACATTCCTCGCTCGATGGGTAATTCATCATTTGACGAGACGTCGGGATCGATCGAATTTAAATACGACTCATATTTTTCCTCGTCAGACAATAAATCTTTCTTCAAGAGTAGGGAGATCGAACGAAGTGCAGACGCATAAGCACTAACGACATTGGCGCTCGTGTAAGACTGGCCTTTCGGCAATGCTAACTCTGGAGAGTGAAAACCCAATCGCCCGCCGATGTGCAAGTACCTCCCAGGGACATGTTCATATTCCGAAAATATGCCGTCTCGACGGCCGCCACCCATAAAGGCAATCGCGCAGGCAGAGAAGCAAACAGCACCATTGGGAACCACCGTCACAAAATGGCGACGCAGCTCTCGCGCGATTCTCAAGCCTTCGATAAAACTACCACCAGCAGGAATATCCAAGCAGACACTAGGCCATTCAGCAGCATCTGGACCGCCTTGCATATCTTTCCAGTAGCCAATAGTTCCATCCGAAAACCTTACCGGAAGGCGTTCAAACCGATTTATTGCATCGCGTATCTTGAGATGGTCGCCACTGCCAATTTTGCCCTTCACCGAAATGTTGCATTCGATGGTGTCCGAAATATTTCTTACATCGGTCAAAGTTCTATTTTTTTCGATCGTGACCTGAATGGCCGCCACTGCGATTGAGGGCTCCCCGGTAAATCTAAAAATTGCCAACATCGCGACGATGGATAAATATCGCATTGCATACATTTCCCAAGGCTATTTGCTCTCCATCATCCGCTCGACACGAGCTGCGGCGTCGCTCAAGCCACGGTCAGATAGCTCGCGTTGAAATCGCAACAAGTTTTCCCTACTAAGGTCCGGATACACGATGTCCGGTTTGCTGTCAGAGTTAACAACGCACTCGTCCGGATTGAAGTTTGCTCCGGGTTTGCAAGACGCTGGAATATCGATTTTTTGTGTCCACCTTGGCCCAAAGTTATGTACGGCTCTATACATTATCCATGCCTTGGTCGCACTGACACCAGCAGAACGCATGCCTTCATAGAACGCGCGATGAACGATTCGCCAGTCATGGGACCGTCGATCACAAAAGTAGTCATGCATAACCGCTGGAATCCGATACCGACCACTCAACGGTCCGCCAATCACCGACCAGAGCACCTTGGGAATTGAAGCACCATTTGATCTATAGCCGGCTGGCGTTCGCCATACTCTTCGTTGACCATCCTTGAATATGAGATCCTCTGAGAGGGTAATTGTCGCTCCATCTTTATCCATTTTGAAAGATGGATTGGATGTAAACTCGCCAACATCCGCAGCCTGCGCTGACGTTAGATTCAGAAAACTAATCAAGAAGGCCGCCGCTATTGTTTTGAGACACTCCACCGTGCTTTCCCTTCTGTTGTCGAGGTTATGTGGCATTCGTGCGTCTAAAGTGGCTTCAAGGGTGAGTTTTGATCATATTGCCAGAGGCTACTGAATGTTCCAACCAAGCTTACGAATTTTAGTATGCGGAGGAGCTGTTTTCCAAATCGGCATAAGCCAATCGGAGGTCACCCCTCTTGACCTATGTTCTGCTTTGAGAAAGCTGATTAGCTTTGTTGCATCGTTTCGCGTTATAGCGGTCTCGGTACCGCTCACAAGTATGAGCGAGGCGTCATCCTCACCACTAGGGAACACAGCGATTGCACAAGCGCTTGAGTTCTCCTCATCTACAATCATGACCATCTTGTTGTAACCGCGCATCAGTTCAGGATGCGCGGCAACGTAACTGTCATATTCTTCTGTTGAGAATTGCCTCTCTTTGCGTTGCTGAGTGTTCTCCCAGATATCGGCCGACGAATACGCTGAAAAACCTCTAATCCAACGATGGTGATTCCAACACCCTCTCTTAAGGGCCTCGCGGTTGAGCTTAGTGTTCTTTGCATAACCGTCGAGACTGACCCGCCATCGCCCAGCACGATCAACGGTATCAATGTAGAAGAACTGGTCTGCGCCTTGTGACAACATTTCTACTATCAGCGACATATCAAAACTGGAAATGTTCGCCTGGGTCATTATTCGCCCAATTGACTTAACGGCTGCATTGTACACAGTTTTGACCTCCAGGCTCGTAAAGCCTTTGCCTGTGATCTTAAGATACGGAGCGTGGAACCCCAGAGTTCCGCTAACGTGTAACGTCCTTTGCGGGACGAAACCTTCGCCCGACTCGGTGTCGAGAGTGCCCGACATGAAAACAATGGCGCAGGCAGATAAGCAATGCGAGTTTTCATTAATGTAGGTTGTTAGGGGGGTAGCTTTTACGATATTAGCAATCTTAATTGCCTCCGCAAGGCTTCCGCCTTTCGAGTTCAATAGCAGTTGCCCGTTTGTAGGGTATTTCTGACTATCGACTAATTCCTGAAGCTTTGAGGCGTCGCCGGGGGCTATGGGGCCGGATAATTGTATGGAAGGTGTGGGATCATTTTTAATCATCTTGATCGATGCGCTGCTGGCTGGATTAGAATTGCACTCAATCAATGCAGTAAAAATCAATGCTGCGTTGATCGAAATCATCCGCATAAAATAAAATCGTAAGTTGGTCATGCTTCACACTTCGTCACTACAGTAGGCTGATGGCTGTTATTCTGAAACATGGTATATACGTAGAGACCACGTTCGGCCGCCACCCGTCAAAGCCAAACGAGAGAGTGATAGCTTTCGCAGCAACACTATGACGTGTTCGTGATGGCGCTATCCGCTGGCCGCCGAAGTGCACAGTTTCAGAACCGCTCTCTTTCTGGCGCACGTCTCCAAGTCCGTCGAGATGATCTTTTCAATTATTGGAGGATCAAGTTTAATCGAAACAGCGCGTGTGCAGCAAGGCCCGAGCACGTCGTGTATTGTTGTGTGTCATCCGCGTTCCGCTTGACAAAAATAGTTTCAGCAAGCCTACCAGTGAGTGGACGGATTACAACCCAGCCGCACTTGCCGCAGATCGGCTGTTCGGGGTCGACGTTGGCGTCGATGAACGCTGAAAGCCCTTTCAGTTTCGACCAGTTTACTGATGACTTGAAATACCGCTTCGACTCACCGAAACCGACCTTTTTTCCAAGCAGCTTTTTTATGATCTGAAGCAGCGCAGAGATACCGTTTTCCTGCCGGCCGACAAGAATAATCACCACAGGATAATCTCGCCGGTCATCCAGCAAGTATCCAATGAGCTGATAGAGCTGGAGACGTAAGCTCTTTGCATCTTTGGCGTCCTTGCAAATCGACTTCACAAGCTTCCGGTATCGTCGGCGTGGCGATTTTCGAAGCTTGCGTGAGGAGCCTACTTTCTTCTTCTTCTTCACTCGGGATGATATAAAATCCGATTTGCCGAATTTGTTTTTGGCTGCGTGTTTTTTCATTTCGTATCCCTGTTGGATGAATTCGCCCATAGGGTATTTGACGCAATGTCCACTATGGGCGTGACTAGATGGCGGCTGAACTAAACTTCAGTCCGGCATTCAAAATACGATTCAGCAATCTTATTTGCCAGCACTTGCACGTAATGCTTGCTCTTTGAATACCTCAAGCAATCAACCCGAACTGCTCTTGCTTGCATAAAATCGTAATCCCTTTCCGATCCTTCATGATGTTTTATTTTGATCCTCCAGCGCCTTGCCGGTCCCCAAAAACAATAACAACGTTGTTTGCAACATTTGCAGCATCCCGATTCGCAATCAACCACCAAGAATTCGCCATTCATTGGCCGCATGATCAATAGGGAAGTATGCTTAAGGCCAGGGAACCGCTCTCGCTAAAGCCGAGTTAATTCAATGGCCCAGCGTGTCGAAAACCACACAGATTTTTGCTCGTGCAGCTAGTATTTGGGAATTCATCGATCAATCTTTTTACATTGCCGATAGTTCCGGATCCAAGAAAACCGGCGTAGATCCAGTGAAGGCGCATTGGGGAGTAGAGCACCAGCTACACTCTTGTGCATTAGCCACAACAATATTTTGCTGCCAATTCAAACGTCTAATATTTAGCTTGAGAGATTTTACAGGTGAAATTGGCGGGGCTCGGCACCAATTGAGTCAAATTTGGTATTGACGGTCGACCAACATAATCCGCTACTTACTCTTACTAAGAGTTATGAGTCACGTTAATCCAGACTGAAGATCTTGGGTTAGTGATTTAAGCTATATCGGTCGCCCCACCAGGCATCCAAACAACGGCCTCCTTCTTTCTCGCCCTTTTGAAGTTTTCCATTACGGCAGTCGAACGACCATGAGAATGCCAGGATATTTTATTGCCTTGTCGAATCGTCCAGGGCTTCCTTCAGCTTCTGACCAATTGTATCAGCTGCTCTGCGCAATGGGTCGACGTCTAAGTGTGCGTATCGGGCAGTAGTTTGAGGCTGTGCATGACCCAGCAGGGCTCCTACGACAGGAAGCCCTAGGCTCGCCCCAGCACCGATGGAAGCAAAGGTGTGCCGCAAATCATGCAGACGGACATCAGTCAGTCTCGCGTGTCTGCGAATTGCATTCCAAGGCTTCTTTAAGTCCGACCGTGGCCGCCCCTCCACGAGGCCGGGTATTACGAAGGCAGCCAACTCCACTGGTTCAGCTCGCGACTTCAACCCAATAAGCAGCTCGATAGCGGCTGTATTGAGCACGATTGTCTTCTTGCCGGTCTTTGACTCTGGGAGAAAAAGTAAAGCTCGCTCGAAATCTACTTCCCTCCAACGAAGGTGGAGAATTTCCCGAAGGCGAGCGCCCGTGAAGAGCAGCAATCGAATGGCTGCAACGGCGTTCGGGTCGAGAACCTGACGCCGTCGACCAGAGTCTTTAGGTAAGTGCTTTGATTTCGGATTTTTTGGATCAACGTCCCAAGGGATGCCAACGGTTTCGGCCTCACAAAGTGCTTCACCCAATCTCTGCAGCTCATCCTTGGTGAGGTAGCGCTCGCGAGCTTCTTCACGGTATTTCTCAATTCCGCGAGCTGGGTTGAATCCCTCAGGCACCAATCCTCTTCCACCTGCAAAGTTGCACATGCTGCTGATTATAGCGATCAGCCGGTTTGCCGATTTAGGCACGTCCGATAGTGACAGGTGAAAACGGGCCAGTTCCGCTGCAGTGATAGTGGTTACCACACGCCGACCCAGCGCTGGGTTGGCATGTTTGTCGATGAGTTGCTTATAAGAACTCGCGGTTGATGAACGTCGCTTTGGTCGCACGTGCTCTGATAGAAATGCTTCAGCCAGATTAGAAAAGGTAATCGCGTTTTCAGCTTGTTCGCGCTTGAGCTTACGTTCTTGTGCTGGATCTTCCCCCGCAGCCACCCTCCCTAGAATCCGCTTGGCTGCTTCACGGGCCTCATCGGGCGTAAACTCGCCGTGCCGCCCGATCTTGTAAAACCTGCGAGGTGCCGCCCGACCAAGTCCTCTGGGGCGATATCGCACGATGTAAGTCTTCGTACCACTGCGCTCAACCTGCACCCCGAAACCGCGCAGCTCCCCGTCCCACAGATAGTGACGCCCCTCAACGCCGCTAGCTTTGTCAACAATGCGCTTGGTGATGCGCACCGGCCGTTCTCTCGAAACCATTTAACCACACCCGTTTATTCGTTTGCTGTCCACATGCTGTCCACCAAAAGCGGAATACACAGGTGCAACCATGATCGGGCGCGACATTGAAATCAAGTAAAATCAATGAGTTAGTTTAGATGCGGGAATCATTATGAGCTAGCGGGAACCGCCAGCCTCAGTTTCGTAATGACGGGGTCGCGTGTTCAAGTCACGCAAGCGGCACCACACGGAGCTTCGCTTCGCGAAGCGAGTGCGACCTTCCAACAACCGCTTTCATTTCGGCGGCAGGTGCATTTTTTCTACGAAAAAATCACCGAGAGCCATCTCCATTTTGCGGGTTCACACTTCCTAAAGCCGTGTGAAGCTGTCGATCTCATGCGCTGGTCGCGCTCCGAAGGGGCGGCACATTATTTGCCAACATTCGGCAAGCCGATGTTACTTGTTGGTGCCCAACATTCGGCAAGCCGATGTTGGGGCGCAAAAATCACCCTCACCTGACAGCCGCAAATCCCGCCAATTTGTGCATTGCAAAAAAGTTTGCTTTAAAACCTGCAGTGCGTCAAACGGCGCAGTCGGCACTTATTTCGTATTGCAAGCCGATCAGCATTTTCAGCGGTGGGGTAAAGCCATGAATGTAGCCAATGACACTGTGACCATCGAGGGCCTGAAAATCACACAGGAGCTGCGCGGGCGATCGGCAATTGTTACCGGCTCAACCAGCGGCATTGGGCTGGGGATCGCGAAGGCCTTTGCCGAGGCCGGAATGAACGTCATGCTGAATGGCTTCGGCGAACTGGATGAAATCGAAGAGATCCGCCAGGATCTGGAAGAGACCAGCCCGACGATCATTGCTGCATGCGATGAATTCCGGAAGCTCAGCGGCCAGCAGGCCGTCTACTCACGCGCCGACATGCGCAAACCTGAACAAGTGCGAGCGATGGTTGAGAGGGCGCATGATGAGTTCGGCAGCCTCGACGTTCTGGTGAACAACGCTGGCATTCAACACGTTGCTCCGATCGAAGAATTTCCGGCAGCCAAATGGGACGCAATCCTGGCGATCAATTTGTCGTCGGCCTTCCACTCAATCGCTGCAGCGATGCCGATCATGAAGAAGCAGAAGTTCGGGCGGATCATCAATATCGCTTCTGCACACGCGATGGTCGCATCTCCCTATAAGTCGGCGTATGTGGCCGCCAAACACGGCATCCTGGGCCTCACCAAGACCGTGGCGCTGGAGGGCGCGGAACACGGGATCACGGCAAACGCCATTTGCCCCGGATACGTCAAGACACCGCTGGTGGAAAAGCAGATCCCCGACACGGCGGCGGCGCGGGGCATGTCGGAAGAAGAGGTGGTCAAAAAGGTCATTCTTGATGCGCAACCGACGAAGGAATTTGTGACGACCGAACAGGTCGGCAGGCTGGCAGTGTTCTTGTGCCGCGACGGCGCGGCTTCTATCACTGGTGCAGCGCTTCCCGTCGATGGCGGTTGGACGGCGCAATAACGCGCGCATTTCGACAGTCAGCCGGCCAGGAAAGAGCTTCGATGCCCCGCCAGAATGCACAGAAAAAGTCGGTCAGCCTTGCCCTACAAGGTGGGGGAGCACATGGCGCCTTCACCTGGGGGGCCGTCGACCGGTTTCTTGAGTGCGAGAAACTGGGAATCGAGGCCGTCACGGGTGCGTCTGCTGGCGCCATGAACGCGGTTGCGCTTGCAGATGGACTGGCCGATGGCTCCAGGCAGGAGGCCCGCGAACGGTTGGCCCAATTCTGGGACGAGATTGCGAAGGCAGGAACGCACAGTCCGTTCCAGCGCACGCCGTTCGATGTGTTTGTGGGGAACTGGGCGCTTAGCCAGTCTCCCGTATTCCTATGGTGGCAGTCGATGTCGGCATACGTCAGCCCGTATGACAGCAATCCATTCGACATCAATCCATTGTTGGAATCGATCTGCGACGTCATCGATTTCGAGCGGGTCAGACGCAGTCCGGTAAAGACGCTGATCACCGCGACAAATGTGGAGACTGGACGCTCGGAGATCTTTCAGCAAAGCCAACTTACAGCAAAGCATCTGATGGCCTCGGCCTGCCTGCCACAATTGTTCAAGGCGGTGGAAATCGATGGCGTGCCCTATTGGGATGGAGGTTATATGGGCAACCCGCCATTATGGCCACTGTTCGAAAAAGCTGTAAGTGACGACGTAATAATAATCCGCGTTAACCCGTTTCACCAGGAGGGCGTGCCGCGTTCGGCCCCGGATATCAACGACCGCCTCAACGAGATAACATTCAACGCCTCGCTGATCGGGGAACTCAGGGCGATTGACTTTGTCTCCCGGTTAATCGCTGCGGGCAGGCTGAAGGGGACCGGATACCGGGACATGCACCTGCATATGATCGAAGACGAGGTGTTCCTGGAATCGCTTGGCGCCTCTTCGAAGTTCAACGTCTCGCATTCCTTCTTCAAACTTCTGTTCGACAAGGGGCGCGAGGCTGCCGATCGATTCCTCGAGAAGCATTTCGACGTCATCGGCAAACGCGCGACAGTCGACCTGAAGGCGCTATTTGGCCGGGAGAAGGACTCGGTGGCGGGAATGGAAATTGCCAGCGGTTCATTGCCCGCAAGATACAGTAATTAAGAAATCCATCACTAAGTTGAAAAAACGTTGTTCATTCCTGAAGTGTACGGCTAACGTATAAGGGTGTGTGCGGTTAGGGGGGCAGTTCAGGGCTTCCGAGAACACCCTAACACTCTGTTATAGCGCATGTTTTTTTAGTCAGGTCGCTGCGCGATCCGACCATCGGATGCTTCGCCGTCAAGGCGAAGATACGATATCGACTGTTGACGCCGTTAGATTTTGTATTCGTTCTCGGTGTGGTTGGCATGTTTGGAATTGGTAAGGCTCCCCGACGCAAGGCGTTCATACTGGGTATCTCCGAGTATGATCACAGTGCCCGACTGAATAATACGGTTAACGACGCGCACGCCATTGCCACCCAGCTCGAAGCCCTGGGTTTCGAAGTCAAGGAGTACCACAACCTCGACTTTGTCATGATCCTCCGGGCCCTGACTGACTTTCTGGGTGTTGAGCCAGATAAGGAAGAGCTGGAAGCCATACTGATCTATTACGCCGGCCACGGAATTCAGCTCGGCGATCAGAATTACATCGTTCCCAAGGACTTTGACCGTCACTCCGCTTTTCCAATCGGTCAGTTGATCTCCATCGACCGAGTTCTGGAATTGATGGACGAGAGGGCGAAGAAGAAGATTTTGTTCCTCGATGCCTGCCGGGATACGGGTGGGCTGCGTGTTACCAATCCCGGCGCGATGATGGCCGGCCCAGTTGATTATGACGAGACCGCCAATCGCATTCCTGATCCATTGGGGCTTGTGACAACCACCGCGCCGACGCGAGGCCTGGATGGCAAGAAGGGATTGGCCCGGCCGCATATTGGAAATCTGGACCAGACGTTCATCGCGTTTGCTGCCGACCCGGGTGAAAAAGCACTCGATGGCCTGCCCGGCGAACCAAACAGTCCGTTCACCGCCGGGGTCTTGAAGTACGCTGACCGGCGGGGCTTTGACGTTTTCGATATGTGCCAATCGGCAGCGCGCTACGTCCGCCACAAGACCGATCACGCGCAGGTTCCCTGGACGCATTCCAACCTGATGGACCAGTTCGAATTTCACCGCGCCGACCGGTGGCCGGAATTCGTGCTCGCGGTCATGGGGATGATTGCAGGCGTGCTGACGGCAATCGCGACATTCGATCTGTTCGACATCAAAGACGGAGTACTGGTCCTGGGTAGCGGTCGTCTTTCCGACGTTCGGGATGAGCCGATCTACCTTGTGACATCGACCTTCCTAGGCACGGCGCTGGGAATCGGGGCGTGGAAATATGCCAAGCCGTTGCATTCGTGGTGGGTGCTGTTATCGACCTGCGCGATCTATACGGCGTTTGCTATTGGCAGCAGGTTTCTGTTCGCACCGATTGCCGATCTGGACGGCAAGGTCGCACAGCTTGGCGACCTTGACACAGACAAGCTCTGGCAACTGTTCGACAGAGATGCAAATCTTGACGACAAAAACGTCATGCTTCTGATCGCCGTCTTGTTCTTCGCCGTTGTTGCGGGGGCTTTGGCCGGCCTTGGAAGTGTGCTGGCCTCTGCGCCATTTCACCATGAAATGCGACGATCGTTTCGGATGGTTTGCGGGGCCGCTATCGGGATGTTGGCGCCGTTGTTTTTATTTGCATTCCTGGCGGTTCGCTTCCGAATCAATCCCGACGTAGCTGATCACAGCAATGGAGAAGCCTCCTGCTGGGAAGTGGCCGGCATCATTGCGTTGGTGTCAATCTGGCAAGGGTTGTTGGCATGGAATGTCGGGCGTGGTTATGCGAAGCCGCGCTACGACAGCACATAGGAGTATTTCGAGTGGCTGCTGTAATTCGCAGGCGCATCAGCGGCCTGCCATTGACGGCAGTCAACGCGGCAGTCGTAGTTTTGCGGAGGACGTCTGGCCGGCTTTGATTTCGCGAAGCTAAAGAGACGCCAAGGGGAGCCAAGATGAGTTTGCGTATTACGTCTCCAAGCAAATCCGGTGGGCCTCGACGGGGGCCGGGCGGTGAGGAACTTGAGCCCGACTTCTACATGTCGCGGCTGATCAAGCTGCTGCCTGCCGAAGCGGTTGCCGTCTATCCGCTTCTCAGAGGGCGAGCGCAGGACGTTGTCGACGACGTGGAAGCCTTGCGCAAGGCGGAGTCGGGCGCCACCCAAAACGCAGCAGCAGTGGCCGATGGTGCGGTGGCCGTCACGCCGGCAGCCGCAGATGGTGTGGCGGCTGTGGCGACGGGGGAGGGCGTTAGCGGCCCGGCAACGGCGGGGCTTGCCAGCTTGCCGCCAATCGAGAGCACCGATTGGCTGATCCCGGCGATGGCGTGGTGCGTCCTGCTAATGGTGATTTTATTGCGCTGGCAGGCAACGCGGGATTCGGCGGGGAACGCGCAGTGGGGCGCGGTTGCGATTGCTGCGATCTCGTTCTTCTTATGGGTGCCGACGATGGGCGACAGCTTTGGCGTCATGGAATTTGCAACCGCCACAGGCCTCATATCCTGGCCCGATCCGGTGCAGAAATTCATTCCGGAATTCCTGTTGATCTTCTGGACCCTGTTTATTCCAGCCTTCTACAAGCCCGACAATTAGCGCCCGCGCTTTCCGGCCCGTTCGGCAGCAGCATTCCAGCCAATCCAAGGTTTGAAAATCATGTCTGACCCAACCGATTTCGAGACCGCCGTCGATCTTAGTCACCTGACGCCTGATGATGACGAGGCTCCGCAATTGCGGCTGCGAAGATCGGCTGGCGAAAGCGAACTGACGGAAGACGACTTCAACAACCTGCCCGATCATGACGATGGTCCTGAGGTGCTGGCCGAGCTTATTGCCGCCGACCGGGGCACGCGGCGTTCTACGCTGCCACCTGTAAAATGGGCAAAGGATTCTGATCATCCCGACTACGCGCATTTGATCGGGGCGGAAGACGATGGGGTCGGGCCTGGGAAATCGTTCAAGGTTACAGCGGAGGTTTTCGAACTTCTCATCGAAGCCAATTACTTTCGCCCCGATGGGCCGGGGGGAAAAATTGTATTCGGGTTGCGCGGTGGGTTGCTGGCAAATGGCAAGCGACAGGTCGCGGATGTGAAGTCGATCGAAATTCTCGATACCCGGCCTAACCACAAACAGTTCAGATGCACGATTGGCTATTACGATCGCACCACCAAGCGGATTACCGCCTACCTGGCTTCGACGGTGCCCAACGTCAAGTTCATGGAGAACTACTATCGGATCGTAAATAAGAAAAACCCGCGTAGTAAAACCCGCTCCAATCTTTTGCCGACAGGGTGTTACGCCTTCCACATCGGTACGCATGGCGGTGGGCGGGTCAGCCCGGCGCTGCGGATGATCGACCCGGACATGACCGTTTTGCGCACGTCAAACGATCTGACCTACAAAATGGACGACTACTGGCACCGCTGTCAGCCCTACGACAATATCCATTGCGCCTACACGATGACCAGTTTTTCTTCGGCTGGTTGCCAGACCATCTGCGGGGGAAAGTTCAGCGGGCCGTGGGGAGAATTCCGCAAGGAATTAAAGAAGCGGAAGTTCGGCACGCCCTACAGCTATCTTCTTCTGACCGGCCGTGAAGCTGGAATTGCCGCGAAGATCCTGGAGACTTCGCCACCCAACAAAGACGAACTGATCGACAAATATCTGCGCTGCCTGAGGCTGGGCTCGTATGGGCCGGCGGTCAGGGACATGCAGATCGGCTTGGGCTTTACGGGCAAGACACAGTTCTTCGGCCCGGGCACGCGAGTGAAGCTTGTAGAATTCCAGCGGAACAAGGGGCTGAATTCGGACGCCATTTATACGACCGCTGACGACGCGGCGTTCGGCTGGAAGGCTTTCAAGGCGACAGCCGAGGGCACGGGCCAACCGACCGGACCGGCGGAACCATCGGGGCCGGCGGAACCGACCGGACCAGCGGAGCCATCGGGGCCAACCGAACCGACAGATCAAACCGGTGGCGGCCAGAAGCCGGTGCCGCGCGGGCTACTACCTGAAACACTTGTATTGTTTTCCGGGCCGCAGGACTCGATGGTTCTGGAGGGCGGCAAGAAGCTGGAAGTCCCAGGCGAGGGGACATGGTCGGTTGGGCCGCAGCCCGGCAAGATTACATTCGCACCGGTCGACGGCTTTCACGGCGCTGCCAGCCCGGTCAGTTATCAGATTTCGAATGCGGCCGGCGCGACGGCGACCGCGCAGGTTTCGGTGACCGTTCTGAAGGTCAACAAGGCGCCAGTCGTAGAAGATGATGCGGTGCGCATCGTAGAGGGCGAGCCGGTCTCGATTACCGTCCTTGCCAACGATGTCGATGCCGATGGCACGCTGGACCCAACGTCCGTAAAGCTCGTTTCGGCCCCGACCGGCAGCCAGATTACCTCGGATGGCAAGCTGTTGACGGTTCCCAACTGCGGAACCTGGACGGTTGATGCCAAAACAGGCGTTATCGGTTTTGCTCCGATCGCCGGCTTCACGGGGCTGACGCGCACGACCTACGAAGTGAGCGACGATGGCGGCGCGACGGCGCGCGGTCACGTCTCGGTCACGGTCGAGGCGAAACCCGAACCGCTGACAGCAGCACCAGATGTGGCAACGACGGATGCCGGCCAGTCGGTTGTCATCGACGTACTCAGCAACGATGCCGCCGGGACGATCCAGATGCCTGGCGGGGTGGTTGTTCCGGGCCCTCTGGAACCATCGGGGCCGCAAGAGCCTGGACCTCCGGTCACGACTCCGACTAGTCCGACAACGCCGACTACGAAACCGGCCACCAGGCCGGCCGGGGGCGATGAAGTGGTGATGAGCGGCGGCATCCCCATTACCGAAGAGCAACTGCGCCGCTTCGTTCCCAAGGCAAAGGAAAAATACGTCCGGGCGATTATCGACCATGGGCCGCAGGAACTGGCCAAGCACGGCATCAACGTCAACCCGATGCGACTTTGCCATTTCATGGCGCAAATCTCCCATGAGTCAGGTGGCTTCACCATCGATACCGAGTCGCTCTACTACACTTCGGGTGCACGCATCCGCCAAGTCTGGCCCTCGCGCTTCTCGAGCGTCAGTTATGCATCTCAATACACACGAAACGAGAAAAAGCTGGCCACCAAGGTCTATGACGGGCGGGTGAAGAACCTTGGCAACACGGAGCCGGGCGATGGATACCGCTATCGCGGCCGGGGACTTATCCAGACGACGGGACGCGGTGGATACCGCACCTTGGGCCGCAAGATCGGCGTCGACCTTGAGGGCAACCCGGAGCTGGCGACCGATGGTCATGTCGCGTTGAAGGTTGCCGCGCAGACGTGGACGGACCGGACGCGAAGCGGGTCGACCATGAACCAACTGGCCGATGCCAACAAGATCAAGACCATCACCTTGAGGATCAACGGCGGCTACACCAATCTTGCTCACCGCCGCCAGGAATTCGAGCGCGCCTGGGCTATCTGGGGAACGGGTTCACCGCCGCGGGCGATTACAAATTCCGATCTGATCGAGCGAGGCGACAAGGGCGAACAGGTCAAGGTCGTCCAGAGGCTGCTCGTCGCAAAGGGCTACTTCCCGCAGAACGAGAAGATCGATGGCAAGTTCGGCGGCAAAACGATGCAGGCGGTGGCGCGCTTCCAGTACACGCACAACAAAACCGCAAGCGGGCCGCAAACGCTGAACGTCAACGGCATTGTCGATAAGAAGACGCTGCAAGCCATGAAGGATGCGCCAGATGCTGTGCGGCGCAGTCGAAAGAAAATACCACGCAATGCGCGCGATCCCCGCCAGCTTGAGAGCCCGCACGGCAGACGTGCACCAGGCAGGCATCATGACGTGGGAAGGTCGCCGGATCGCTGGCCTGGAATATTCCAGTTGGCCGGGCTGTTATTGCTGTTGGCTGCAATTGCGTTGCCGATCATTGGCACTGTCGAGAAGGTCGATATAGAGGGGTCGGACCGGAACTTGTTTAAGTACGTGCCGTGGACCAACCTGTTCGTGGCATCCGGCATCCTGGCTCTACTTTCGGCCTTGTGCCTGGGATATGGCTTTATGCGCGGCCGCGATATCCGACGCGCAGGCGGGCGACCACTAGCGGTCGATGAGACGCCGGCGTTCAACCCACTTGCGGTGGAACGCGGCGTGGATGTCGATAGCGGGTCAGACATGGACGTGGAGACGGAGCCGGCAACGCCACACCCGCTTGCAGAAGACGAGCCACCGGTGCTTGGAGCCGATGCGCCATTGCACGAGTTCGGCTTCAGCCCCAGCGACTTTGACGATCCCGAACCCATTCGCAGCGCCGTGGGCCTTGCTGCCGACGTCGATGCGGATTTGGAAGGGCTCGATGAGGAACCGTCATTTCCAGAACTGGCACCCGAGGACGATCTGGAAGAACCCGGTGCGCCCGACAAGAGGAACGACTTCCGGCCGCAGGTGACCGGCACAGCGGCGCGCTTCAACGTTTCCAGTCCCGAGGCGCAACTGGTGTTGATCAAGATGTTTGGCGGCGACAACAATCTGAGCCACCAGGTCGCCAACGATCTGGACGAAATAGCTGCCGGTATCCGCAACGGTCCTGGCAATACGGCAGTGATCGCGCTGGCCGACCTTGAAAATGCACCCGCCAGCATCGTCGAGATCACGACGAGCGGAAAACGCAATATCATTTCCAACCTGGGTGAGATCGACACAGGTGACCCCGACACGCTGGCCACCTTCGTCTCTCGCGCGCTCGCCACCTATCCGCATGCCAGAAAGGCCGTCGGGTTCTGGGACCACGGGACGGGCGTCTTCGATGAGCTGGATGAAGATGAAAAGTTGCTGACCCGCAATTTCAAACCACGCGAATCCAGGCGGGCAAGGCCGGCCCGCAAGCTGCTTATACCGGCAAGTCAGCGTGAAGAACTCAACGCCAACCCAACCACGCGCGGCATGCTGCATGACAGTACCGGTGGCATTCTAACCAACGTCGAGGCCGGGCGGATGTTGCGGGCGGCGTTCTCGCGCTCGGGTCAGGTGGAACCGCTCGACATGATCTATTCAGACACCTGTCTGAACGGCATGATCGAAGTGTTGGAGGAGTTGGGCGATTACGCGCACTGCGTTGTGGCCTCCAGCGATACCGAACCGGGCGCGGGCTGGGATTATGAGGACTGGATTGGCGCGACGGGCCGGGAGTTCCCGGCTACTCCGGTCGACTGGGGTAAGAGTGCTGTCAGGGCCTTCAGCGAGCGCTACCGCAACGATGTCGAGCAGCATCCTTGTACGCTTGCCGCATTCCATTCCGACAACCAGATCAGCGAAGCCTTCGCCGTGATGATCGATGCTGCGCAAAACACGACGCCGAGCCTGACGGGTTGGTTCATGCTGACCCACGCGCGCAGCTATACGCAGTCCTACGATCGGCGCGATGCTTTCGATCTGATCGATTTCGCACAGCGCCTTCATTTGATTGCCAAGGATCCTGCGCCCAATCTTGCTGCAGCGGCGGCCGACCTCGACAGGGCCTGTCGGGAAGCGCGCGTCGATTATGCCGCGCACGGCTCGATGGTGCGCTCGTCGAAGGGGTTGGCGTTCTGGTTCCCCAGTTCGCGCCGCAATATGGAAAAGGACATGCCGACTTATCGCAAGCTACGGTTCGCACAGGAGACCGGCTGGGCAGACTATCTCGAAGACCAGTTCACGGGCGCGACGTCTTAGGACTGCTTGTGGGCGCAAAGGGGGCGGAGCCGCAAGGGGCGCTCGCGCCAACATCGGCTGAAGGCATCGATCACAGGCGCAATCTGGAACGGTTATTAGATAGCCAGAGCGCGCCGATCAGCGTTTTCGCGTCGTCCAACTCACCCGCCTTGGCTTCCTTCAGAAATTCTGAAATGGGCTTCTGGATAAGGGAAATATCCTCATCGGCATCTTGCAGGCGCGCTGCGAGTTCGGCGTCGCGGGCAGCGATACTGACCTGGGCGTAAAAGAGAATTATTCTCTCCGAGCTTCCGCCAGGGGAGAGATAAAACGATCCGATCTGTTCCAGCTTTTGGGGTTCGTAGCCTGTTTCCTCAATGGCTTCGCGGCGCGCGCAATCAACTGGTTCTTCGCCCGGCTCGACGCCGCCTGCTGGCAACTCGACAATCCATCCCGGCCCCTTGCGCATGGTTGGATAGCGGAACTGTTCGGTCAGCCAGACGGTTTTTTGTTTCTTGTCGACTAGTAGAAGCGCGACGCTGTCGCCGCGTTCGAGGTTCAGGCGCGTGACCGTTTGCCTGCGGCCATCGAAGCGGGGATGAATAAGCGTGGCTTGATCAACATTGAGGAAACCCTTGAAGACGCGTTTTTCCTCCTTCACCGTGACCGTGCGGCCGGCAACCTTGACGCGTTTGGTTTTGCCCTTCGTTGCCGGCTTGGGCTGAGGACTTGCCGCGGACTTTTGCGCTGCCCCCAACGACGACGGCTTGCCAGTTGCAAGCTTGCTTGCGGTGGGCTTCTTCTTGGCGGGCGCGCTTGCGGGCTTGTTTGGGGGCATTGCGATCCATACTCCGGAGAACAAAAAACAGCAGGCTGTTCAAAGTGTATCAAACAGGCTTTAAGCGTGGAACTTCTTTGCAGCCCCGATTGAGACCGGATCAAACATGATATTTTCATCCATCGCCGACAAGTGGGTCAGCCGGAGAGCCCGAATTGATCCGGCCGCAATCGCACGTGTCGAGGGTCTTGATGGAGCGGTTGTCGTAACCGGGGGCTCAAGTGGAATCGGACTGGCCATCGGCGAAAGATTTGCCAAAGCCGGCCAAACGGTCGCGCTGGTGGGCCGCGGCGAGGCGGCGCTCAACGCAGCCGTTGAAAATCTAGCAAAGTCGGTGGGGGCTGATGCACGCATCCTGGCAATCGCGTTGGATGTTACGGCGCACGATGCGCCATCCAGGCTGGACGGTCTTCTAGCCGAACACCGCTGTTATCTCGACGTTCTGGTCAACAATGCCGGTGTGGGCCTGAGCGGTCCGTTTTGCGATCACGAACCTCAGGAAATCGACCGTCTCGTGGACTTGAACGTTGCAGCGGTGACGCGGCTAACGCGGCATGTGCTACCGGGGATGCTCGCACGGGGGCGCGGAGGGATCATTAATGTCGCGTCGCTTGGAGGATTGATGCCGGGTCCTTATCAGGCGGCGTATTATGCGAGCAAAGCCTATGTTGTCTCATTAACGCGGGCCATCGCATCAGAGACAGGCGGTCGCGGGGTGCGGATCGCAAGCGTTCTGCCGGGCCCGGTGGAAACCTCGTTCCACGCGGACATGGGCGCCAACACGGCGCGCTACCGCTACCTGTTGCCGTCCATGGAGCCCAAAGGCGTGGCGGCATCGGTTTATCGCGGCTACCGGTTCGGCCACCGGTTGATTGTACCGGGCGTGTTTAACTGGCTGACAAGCCGGATTGCGCCTCTCCTCCCCTATAATCTCCTGGTGCCGCTGATGGGGTGGCTGTTATGGCCAGGTGAGAAAGTTAAGCGCTGACCCGCCTCCCCTTTCGAGAATTTTTCTCCGTGTTGCAAAGAATTGATGGCTGGCGGTCGCACTGTTTGCAAACCTGAAACGAATTGCGTGTTTAGTCTCCTCAGGCGCCTGGATCCTGTTACGCGTATCAGGCGCAGTAGCGCAGCGGTTGATCGAAGGGGCTGTCTTGCCCTCTGGATTGAGCGCTGCGCTATTTTGATTGGCCAACGTTTTTAATGCCCAACATTGGGCAAGCCGATGTTGGAGACGGCAAGCTGATGTTGGGCCGGGCGCTATTTCGATTGGCCAACATTTTTAATGCCCAACATTAGGCAAGCCCATGTTGGGGACGGCAAGCCCATGTTGGGGACGGCAAGCCGATGTTGGGGACGGCAAGCCGATGTTGGAGATGGCGAGCTGATGTTGGGCTGATTGCGGCGCACGTCGCCTCGACCAATCGCGAATTTCAACGCGCGAAAAAGGGCCGCGCCGAAGCGCGACCCTCAATCAAACCTGTGTCAGAGAACAATCCCGATCAGAAGCGGACCTTGACCCCGCCATAAGCGCTGACAGGTGCGCTGGGAACGATGGACCGCGGATTGTTGAACTGGAAGTTCGGACCCTGGCCTGCGGGTTCAGTCGGGGCTTCGTCGGCTTCAAACAACGTTCCAAACAAGCCGTAGCGGCGGTCGAAGACGTTGTTGACGATACCAAACAACTGTACCTCGTCGGTCACCTGATAGGTGGACTTCAGGTCGACACGGGTGTAGCCGCCGACTTTCGGCAGGACATTGATTTCGTCGCCCAGGTGGAATTGACCGGTGGAGGCGATCATATCGGCGCCAAACATCCACTTCTGCGTGATCATGTATTCGAAGCCTGCCTTGAAGCGATGCTCGGGGATGTTGGTGAGCCTGTCGCCGGGCTGAACCTGGATGCAGATGTCGTCATCGCCGCCATTGGAGCATGGTCCGGCAAATGGATGAGCTGGGGATTGGAATTCCAGAGCGTCTTCAAACGTTGCTCTCACCCAGGCGTAACCGGCGTAAAGCGACAGGCGCTCTTTCCAGGAATACGTGGCGCGAGCTTCGATGCCCTGGCGGAGTGTGTCGCCGCCGTTCAAGAAGAAGCCGCGACCGGTGACGTTGGAGTTGACGAACACAATGTCATCCTGGTTCAGGGTGCGGAAGTAGCCGACCCCATAGGTGAACTTCTGGTCGCCTGAGGTCGAATTCAGCTCGCCGCGCACACCGGCCTCAACCGTTCTGGAAATGACCTGATCGAGTGGCGGGTCGTCGGTCAGGAAGCTTTCGATCGGGCAGGGATTGTCAGGGTTGGCGCAGGCCAGTTCAGCGGGCGTCGGAGCACGGTTGGCTTCGGAATATCCACCATAAACCTGGAAGCCGGGGATGAACTTATAGGTTGCGCCCACATTCGGATTGAACCGGTCGAAGGAGTGCGAGGAGGTGATGCCGTCGAATTCGCCCGTCAGGTCGACGAGGTCGACACTGGCGTGGTTGAAGCGCCCGCCAACGGTGACGGCCAACGCATCGGTGACATCCAGGGTGTTGGAAAAGTAGACGCCGATGTATTCGGTTTCAACATCGACATCGCGGCCGGTGAAGTCATCTGGCTCGGTGACGATGATATCTGCGCCATCGACCACGTAGCGGTCCTCAATGGTGCCGATCTCAGAGGATGTCTTGTAGCGAACCGAACCCTTGTCATAGCTGACGCCGACGAGGAACTGGTTGGGGCGGCTGAAGACCTGCATCTTTTCGACGGCCTGAAGCGAACCACCCCAGCTTTCGGCTTTCTGGTTGATGCGGTCGATAATGCCGAACGGCTCGTCGCCAACATCGTCTTCTTCGATCAACTCGCCGTTGGCCATGGCCAGGGCTTCCAAAGCCAGGTTGGCTGGCGTGTCACCTTCAACGCCCTCTTCGGCGCAAATGTTCTCATCGGTGACATTGTTGCGGGCGAGCACACCGGCGATGGTTTCCTGCTGGCCCGGCGTCAGGTTATCGTCATCAAACCCAAGCGCTTCGGCTGCGACTTCACCGCAACCTTCTGCCTCCAACACGTTGCCGTCGATGACCGACGACTTGTAGCGGCGATAGTAGGCCAGACCGGAGACCGTCAAGGTCTCGGTGACATCGACCTTGGCGTTGACCGACGGCATCAGCACTTCAAGGTCGGTGACCTGCGGGGAGGTAAACGTGCGCGCGTGGTCAATGTTGAGAAGTTCTTCGGGCGTAGCGGCCGTGACACCGGCAGATGTCTTGGCCCAGGTGAGATTGAAGTGAGCTTCAACCCTTGAGCCTTTCGCGCCCAGATCGGCATACATGCGGTCGACACTGGTGGGCGAGAAATCGCGCCAGCCGTCTTCATCGATGTGTTGTCCTGCAAAGTAAAGCGCCCAAGGCCCGCTGGAAATACCGATCTGGGTCCCGATTTCCTTATAACCGTACGAGCCGAACTTGCCCTCGATTTCGACACCCTGAAATTCGAAGCCGTCCTTCATGCGGATGACGCCGGCGCCGCCCAGGGCGTTAAGGCCGTAAATGGGATTGCCGCTGACAACCGTGATGTCGGAAATACCGTTTGAGGGGATCAGGTCCCAGTTGACCACATCGCCGAACACTTCATTGACGCGAATGCCGTTCTGGTAGACCGCGAGTCCCTGCGGGAAGCCGGTGATGGAGCCTGCGCCAAAGCCGCGATAATCGAGCTGGGAGCGGACGTTGGAGCCGCCCGCGTCAATCAATAGGACTCCGGGGACTTTCTTGGACAGCACGTCCTGGATGTCGTTGCGTGTATTTCCGCTGATCGTCTCACTGTCGACCACCGTGACGCCGCCGGGGACCTTATCGATCGGGATGACGCCTCCGCCTGGGGCCGCGGGAATATCGATCACGATCCCTTCCAGCACTTCCTGGGCGAGCGCTGCACTTACAGGGGCGATGATCGCCGCTGTTGAAAGCGCTACAAGCCTGAGTTTCTTCGATAGCATATTAGTCCCCCAAAGTTTCTTTACGCGAACGCTTGTTAACCGCGCCGGTCCCTCGTCATCTGCCGCTCGCGGTTCCTGGTAGCGATCTAGCGACACGGCTTTTGTCACGTAAATTCCAAACTTTGACCACCCGGTTGCCGTTTTTTCCCTGGGCCTGAAGTCACGGGCGTTAGCGGCAGTGGCTGCGAGGCAACAGTTTTGCCACATTCGCCCCAAGCCTGAACGAAACAGCGGATTTGTGCCGTCGGTCTGTTCCGCAAATTGCGCCTAACGGCATGAAAGATCGGGAATTTTTCCCGCAGCCAATGTGAGGATGTCCACTTCACAAGGAACCCCGTTCGCGGTGCCTATTGGGGCACTCGGTAATTCTGTTGCAAACAAGAGCAAGTCTTCGGCCACACCTCGTGCGCATTCTCCTCGTCGACGAACAACCCATTATTCATCGCGCGGTGGCACTTGTTCTCCGCGAGATCGCTGGCGAGCCGCTGATTTCGGCGCATACGGCGGAACAAGGCACGGCTGAATTCCGGAGACACCGGCCGGACGCCATGATCGTCAGCGACACCTTGCCGGATGTTTCGGGAAACGAATTGATTGGCGCCGTCTTAGGGCTCTGCCCGGATGCGCCAATTGTCGTCTTTGCGGCCATTGGAGGGGCGACTGAAGCCAAACGGGCGCTCGACATTGGCGCGCTGGCGTTCGTCGGCAAGCGGGATGCTCCCGAACTGCTGGTGCAAGCCGTCGAAAGTGCATCGAACAATGCAGTCTGGCTGCCTGAACGGCTTCGGCAGGACATCGCATTACAAAGATTGAAGGGTGGCGAGCCTCAGTCCGTCTCATCGCCCCGGGAGTTGGCGATTCTCAGCAAGCTTTCCAGGGGCAGCAGCCTGGGCGAAATCGGCCACGACCTGGGGCTTTCCTATAAGACGGTCACTAACGAGGTCGCCGGCCTGCGCAAAAAACTGGGCGCCAGGACGCAGCCGGAGATGGTCCGGATCGCCATGGAGAAGGGCTTGCTGGGGTAAACAATTCTCGACACGTGAAGGCGGTCGCGGGCAACTCCGAGGACACACAGTTTCGCGTCTCGCCACTTGAGACCGGATTCAATTCAGATCGACGCGGGTTAGGGCTGCACCGCAATCTGATAGCCAAACATCAGCTTGCATCTGACACAAGCCTGCGAAGTGTCAAGCAGAGGACGCGTTGGCGAGACAGCATCTTGCGGCTCCGCCCCCTTTGACGGGGGCGGACGGAATGCCATCACTTGGGTCCGGTTTTCACGCTCCGACATTGCCGCACCCGCAACGCCAGGGACCAAGTGATCGTGGCATTCCCAGGCGGGGGTGTCCGTTGCTTGGCTTGCGGTTGGGGCGGATACCCCCTCCTATCCGCGCCAGGATCGCTTAGCCCCTCAGCTTTCGATTGAGCAAACGTCTGCATTTAAAGGCGGGTCTAAACGATGGCGCGGAGTCCTCCCCCTGAAGACAGGAGGAGGGGCTACGTTGGGGCCAACAAGACTCGAAAAAATGTTTTCAAAAATGGTTCCAGCATGCCGGACCGGCCCGTGAGCCCAAAAAGCTAGGTCCACCAAAGGTCATGACGCCCTAGCAGGCTGTTGAAGAACTCAGTGAGGTCGCGATGCGAGACGAAATTGGCTGCCGGCAAGACGCGTCCGGTGCAGGCGTGGTGGACCCCACGGCAAACCGGCGCAACGCAGTCCGGCAGTCAATTTCGCCGCATCCCCT
>JAHZKP010000079.1 GCA_022600345.1 Alphaproteobacteria bacterium | reverse complement strand
CTTGGGACACCGCACTTTTTCGCCTCGGCGGCGTCGCGGCACTGGCACGATAAACCATATCGCGCTGCGCGCCGCTTCTGGCCGAATGCGAAAAAGTGACTGGTGTCGCGAGCCACATGAGTTTTTCAACAGCCTGCTAGGGAACCTCTGAACAAGTCATGTGCTGTTTTCCCTCGGTTTAAATTCCCCATCTTTTGGCTGGATTCATCGGAAATAGGGTGGCTATGACCTCAAAATCCAACCAAAATCTGAAAAATTTCTCCTGTCGAGAAATTCACCCCGACTTGATCAGAGGTTCCCTAGCTATTTCGTGTGCGATGTTGGAACGCCAACTGCGACGTTGGAACGCCAACTGCGATGTTGGAACGCCAACTGCGATGTGGGAACTCCAGCAGCGAGGTTGGAATACTAACCTGGATCGTTGGACACAAACGAGGGCGCATATGAGCCTCATGGCCCGTATTCTATTGCTTCTGCCTGCGGTCGTTGGAATTTCTTTCTCGTCGGCAGCGCATGCTGATCGATTCGAGAACGGCGTTGCAGTTTTTGCCGCGCTGGACAAGGTGACCGCGCGGATTTCGGAACTTGAAGTTCCGATCAACGAGACCGTCGAATTCGGTGCGCTGAAAGTCACCCCACGCATCTGTTATGCTCGTCCGCCGACCGAACAGCCCAAGACGACGTCGTTCGTTGAGGTTGATGAAGTCAAACTCGACGGGGCGATGGAGCGAATCTTCAATGGCTGGATGCTGGCCGAAAGCCCCGGTCTCAATGCGCTGGAACATCCTGTGTTCGATCTTTGGCTAAAGGGGTGCAAGGCACCTATCGGTGGCGTGGCCAGTGCGGCGGCAACTGCTGGGAATGCGGGCGAGGGCGAAGATGGCGAAGCTGGCGTCGGTGCGGTGCCACGTCCGCGTCAGGTGTCTCCGTTCCCACGGCGGCGGATACGCCGGTAGGTCAGTGGTCGTCCCGGTGAAGCGGTTGCGCGGTCAACAGTGCCTGACGGCCATCAATTCATACAGTAGGATCAATAATCCTTGTCAGCCGGTCGGCGCAGCCTTGTGTTGGGCGGCAGGCTGATTCGTGCATTGCGGCTGGTGTATCGATTCTCGATGATCTGAGGTGTGAGTTTTGGTTTCTTCGACGGAAAACAGCCTGACTGGCGGAGACCGGATGTCGTTCTTGCCTGGCAATCCGCGCGTCGTTGCCATCGCGTTGGGGGCTCTGGCGCTGGGCGCTGTGCTGCTTGGATTGTGGGTTTCGCCGCAAAAGGCCGTGTTGTTCTTGATCGGTGGAGGTTTTGGCTTCGCGTTGCTGCATGGGGCGTTCGGTTTCACCGGCGGTTGGCGGGCGATCGTAACGCGCGGTGATGGCCGAGGCTTGAGGGCCCAGTTGGCGGTGATCGCGGCGACGATGGTGATTTTCATGCCGATCATCGCCGGATTGCTGCCAGGCGGAGGACACTTTGGCGGGTTCATCATGCCGGTAAGCCTTGCAGTGGTGATCGGGGCATTCATGTTCGGTGTGGGCATGCAGCTTGGCAACGGTTGCGGATCGGGGACGCTGTTTACGCTGGGCGGCGGCTCCAAACGCATGTTGTTTACACTGCCAGCCTTCATCGCCGGATCGTTCATCGCATCGCTGCATCTACCCTGGTGGCAGCTTCCCGGGATCGGGGCGGTCAACCTGGCGCAGGTGTTTGGCGTTCCAGGTGGCATCGCAGTGGGCGTCGTGGCGCTGGCTGTGGTCTGGTTTCTGACCGGGGCTTGGGAGCGCCGATTTTCCGTCGAGCGACCGCTGTTGGCGACGGCGCGGGAACCTACAAAGGTTGAGCTGGTTCAATTCTGGCGGGGTCCATGGAGTTTTTTGTGGGCGGGAGCAGCACTCGTCATATTGAATGCGGCCACGCTATTGGTGGGCGGGTATCCGTGGGCGGTGACCTATGGGTTCGCTCTATGGGGCGCGGCGTTAGCGTCAGTTGCGGGCATGGAGGTTGGCGCGCACCAGTTCTGGGGATGGGCGAATTCGGCCAATGATGTCTATGGCGCGCTTGTGACAAACCAGCAATCGGTGATGAACGTCGGCTTGATGCTGGGGGCGATGTTGGCCGCCGGCCTGGCTGGTTCGTTTGGCAAGGGGCCGTGGCCGGGTGCAGTCAGTTTGCTGGGGGCGGTGATTGGCGGGTTGCTGATGGGGTATGGTGCGAGGCTGGCATTCGGCTGCAACATTGGTGCGTTCCTGGGCGGAATTGCGTCGGGGTCGTTGCACGGTTGGGTTTGGTTTGCCGCGGCATTCGCCGGGTCGCTGTTGGGAATTCGAATGCGGCCGTGGTTCGGGCTGGGCAAATAAAGAGATGCAATCTTGATGACGCGACCGTTGGATCTGAATGTTGGCGGCACTGGATTGCCGCCGATCATAACGCAGGCCGGTGAACTGCTTTCGCGCTACGACGTGCTGTTTTGCGATGTCTGGGGCGTTGTGCATGACGGTCATTTGGCACTGGCCAAAGCTGCCGAAGCTTTGAAGCGATTTCGTAACGGCGGTGGGACGGTGGTTTTGGTTTCGAATGCGCCGGTGCCGGCTCATCAGGTGGCAAGGATGCTCGATGAGCGCCAGCTGCCGCGAGAGTGTTGGGACGAGATTGTTTCGTCCGGCGATATCGCGCTCAGGCATATTGAGAGCCAGGGGTTTGAGCGGCTTTATCCGATCGGCCCGCAGAATCGCGATGCGGCATTATTTGAAAAGGTTGCTTCATTGCCCGATGCCCTGGAGCAGGCCGAAGCAATATTGTGTTCCGGCTTCAATGACGACTTGTCAGAAACGGCTGAGGACTACCGGCAGCTGCTCGCACGGGCGTTGGAGCGGGCCGTGCCGTTCGTCTGCGCCAACCCGGATCTGGTGGTCGATGTCGGGGGCAAACTCTACTTGTGTGCGGGTGCGATTGCCGACGTTTATGAGGAGATGGGCGGCGACGTTTTCTGGGCAGGCAAGCCGTATGCGAATGCGTATGATACCGCGTTGGGGGTAGCAAACCGGCTTCGGCAAGAGAATGTCGATCGCGGCCGCGTCCTGGTGATCGGAGATGCGGTTCGAACCGATCTCAAGGGTGCTTTGTCATTCGGCGTTGATGCCTTGTTTATTGCCGGCGGCATTCACCGGGAGGAGACGCTTGTCGATGGGGCGTTATGTGCGGACCGGCTGGGAGAATTGTTGTCGGGCGATGCACCGCCTGCAGTTGCCGCGATGCCCTATCTGGCTTGGTGAGAGTCATTGTATTTGGCTCAACACTCGGCAAGCCGGTGTTGACGCTATGTGCCAAGATACGGGATACGGGATGTGTTGCTCCGGTAGGGCTTCTTATTTCGGTTTGGGTTTATCGGTGGCGGGTGCGGGCTCCTTTGCCGCCGGCATCGTAAAGTTGCGGAACACCATGTCGGGGGCGGATGTGTTGTGGCGCGAGGGGTAGAGCCTGCCGGTCCAGACCTGCGTTGCCGATTTTGCGCCTTCAAAGGACATGATCGATTGTTCGTTCCAACCTCTCGCTCCATTTTCGAGTGTGGCGACTTCGGCGGTGTCGTTGTTGAAGCGGGTGATGAACATCGAACGAAGAGCGGCAAACGGCGGGCCGCTGATGGGTTCGGAAAACTCGATGTCGAGCACCTGGGCTTCGCGTGTCAGAGCCGCGATGGTCAGGGTTGCCGAACCGCCGCCGGCAAACTTCAGTGAAAACTTTCTCTGTTTGGGATCGAAAACGATTTCAGACAGATTGACGACCGGACGGCCGGCATTTTCGACAGGGCCGATCATGAAGGACGAGCCGTAGGCGCTCCAGCCCAGGTGTTCAGGAGGCAGGGGTCGGGCGCGCCAATAGCCGTCGGTTGGGTAGAGCACCAGAACTTCTTCGGCGCGTTCGTTCTTGCGCACCCAGACCTGGATCAGGTGGAGGTTGTCGTTGGTGGTGTCGCCGATGCGGAAGGGGACTTTGCGATCGCGCCAGAAGTTGGCGAAGGTGAAGCCGGTCACCCAGATGTCGACGTCCTCATACAAGGTGACCTTGCGGGGAGGCGGCTGGGCCTTGGCGTCTCCGGCAAAACCGCAAGCCGTCCAGTCAGGCGCAAAGGAATCCTTTTGCAGCGTGTTGATGTAGGCGGGGTGTGCGGCCTCAATGCGGAAGCGGGTTACCTTGGGGTGGGCGAAGGTCAAGGTGACATTGTCTTTTTCCGCGCACAGGACCGGCTCGGACTTGTTGTCGACCTTGACGCCGACTGGCTCTTGAGCAGTGGCGGTGGAGATGGTGGTTGGAGCCCAGATCAAGCAACTCGTGGCTACAATGAGTTTTGCCAGCTTCGATTGCCTGGACCGTCTAACCGTTCTGAAGCATCGCGTAGATGTCGCCGGAGTTGGCGTCGTGGTGGAGATCGCGAATATGGTCGACCATCGCACGGGCATCAATCTCATGGCCTTCTCCGAAGGTGAATTCCTGGGTTTCGCCAAGGGCAATATCGAAGCGATAGGGACCAAGTGTTGCCAGCCGATTGAGACAGCCATATGCCACATCGCGCTCAATGGTCGTGAATTCGAACGAGAGCGTGGGAAGGGGTTGCGATAAACCTTCCAACACCTGATCCTCGAAGCCCTCGACATCGATTTTTGCGAACCTAGGCAGACCGTAGCGCGCGATCAATTCATCAACAGTCGTTGAAGGGACTTTTATTGTCCGGTCCCACGACTGGCCTTCCCAGCCTTTTGCACCCTGTGCTGCCTTGATGAAGGCGCTTGAGGCTGTCGTAACGGTCGGGTTGGCTGAGTTGACGTTGAGGGTGATCGGGTCGTTTGACGATCCGCAGGCGGCCTCGATTATCGTGACCTCAGGATCGGCGTCATAGAGGGCGCGGAGAACTGCTGCGCAATCGGGTTGGGGCTCAAGGGCGACGACGTTGGCGTCCATGCGCCGAAAAGAACCGATGCGGTCGCCAACATGGCTGCCGATGTCGAAGGCAAGGTTGCCGGGCGCAATGAATCTCGCGTGCAGGGCGTCCATTGCAGCGTCGCGGGCGGGATCGCCATAGTAGACTTCAAGCGAGCGGCGAAGGCGGGGGTTGTCCGCCTTCAATTGCTCTAGCCTGTTGGTGCTGAGGTCGATTGACGTCATGTGTATAGCCTGTTCGCACCCAGGAGGGTGGACTCTAACGCCAATATCCTGGTCGCCTCTTTAGGTGTGCGACAGCGAGGATGCGGATTTCATCAGCGGCGATGGTGTAAATCAGTTGATAGGGAAACCGCTTGAATATGCAGCGCCGTGTCTGCTTGCCGGCGATGGGCTGTGCATACGGATACTCGATCACGCGGGCTTCGGTTTCATCCAGGTCATTGAGAAAAGCTTCTCCAATTTCGCGTGATGATGAGGTAGTTGTGAGGTATTCCAGGGCATCAATGAGTTCTTGTTCGGCTTCGGCCAGATATACGACCTTCATGATTTAGCAAGTCGTTCACGGAGCCGCGATTTGACGACATAGGAGGCGCTGAATTTAGCTTCTCCCCGTTCGAGAGAAGCTAAACGACTGTCGACCTCCTGTAGCCAAGCAGCTGCTATTTCGTCTGCGGAGTCGTCAGGGAAATCATGGTGAAACTCCAAATCGAGACGCTCGAGCAATTCGCGACGCTCTTGGGTCGTGAGACGCCGGGCGTCTTCCAGAATCGCTTCCAATCTTTTGTTCATGCCGGTTTGCTCGCCAATCGTTCCACGTCCATTGATTGTTCAAGGCAAGGTTTAGCCCCTATCACGAAATCCTGCAATCCAAACCCGGCAGTTCCAGGATTGGATTGCAGCACATTTGGGAGCTAAGCTGCACGGTGAGCGATTGGCAGCCGCGGGGGCAAGTCGGGGCCGCGTTGGTCTGGTCCCGCGTGGTCGGGCATGGGGGCGTCGAGCGCCTTGATTTCATCAGGCAGATCGAAGTCCTCTGGAATGCCGCAAAGGCCTTTCGCCTTGAGCCATTCACCGAAAGCGGGCTTGGCCGTTGCAACGGCAAACGGCATCGCGACGAGGTAACCCAGCGTCAGCGGCAGGCTCCACAACAAGGTTGCCGGCGAGATTGCATAAAGCGCGGTGCAGACCAGGACACCGAACAGCGTCTGGGGCCAGAAATCTTCAATTGCCGTGCGCCACGATATGCCATGGGCATCGCGCGACTGGCCGCCCCAGGTGACGGATTTTCCGAAAGCCAGGCCGATCATGAAGATGGTTGTCCGAATGGTCGAGACGGCGCCTTGCAGGAAGGAGAAGACAAGCTCGATCAGCGCGCTTGCCACGAATCTTGCCGGGCCGCCAAAACTTGCCATACCGCCCTTGGTGAGGGCTGCGTCGATCAGGCCGGCTGTCTTGGGCGCGAGGTACATCGTGAAGAATGCGATATAGAGGGCGATGGCCAAAGTCACCGGGTAATCGGCAATCGAGCTGGCTTCATAGGCTGCTGCGGGGAGCAGGGCGATCATCAGGGTCCAGGCCGGGACGCCGAGGAACATCAGCATCGCCCAGGCAAGCTGGAAGCGGCTCAGCGGAAGCAGGCCGGGGTAGTTCAGGAGCTTGGCGTATTGCATGTTGCCCTGGCACCAGCGCACGTCTCGTTGAGCGAAGTCGATGATGGTGGGCGGGTTTTCTTCCCACGAGCCGATCTCGTAGGGCAGCACGCGGACTTCGTAGCCCGCCTTGCGCATCAAGGTGGCCTCGACCTGGTCGTGTGAAAGGATGTGGCCGCCCAGTGGTGGCTTACCCTTGAGAACGGGCAAGTGGCAGTGCACCTTGAAGGGGCGAATGCGGACGAGCGCGTTGTGGCCCCAGAAGGGTCCGCAATCGGCCGTCCACCAGGACTGGCCCATGGTGTAGGAGCGCATGCCGTGGCGCATGCCGAATTGGAAGATGCGCGCGAAGGCGCTGGATGAGGGCATGCCGACAACGAGGCTTTGCAGGATGCCGATGCGAGGGTGGGCCTGCATCATGCGGGTCATCGAAACAATCGCCTCGCCTGACATCAGGCTATCGGCATCAAGCGGCAGCATCAGGTCGTAGTCGCTGCCCCAGCGCTCGCAGAAGTCGCGCACATTGCCGGCCTTGAAGCCGGAATTGTCGGTGCGGCGGCGATATACGATGCGGCCGGAATCGGGCGTGGACGTTTTCCAGGTGGCAACGAGTGCTTCTTCGGCGGCGGCGACCTGGGCATCGTCGGTGTCGCTCAACAGGAAGTAGCTGTAGGATTTGCCGTGACCGGTTTGGTCGAGGCTGGCCTTGACGGTCTGGAGGCGGCGAATTGCGCGGGCTGGGTCTTCGTTGCGCAACGTCATCAAAATAGCGGTTTGAGCGAAAATCGGCGTGTCCTGGTCGCCAGCGCGCGCATACGGGGCGACGGCGTCGATCGCATCCGTGCGTCCATGCAGCAGCCACAGGCCGATTACCGCGTTCCAGAAGCCAATGACCGCCCACGGGGTGCCGATAGCAAAGCAAGCGAACATGATAGCGTCGACCAGCGTCCAGCCGCCTGAACTCATCAGATAAGCAGCGGCGGTTAGCAGCACGATGTAGGTGGCGATGTTGAGAGCGGCAAAGATGATACGCCGGCGACGCAGTTGGGAGATGGACTGGAGGCGGGTGGGTAGGCTAAGCCTTTTGCGCCGGGGTGGCAGGTTCAGCTTGGTTGCAGTTTCTACAGTGTCGCTCATGGTCTCAATCTCTCTTTTCTGCCGCAGGCCCTTTGGCTTCTTTGGCAGTGGTAACCGTCATGACCGTATTTCCTGAGGCGGACCGTTCGCCGTCAAATCAACGATACGTGCGCTCTTTGTGGTACGCGGAACCCTCGAAGGTGGTGTTACGCACGGAACAGCTCTCCAGTTCGTTACCGGGTGCCTGTCTGGTGCGTACTTTGTTTTCTGGCATCAGCCGTGGCACGGAACGACTCGTGCTCTCGGGAATGGTCCCGGAAAGCGAGTACGAACGTATGCGGGCGCCACTGCAGGCGGGTGATTTTCCTTTCCCAGTAAAATACGGCTATTGCGCGACAGGGATTGTCGAGGAAGGCCCTAAAGATCTGATCGGACATGCATTTTTCTGCCTGCATCCGCATCAGGACTATTTCCAGATTGACCCTGAAATGCTCGTTGCAATCCCTTGCAACGTGCCTGCCAAACGCGCAACGCTGGCGGCCAACATGGAGACAGCACTTAACGCACATTGGGATGTGGCAAGCGGCCCCTGCGACAGAATAGCGGTGGTTGGCGGCGGTGTGGTGGGACTGCTGGTCGCATTTCTGGCGGCGCGCCTTCCGGGGGCTGACGTAATCGTGATCGATCCCAACGAATCCAGGCAGCAAATCGCCGAGGCGTTCGGTGCCCGATTCGCTACTCCCAAAGACATCGAGGGAGGTGTGGGGCTTGATTGCGACGTGGTGTTTCATGCCTCTGCCAGCGAAGCCGGATTGGCCACGGCGATTGCGTGTGCTGGCAATGAGGCAAGGGTGGTGGAATTGTCGTGGTATGGTGAGCGACCGGTGTCGGTGCCTTTAGGGGGGGCATTTCATTCGCGCCGCTTGCAGCTGATCTCTTCGCAGGTCGGTCAGGTGTCGCCATCGCGACGGCCCAGGTGGAACTACCGGCGACGCATCGGCGCTGCCATGAAACTTCTCGATTGCCCGCAACTGGACTTGCTCGTTAACGAAGAGATTGCGTTCGAGGAGGCACCGATGCTTCTTGCGGGCATCCTGAGTTCTGATTCGGATGCCCTGGCACCCGTGATCGGCTACACGTGAGGCGACCAGTCAACCGGTCAACGCCCTGAGGTAAGGAGCCTTAAGACCATGTATTCCGTTGAAGTTCGCGACCGCATCATGATCGCCCACTCGCTTCCCGATCCTTTTTTCGGGCCGGCGCAGCACATGCATGGGGCGACGTTTGTTGTCGATGTTGCGTTTTTTCGCGCCAAGCTGACCAAGCAGAATGTGGTTGTCGACATCGGAGCGGCGCTTAACGTTCTGTCTGAGACATTGAAGCCTCTGGCTTACAAGAACCTCGACGAACTGCCGCAATTTGCTGGCAAACTCACAACGACGGAGTTTCTGGCAAAGCATATCTTTGATGAAATCGCCACGGCCGCGGAGACCGGCGAACTGGGCGAAGATGGACAAGGCATCGCCAAAATCCGTGTGACGCTGCACGAAACGGATCTGGCACGAGCAACTTATGAGGGGCCGATCGGTGACTGAAGTCTACTTTGCCATTCCTGGCGACATCGATGCTCCAACCGGCGGGTATGGATATGACCGGCGGCTGATGGCGGCGCTGCCCTCGTTCGGGGTTGCGGTCAAGCATGTCGAGTTGCCATCTGGATTTCCAAATCCGAGCGCGGCGGAGTGCGAAGCGGTCGCAAAGGGGGCGGCGCAACTGCCCGCCAATGCAACGTTGCTGATTGACGGATTGGCTTACGGCGCATTTCCAAAGGATCTGGCCGAGGGGATTGCGCAACGCATTATCGCGCTGGTGCACCACCCTCTGGCGCTGGAAACCGGTTTGAGCGAAGAGCGCCGGGCGGAATTGGCGAGATCGGAACGTGAGGCGCTGGCGTTGGCCGATCATGTCATCGTTCCAAGTGCCGCGACCAAGCGCATATTGGAAAGCGACTATGGAGTGCCCGCTAAATCGATCTCGATTGCCGAACCGGGTACTGACCCTGCGCAGCGGGCAACCGGGACGGGCACGCCGATGCAATTGCTGGCTGTTGGTGCAGTGACGCAGCGCAAGGGGTATGATGTGCTGGTCGATGCGCTGGAGGCGATCAAGGAACTGGACTGGCGGTTGACAATTACGGGGGCAAAGGATCGCGACGAGGAGGCGACTTCCGCCCTTTTGGCGCAGGTTGCGCAGGCAGGGCTGGTGGATAGGGTGACGCTTTCGGGTGTCGTGGTGCCAGCAACGCTCGATCGCTTCTACGAGTCGACTGATGTCTTCGTACTGCCATCCTTGTTTGAAGGTTACGGCATGGTTCTGGGCGAAGCCATGGCACGTGGTCTGCCGATCGTTTGCACAACGGGTGGGGCTGCGGCCGAAACGGTTCCCGATGGCGCCGCAGTCAAGGTGAAGCCGGGCGATGCCGAAGCCTTGAGCCGGGCATTGGAAAACGTTCTGAGTGACCGGAAGTTGCGCAGCAAGCTTGCCGATGCGTCGTGGGATGCGGGTCGCAAGCTGCCGACTTGGAATGAAACGGCGCGGCGCGTTGCCGCCGTGGTTATGGGGCTCAAGGTTTGACAAAAATCCTGCTGGTGAAATCTCAGATCGGGACTTGATAGGAATGGCAGGATTTTCCAGCACTTGGCTAAGTCTTCGTGAAGCAGCCGATCACCGGTCGAGAAACCACGAATTAGCTGAAGCTTTGTCGGCTCGGTTTGCGTTGCGCGATCAGGTTTCGGTTGTCGATATCGGATGTGGGACGGGGTCCAACCTGCGCGCCATGGCTGGCTTGTTGCCGTCTCAGCAGTCGTGGACGCTGGTTGATTACGATGCCCAGCTTCTGTTGGCGGCGCGGTCGGAACTGGCCAAGTGGGCCGATGCGGTTGAAGCCGATGGCTCCAAGGTGCGCCTGAAGAAGGGACACCAGCAATTGACGGTGAATTTCCGGCAGGCTGATCTTGCGACAGATCTGGAGGGCGCGCTTGGGGAGGCTTGCGACCTGGTGACGGCGGCGGCATTCTTCGATCTGGCGTCCGAGGCCTTCATTCGGAAATTCGCGCGGGCGGTTATCAAGCGCAAGGCAGTTTTCTATACCGTCCTCACCTACAACGGCGTTCAGCGATGGAAGCCGCATCACCCTTATGACAACGCGGTGACGGCTGCGTTTCATGCCCACCAGATGACCGACAAGGGGCTTGGGTTGTCATTAGGACCGACGGCAGCGCTGTCATTGTCGGATCAATTCAAGCTGGGTGACTACAGCGTGCTTGAGGGTGACAGCCCTTGGGAGCTTGATGAGCGCCATGGAGACGGCGAGCTTGTGAGGGAATTGCACGCGGGCTTCGTTGAGGCCATTCCTGAGACGGGGAAGGTCGATCCCAAATCGTTTGCAAGCTGGTCGGCCATGAAGCGTACTGGGGCCATTGTCGGGCACACCGATACGTTGGCGAGCCCCATGTTTTAGTTGGCGCTTCAGTTCTGGGGCGTCTCTTGTTTAGTCCACTCGGGCTGGATTTTTTAGAGCCGGTCCAATCCTGTAAATCCAGCCGGCAGGACCCCGGATAAATGCTGATCGCATTTTCCGGGGACGCAGAATATTTGATGTTACGTTGAAAGGCATGGCTCGCCCATCGCTCAGGCCTGCTATTTGCGTTCCCGGACGCAGTCGCGCCGTGGGGCGCGGCGGCGAGCCGGGATCTTGCTGTCATCGGTACTGAGGCCCGCCGAATGTATCCCGAGCACCTAAAACTCTTTTACATCTACATTACTGCCAGTGCGCCTCGTGGGGTGTTGTATGTTGGCATGACAAGCGATTTGCCCGGCAGGAT
>JAHZKP010000078.1 GCA_022600345.1 Alphaproteobacteria bacterium | reverse complement strand
CAGGTGTGGTGGATCCCACGGCAAACCGGCGCAACGCAGTCCGGCAGTCAATTTCGCCGCATCCCCTTGGGACACCGCACTTTTTCGCCTCGGCGGCGTCGCGGCACTGGCCCATCGTGTCGCAGACGCGCTTTCAGCACTATAACCCATATCGCGCTGCGCGCCGCTTCTGGCCGAATGCGAAAAAGTGACAGGTGTCGCGAGCCACATGAGTTCTTTAACAGCCTGCTAGGATGGCCGGTTTATCCGTCGGAAGAGAAAAATCAGATAGCCGGTTTTGACGCGACTGCCGAGTCCTGGCGCAATTGGGCGATGGCTTGCAGCAGGGTTGTGTGGCAGTCGATGAGGGCGTTGGCGCCCAATTGGGCCGCAGGAACGTCGGTGTAGCCGAAGCTGACGGCGATGACGGGGATGCGGGCTGCCTTGGCGGTGGCGATGTCGGTGGCGCTGTCGCCGACCATGATGGCGCGGGCTGGATCGCCGTTGGCAAGGCGGATGGTGCCCAGCAGGTGTTCTGGGTCGGGTTTGAACACAGGGAACGTGTCGCGGCCGGCAATGGCGGCAAACCGGCTGGTCAAGTCCAGTTCGTTGAGCAGGCTGAGCGAGAGGGCTTCGCGCTTGTTGGTGCAGACGGCCAGTGTTGCGCCTTGGTCGAGCAACTGGTCGATCGCATCGACAATGCCGGGATAGGGGCGGCTGCGGTTTGCGATGTTGGCTTCGTAATAATCCAGGAATTGGGCCAAGAGGTCGTCAACCTGCGGGTCGGTCAGGGTTTGGCCGTGATGGAAGAGCGCTTCGGTGATCATGCGGCGGGCGCCGAAGCTGATCCAATTGCGCAGGTCGGTTTCAGGGACCGCCGACAGCTTCAACGCGGCGAGCACGTGGTTGGTGGCATCGACCAGATCGGGGGCTGTGTCGATCAGCGTTCCGTCCAGGTCGAAGACAATCGTCATGTCACGCATTGCGGGGTTGGTCCTGATTTACTGTCAAACCTTTGAACGGCCACGAGCTTGAATGGGTGCTATGGCCTGCTTACACAATGGAGTAGGGCATTGCCAGCCGCGTTCGGCTCCGGCGATTGCAATCCGATTACAAATACTTGCCTCGTTGGTGTCGTGCCTTGGCAGGTTCTTCAAAAGGAACAATTCGAGATGGGCGAAGCTACGGGAAAGTTGCTAAAAACGCAGGCCTATATCGATGGTGCCTGGGTTGGAACAGGGGTGACACCGGTTATCGACAAGGCGACGGGTGAAGAAATCGCCAAGGTTCCCGACATGGGGGCTGAGGAGACAAAGTCGGCCATTGATGCGGCCGACCGAGCTTTTCAGACCTGGTCGAAGACAACGGCGAAGGAACGAGCGCAGGTTTTGCGCCGCTGGTATGACCTGATCGTGGAGAACACCGATGAGCTGGCGCTGATTTTGTCGTGCGAGCAGGGCAAACCGCTGACCGAGGCCAAGGGTGAAATCGGCTATGGGGCCGGATTCGTGGAGTTCTTTGCCGAGCAGGCCAAGAGGGTTTATGGCGAGACGATCCCGACCTTCAAGCCGGATGCCCGCATTGTTGTTGTAAAGCAGCCGGTCGGAGTCGTGGCGGCGATCACGCCGTGGAACTTTCCAAATGCGATGATCACGCGAAAGGTTGCCCCCGCTTTGGCTGCCGGGTGTACGGCTGTCGTCAAGCCTGCAGAAGATACGCCGTTGTCTGCGTTGGCTCTGGCAGAGCTGGCCCATCAGGCAGGAATTCCAGCCGGGGTCTTCAATGTCGTGACGACAAGCGACCCGGTGCCCGTCGGGGCGGAGCTGACCGCAAATGAGAAAGTGCGGGTTGTAACGTTCACGGGTTCGACTGAAGTTGGCCGGATCTTGATGCGGCAATCGGCGGAAACAATCAAAAAGGTGTCGCTGGAGCTGGGCGGGAATGCGCCGTTTATTGTTTTCGACGACGCTGATCTGGATAAGGCGGTCGAGGGGGCGATGGCGTCCAAGTACCGCAATGCCGGCCAGACGTGCGTGTGCGCCAACCGGATTTATGTGCAAGAGGCGGTGTACGATCAATTTGCTGCAAAGTTGGTGTCGGCGACCAAGTCCCTGAAGGCGGGGCCTGGCCGCAATGATGGCGTGACGCTTGGGCCGCTGATCAATTCGGATGGCCTGGCGAAAGTGAAGGAGCACGTTCGCGATGCGCTTCAAAAGGGCGCCAAGGCGATCACAGGAGGGAAGGTTCACGAACTGGGTGGAAACTTCTATGAACCCACAGTCTTGACCGGTGTCACGAAGGACATGCTGGTTGCCCGCGAAGAGACGTTCGGGCCGGTGGCGCCGCTGTTTCGTTTCAGCGACGAGGACGACGTGATCAGGCAGGCCAACGACACACCATTCGGTCTGGCTGCCTACTTTTATGCACGTGATATCGGACGGGTGTGGCGCGTTGCAGAAGCCCTGGAGTTTGGCATGGTCGGGGTCAACGAGGGGATCATGTCGAGTGAGTTGGCACCTTTTGGCGGGGTCAAACAGTCGGGTCTTGGCCGGGAAGGGTCGCATCACGGCATCGAAGAATTCCTGGAGCAGAAATACGTCTTGATGGGGGGGCTTTAGTCAGCCTTTCCCGGCAATGCGCCGACAAGAATGAATTAACCGGCTTGCTGCGCGGTAAATCATCGCCAGTGGGCTGGCAATCGGGTAATGGTTCGGTCAATTGAAAAATTTGGGGCTGCAAACGGACCGTTCGAAAGCGGCCTGACTGTGCCCCGCGTAATCAAAATGAGGAACTGGCATGTCGGCTGACGAACAGAAGAAAAAAGCAGCAATGCGCGCCGTTGAGATGGTTGAACCGGGCATGCGGATCGGGCTGGGAACCGGATCGACGGCGGCTTGTTTTGTGAAGCTGCTCGGTGAGCGGGTGAAGGCGGGGCTGAGCGTGATCTGCGTTGCGACGTCGGAAGCGACCCGCCAATTGGCCGAGGAGCGCGGCATTACTGTATCCACGCTTGATGAAACGCCCGAGATCGACATCACGTTTGATGGCGCCGACGAAATTGATGGCGAAGTGCGGATGATCAAGGGCGGTGGCGGTGCGCTGTTGCGCGAAAAGATCGTTGCGATGGCGTCTGACAGGGTCGTCATCATGGCGGACACCGGCAAGGTTGTCGAAACGCTTGGCGCATTCAAGTTGCCGGTCGAGGTGGTGCCATTCGGCTTGACTGCGACGATCGACATGATTGAAGCGCTGGTGTCCGACATCGGTTGCGAGGGAGACATTATCCTGCGCAAGGGGGCGAATGGGGAAACCTTCGTTACCGATAACGGGAATTATATCATCGACTGTGACTTCAAGCGGATTGATGAGCCCGAGGAATTGGATGATGCGCTGAAATTCGTGCCCGGGGTCGTGGAAAGCGGACTGTTCCTTGATATTTGCGATATCGCGGTCATCGGTGAAGATGACGGCGTGCGGATCATGGAAGCGCAGCGCGACGATGACATCGAGGGCGTTTAAACCCCACACGTCGATGTGACCAGAGTTGTCGGGCTACGGCGTTTCCGGGTTTGCCAGTCCGGTCTATCTATCCGGCTAGACCGACCGGAATGAGCCTGTGGGTTCGGCTGCTGAAACCTTCGAGGGATTGAGATGACGTCGTATGATTTTGACCTGTTTGTCATTGGTGGCGGATCGGGGGGCGTGCGGGCTGCGCGTATTGCTTCCGGCCATGGGGCGCGGGTTGCTCTGGCGGAAGAATTCCGGTTTGGGGGAACCTGCGTTATTCGCGGATGTGTGCCCAAGAAGCTGTTGGTTTACGCCTCGCGTTATTCAGATGCCTTTGAGGATGCAGCCGGCTTCGGTTGGGATGCCGAAGAACCGACGTTCGATTGGCCCCGGTTGATTGCCGCCAAGGACAAGGAAATTGCGCGGCTTGAAGGGCTTTACAAGTCGGGGCTCGATGGCGCCGATGTCACGGTGTTTGAAGAACGGGCGACGTTTGTCGACCGGCACACGTTGCGGCTGTCGTCGGGTCGGACGGTGAGCGCTGACAAGATCCTGATTGCAACCGGTGGGGCGCCCAACATCGACGACAAGATGGAGGGCATAGAGCACGTCATCACCTCGAACGAAGCCTTCGATCTGGCACAGTTTCCTGAACGGGTGGTGGTGTATGGCGGGGGGTATATCGCCGTCGAGTTCGCCGGCATCTTTGCCGGGCTGGGAGCGGACGTGAGCCTTGTCTATCGCGGCGAGAAAATCCTGCGCGGCTTTGATGAGGACCTGCGCGATGCCGTCATGGAGGCCTATCAGAAACGCGGCATTCGGCTGGTGCTGGGGCAGGTGTTCACGAAGATTGAAAAGACCGGCCGGGGGCTGGTCGGACATATGGACAACGGCGCTCATCTGGAGGCCGATCAATTCATGTTTGCCATCGGGCGCAGTCCTAACGTTCAAGGGCTGGGACTGGAGGAGATCGGCGTCAAGCAGGGCTGGAACGGCCATATTGTCGTTGACAAGAACAGCGCCACCAATATCGACAACGTGTTTGCCGTTGGCGATGTTTGCGACCGCTTCAACCTGACGCCTGTTGCCATTCGCGAAGGCCATGCATTTGCCGATACGCAGTTTGGTGCCAAGCCCTGGGAGATCGATCACCAGATGATTCCGACTGCGGTGTTTTCAACACCGGAGATCGGCACCGTCGGCTTGCCCGAACATGAGGCGATCGAGCAGTGCAAGGTGCTCGACATCTATAAATCCGAGTTCCGGCCGATGCGCGCGACGTTGTCGGGACGGGATGAGAAGGTGCTGATGAAGCTGCTGGTCGATGGGGAAAGTGACCGGGTTGTGGGATGTCACATCGTTGGCGACGATGCGGGTGAGATTGTTCAGATGGCGGCAATTGCGATGCGGATGGGGGCAACGAAGGCCGACTTCGACCGCACCATGGCGTTGCATCCATCGGCTGCCGAGGAACTCGTGACGATGCGCAACAAGACCGAAACGCGACGGCAAGCCGGTAGTTAGTCAAGCGGTTGCCTGGCGGTCTAGCGTGAATATTCCATAGATTGAGGACGAGCTTGAAGTGACTGATACCAGACGCCTGGACGGAAAGATTGCGGTGGTAACGGGGGCTGCGGCGGGTATCGGCTTGTCGATTGCCGGCGTGTTTGCGCGCGAAGGTGCTCATGTCTACCTCACCGATATTGACGGAGAGGGGGCGCAAGCAGGTGCGGCGGCGCTAAATGAAGCGGGGCTTGCGTCCTCGGCAATGGCGGTTGACGTCTCGAAGGGTCAGGATGTTTCGGCGTTGTTTCGCGACATTGGCGCTGGGCCGGGGCGGATCGATGTGTTGGTCAACAATGCCGGGTTGAATGTTCGCGAGGACTTCCGGCACTTGAGCGATGCGGACTGGGTAAAGATCCGCGAAGTTAACCTGGACGGCGTTGTGCGGATTGCGCGTGATGGGTTTGATCTGTTGAAGGCATCAGGCAAAGGGTCGCTGATCAATGTCGCCTCGATCATGGGGCATAGGGGCTTGCGACAGCTTGCCGGGTATTCGGCGACCAAGGGAGCGGTATCGGCACTGACGCGGGCCTTGGCTGTCGAATATGCGCCATTTGGTATTCGGGTGAATGCGCTTGCTCCGGGCTTCATTGAGACGGCGTTGACCGATAGATTTATCCGCAACCCGATGATCAACAAGGCGCTGATCGATCAGACACCGTTGAAGCGGTTTGGGTGCGGTGAGGATGTGGCTGCTGCTGCGTTATTCTTCGCCTCCGATGAGTCGGGCTTTGTGACGGGTGCCGAGTTGGCTGTCGACGGTGGCATGTCGGCGGGGCTTTGAACCGTCGGACTGATACAATCATCGCGATTTCGAAGGGGATTTTGCGTGCGTTATGCAACCTTGAATCTTGGCTGGTGTCTTGCGTTGTCTTTGGCTGCAATCTGTCTTTCCAGCAGTGGCTGGGCGCAGGACGTAGGTGGCGCCTCGCAGCCAAAGGGCGGGGTCTTCATTCTCGACAAGGATCACAGCCATGTGCGGTTCAGTTGGGATCATCTGGGGCTTTCGCGACAATCGGCCCGGTTTGGCGACGTTATCGGCCGGGTTGCCTTCGATCCGCTCAACCCAGAGAAATCGCAGGTCGATGTGACGATCAAGGTGGCAAGCGTGATGAGCGGTGTTGCTGCACTTGACGGGGTCTTGCGCGATACCAACGACTATTTCAAAGCCGCCGCCCATCCCGATATCAAATTCAAGAGTACGTCGGTTGTGCCGACAAGCGGGAAGACAGCCAACGTTTCGGGCGATCTTACCTTCAACGGGGTGACGAAGCCGGTCATGCTGGCAGTGGTTTGGAATTTTCTGGGCGAGCATCCGTTGGCTGAGATTAACCCGATCTACCAGGGGGTGACGGCGGCAGGCTTTTCAGGGCGCACCAAGATATTGCGTTCGGAATGGGGGATGACGCGGGGGATTCCGCTGATTTCTGACGAAATCCGGATCGCCATAGAGGTGGAAATGCACCGTCTGAACTGATGTGAGCGCGGCGTTGGGCGTGTTGAGGGACGTTGTTGGAAGTCGGCACTTGGCCTTGGGCTTGGCGATGTCCTATAAGGCGTGCGAAGAGGCCCCGTGAGGTCGTGGCTCTCGGCTGGGGCCGGGTCCATTCTGAATGAGAACAATCAAGAACGGGTCGGGACCTGTTGCTTCGCGGTGTAATTGAAGCGCGGACCGGCCTGTCAGGAAATCTGAGGAGTTTGAATGATGTCGGCAAACAAAGCCGCCTGGTCGCCCGATAGCTGGCGCGGATTGCCGATTCAGCAGGTGCCCGAATACCCCGATAGCGCGGCGCTGAAGGATGTCGAAGCCAAGCTTGCCAGTTTTCCGCCGCTGTTGTTTGCTGGCGAGGCCCGCGAGTTGAAGCGCCGTTTGGCCGAGGTGGCCGAGGGGCGGCGGTTCTTGTTGCAGGGCGGCGACTGCGCGGAGAGCTTTGCCGAGCATGGTGCCGATCATATTCGCGACTTCCTGCGCGTTTTCCTGCAAATGGCGGTTGTGTTGACCTATGCCGGGTCGACGCCGGTGGTGAAGGTTGGCCGGTTGGCCGGGCAGTTCGCCAAGCCGCGGTCCAAGCCGACCGAAACGCGTGACGGGGTCGAATTGCCCAGTTATCGCGGCGATATCATCAACGGCATGGAGTTTACAGCGGAAGCGCGCATACCCGATCCAACGCGTATGCTGCAAGGTTACCGGCAGGCGGCGGCGACGGCGAACCTGGTGCGTGCGTTCGTGCAGGGCGGTTTCGCCGACCTGGAGTGCGTGCATCAGTGGAACATGAGCTTTGTGCGCGATTCCAGCCAAGGTCCGCGCTATGAGGCGCTCGCCAACGATATCACCAAGAGCCTGGATTTTATGCGGGCGATCGGGATTACGGCGCAAAACACACCGCAGTTGCACCAGACGAACTTCTTCACGAGCCACGAAGCCTTGCTGTTGGGTTATGAGCAGGCCTTGACGCGAACCGATTCACTGTCTGGGGAATGGTATGCAACCTCAGGTCATATGGTGTGGATCGGCGACCGTACGCGCCAGCCTGACCACGCGCATGTCGAATTCGTGCGCGGCATCAACAATCCGATCGGTCTCAAGTGCGGCCCGACGCTGGAGCCTGATGGGTTGCTGGAGCTAATCGACAAGATCAGCCCCGATAATGAACCAGGACGCCTCACGCTGATCTGCCGGTTCGGGGCGGGCAATGTTGAAAAGCATCTGCCCAAGCTGATCCGGGCTGTCGAAAGAGAAGGCCGGAAAGTCGTTTGGACCTGCGATCCGATGCACGGCAACACGATTTCGGCCGACACCGGCTATAAGACCCGGCCGTTTGATCGGATCTTGAGCGAGGTGCAGGAGTTCTTTGCCATTCACCGTGCCGAAGGTACCCATCCAGGCGGCATCCACGTGGAGATGACGGGCGATAATGTCACCGAGTGCACGGGTGGCGCGGTTGCGATTTCGGATGCCGATCTGTCAGACCGCTATCACACACATTGCGATCCGCGTCTCAATGCCGACCAATCGCTGGAGCTCGCCTTCCTGGTTGCCCAGTTGATGCAACAGGAGCGCGAGGCAGGCACCTTAGCTGCTGCTTCTGCTTAGAGCGGGCTGAGTTCGTTTGTGTGCGCAGCGCGAATGCGACTCACGAACGCCTTATGATGATGGCATAAGCGCTGTCGTCGCGGGTATGCAGTTCGGTTGGCGGGAGGTTTGGCAAATATGGAAGCGGTTCAATCGACTGCTCAGCAGGCGACGGCGCCGGAAACGCAATCAACCGGTTTTCCGATGCCGGTGGCAGACTTCCTCAAGGGGCCTTATCTCAACAGGGCCGATGTCATCCTGACGCGAAAGCATCGCGACTTGCGCTCATGGCTGATCAGGTGGGCGACGCGCGGTTCGTTTTCGCATGCCGCCTTGGTGTTCTTGGTGCCCCACCAGGAGCAGGGGTTCAACAACACGTTTGTGATCGAGAGTTCGTCGAAGGGTGTGGATCTTAACAACCTTGCCAACTACCTCAACGACCGTCGCCAGGTGGTTGGGATCAAGCGCCTGAAGGGAACGTGGTTTGATGAGCGCGCCCAGCGGCTGGTGCGGGGAAGGATGCTGAATTCAATCCAATCGACGTACTCGTATGCAACGGTGTTTCGGCTCGGGTGGAGTGTGGCCAACGAATTGTTGTTTGGCATCAAGGCACGGATCTGGGGGGCGCGAAGTGCGATCAAGGGGCGTCGCCGCCGCAGTCTGCAGCCACCCAACGAGTTTATCTGCTCGGGGCTCGTTCAACTGGGTTTCATGAATGCCGTCGCCGAGCAGGTGGCGATGGGTTATTTGTTGCCGCAAAGGGTTGGCGATGTCGTCTTTCACAAGGACGTTGCCGGTTTTCTGCCGAAAGACTGGTCCCAATTCTCAGATGCCGAGCAGTATGAAATCATGTGGGACTTCGTGACTGGCTTTCAGGATGTTTTGGAGGCGATTACGCCCGAGGACATCGCAGCTTCACCGGCACTCGATTGGAAATACGTGGTGCTTGATGGCACCGTTCACGAGGTGCAAACGATGGAACATGCGCGGGCGATGTTGTCGTGGAAGCCGGACTGATTTCGAGCGACCGAGTGGCTGTCGCCGGGCGGTCGGCTTTGCACGGTTGGCGTATGCTGGCTGAATGCGGAGTCGGGCCGGATGCTTGCTTGCCGCTCAGCAATTGCCTTTTCCGGTGCCAAGCAGAAAACAGGTGCGGACATTCATGAAGATCGCTATCGCGCAGCTCAATCCAACTGTCGGGGCCCTGGAGGCCAACGCGGCAAAGGCGCTGGAGGCTCGCCGGGAAGCGCAGCGCCTGGGCGCCGACTTGATCGTTTTTCCCGAGCTGTACCTTGCGGGCTATCCGCCTGAAGATCTGGTGCTGAAACCTTCATTCCAGGAGGCGAGCCGGCGTTGCGTCATGGATCTTGCCAGCAAGACGGCTGAAGACGATGGGCCGGGCATGCTGATCGGTACGGTTTGGCCTGAGGAGGCCAAGGTTTATAACGCCGTGGCGTTGATCGATGGGGGTGAAGTGTCCGCCCTCCGCTTCAAGGCGGAGCTGCCCAACTACGGCGTGTTCGATGAAAAGCGGGTATTTGCGGCGGGACCCATGCCCGGGCCGATCAATTTCCGGGGTGTCCGGCTGGGTGTGCCGATTTGCGAAGACATCTGGATTGAAGATGTCGTCGAGTGCCTGTCTGAGTGCGGCGCGGAGTTGATCATCGTTCCCAACGGTTCGCCGTTCGATTGGGCCAAGCCGGATTTGCGCATCAACATTGCGGTAGCGCGCGTCACCGAAAGCGATTTGCCGCTCATTTACGTCAATCAGGTTGGCGGTCAGGACGAACTTGTTTTCGATGGGGCATCGTTCGTGCTCAACGCCGATTGTCACCTAGCGGTGCAGTTGCCGGGCTGGGAGGAGGTCGTCCAGGTAACCGAATGGGAAAAGGGGCCGGAAGGTTGGCGCTGTCGGCAGGGCGAGCGGGCGGTGCTTAGCCAGGACGATGCGGCGGCTTATGAGGCCTGCGTGCTTGGGCTTCGCGATTACGTTGACAAGAACGGTTTTCCAAGTGTCGTCATGGGGTTGTCGGGAGGAATCGATTCCGCGCTTGTGGCGGCGATGGCCGTCGATGCGCTGGGCGCGGAGCGTGTTCATTGCGTGATGCTGCCGTATCGCTACACGTCTGATGAGAGCCTGACGGATGCAAAGGCGTGTGCTGAAGCGCTGGGTGTGCGCTATGACACGGTCCCGATTGCACCTGCTGTCGAAGGATTTGGGCTGGCGCTGGGCGAATTGTTTTCGGGATTGGATGAAGGCGTTACCGAAGAGAACATTCAAAGCCGGGCGCGTGGCGTCATCCTTATGGCGCTTTCGAATAAGTTCGGTTCGATGGTTTTGACAACCGGAAATAAATCGGAAATGTCGGTTGGTTATGCGACGCTTTATGGCGACATGAATGGCGGGTTCAATCCAATCAAGGATCTGTATAAGACCGAGGTCTATCGGATTTCTGAATGGCGTAACGAACATGTGCCGAACGGGGGCATGGGACCTGCGGGTATTGTAATTCCAAAGAATATCATCACCAAAGCGCCGACCGCCGAACTTCGTGAAAACCAAACCGACCAAGACAGTCTGCCGCCATATGACGTGCTGGACGATATTTTGTCCTGCCTTGTGGAAAAGGAAATGGGTGTATCAGATATCGTCGAGCGCGGGCATGATATTGAAACGATAAAGCGAGTTGAGCGGCTTTTATATGTTTCGGAGTACAAGCGGCGCCAGGCGGCTCCAGGTGTCAAGATTTCGGCACGCAACTTTGGCCGAGACCGGCGCTATCCGATAACAAATGGTTACCGGGATGCGCATCCAGCCGACGATTCGGGCGTGTCAGAAGGCGAGGTTGGCTCGGTCCCGAAACTTGTTCAGCCGCGCATTGAGGGCGATCCGGGCTGAGGATTGGTTTGGCGATGTTTTCTTAGAGTGCGTTCAGCAAAAGTGTGAGCGGTTTTGCGGTTCGAACATGCGACCAATCAAGAGCTTAGAGCGCGTCATCGTTTCAATCAAAACCGAACGCGCTCTTGAATTGATTTTTTATCGATTGTCTGTTTCCGGCCCGGTGGTTAGGAGGTTGAAAACCTTCGTGCGTTAGGATGCCGGATTATGAAAACGGCATATTTCCTTGAACAGCGTCCGCCCATGTGGTGGCTCGAAGCTTCAGAAACCTCTGCTATTGGCGATGAAGATTTCGTCACGGGCGACGATGTATTGCGCCTTGGGAGCCAATCTGTCCGGCTGGAGGATATCGCGTCCTATAAAGTTGAGCAGATTTCCGAGCGGGATGTCGAGGGTCTGCTACTCAATGGCACGATGTTTTTCTTTGGCGCTCTCGTTTTCCTGATTGGCGTACTGCAATTCAGTTGGCTGGAAAGATTTCTGATCGGGTTCGTGTTTCTGAGCATTCTTGGTATCGCCAGTATGGCCGAGGTGGTGGGCCTCAACCGAATTCAATACATGCAGCTAACCGTGTTTACCCACAGCGGCCGGAAGCTGAAGTTCTCCAGTGCCGATGACCGTGATGTCGGGCGGTTGGTTGATTTTCTGCGCCAGGTTGTCGGCCGTTGAGGCGGACTGTCCGTTTTGGAGCCTCATCAGGATCAATCAAAAAGGCTGTCGCGCCACTGTGACGCTTTGAGACGCATGGCAATCAAGATAGGGTCAGCGCTTCTGATGACCTCAAACCTTGATAAGCTCTGACATGACCCCAAAAGTTCGCTTCGCTCCCAGCCCGACAGGGCTCGTTCATATCGGCAATGTGCGCACCGCGCTGCTCAACTATTTGTTCGCTCTGAAATCGGGCGGGCAATTCTTATTGCGCTTCGACGATACCGACACCGAGCGGTCGCGCGAAGATTATGTCGAGGCGATCCGGGAAGACCTCAACTGGCTTGGCCTCAAGTGGGATGAGGAGGTGCGTCAGTCGGCGCGACTGGAGCGCTACGACCTGGCCGCCGAAAAGCTCAGAGAACAAGGACTGCTATACGCCTGTTACGAGACGCCTGATGAACTGGACCGCCGCCGTCGCCGCCAGATGGCGCGCGGGTTGCCGCCGATCTACGACCGGGCCGGTCTTAGGCTCACCGACGAAGAACGCGCGGCGTTTGAAAAAGAGGGGCGTGTGCCGCATTGGAGGTTCCGGCTGCCGAATACTTCAGGTGCTGAGGACCTGACGCCGAAGCCGTCGCCGGTCGAATGGGCGGATATGATTCGCGGCAAGGTGACGGTCGATCTGGGGTCGTTATCCGATCCGGTTCTGATCCGTGCCGACGGCAGTTACCTCTATACGTTTTGCAGCGTCGTCGACGATGCCGAGCTTGAGATTACACACATCCTGCGCGGTGAAGATCACGTTACCAATACGGGTGTGCAGGTGGCACTGTTTGAGGCGATCGGGGCCAAGGCTCCGGTGTTTGGCCATCACAGCCTGCTGGTGGGTGCCGATGGCAAGGTTCTGTCCAAGCGGCTGGGGGATCTGTCGATCCGCAACATGCGCGAAGCAGGCCTCGAGGCGATGGCGGTTGCCAGCCACGGGGCGCTGATCGGCACGTCGGATGCAATCGAGCCGCATCTGGAACTCGATACGCTGGCGGAGTTATTCGATCCGGGCAAGATCTCTCTGGCGCCGGGGCGGTTTGACGACGACGAACTGGCGGCACTCAATTCCAAATTGTTGCACATTACGCCGTTTGCAGACGTTCGTGAGCGCCTTGAAGCAATGAATGTGGGCGGCGGCGAAGACTTCTGGATGGCTGTCCGGGGCAACCTGGAGCGGTTGTCGGATGCTGGCGATTGGTGGGTGGTCGTCGATGGGGAACTGGAAGGGCAGGAGGCGGGCGATAACGCGGAATTCCTGGTGCAGGCGGCTGAAGAACTCCCGGCAGAGCCCTGGGATGAGGCGACCTGGGGGGCGTGGACAAAGGCGGTGAAGGCGAAGACCGGTGCCAAGGGCAAAGCACTATTCCATCCGCTTCGCCTTGCGCTTACGGGACGCGACCGCGGGCCCGAACTCAATGTTCTGTTGCCGTTGATTGGTCGCGAGCAGGTGCTCAAGCGGTTGACGGGCTAGATGTGTATTTCCAGAAGGTTGTTCGCTTTCTCCATTGGAGATTGTCCATTCGGTCAGGACCGGGAACGCTGATGTTGCGCAACGTCAGTGATTCTCCGGAGGACCGAATGAACGTTCACAAGAATGCACCGCT
>JAHZKP010000077.1 GCA_022600345.1 Alphaproteobacteria bacterium | reverse complement strand
CTGCGGGCTTCCAAGCGGCGGCCGCCCAGTGAGTCAGGCGATTTATCCGATCAACCAGATCGAATTGCATCACCTTCCTGCTGGATCGACTCGCCGCTTGAGAAGCAGAATTGAATCGATTTGGTCGGAAAGGGCTCTAGCTGTTCGCCAACCCTGATGGCTCCCTAAAACGCGTGGTTGGCGTGCAGCAACTCTTGTTTCTCGAAACAGTCCTAAAACTCGGCGGCGGCGGCGTGCTCCTTTTGTTGCCGCTGTCGGCCTGTCATATTCTGGGTTTGCCCAAACCTCAGTCGGGGTTTTGGCCGAGGCTCCTTGGTAGTGTTCTCGTCGGCATCGGCGGGGCGACCTACATCGAGGGTGCGACGCCCACCCATGGGTTGGGGATGGCCGGTTGCGCGTTGATCAACATCGTGGCCGTTGCGGTCATCGTTTCAATGCTGATCCTGGGCGGAATTGGAAAGACGCGGCGCGCGCGATGGGTCTTCAGCTTGTTGGCCGTGTTGCTGGGTGTATTGGGCCTTGCGGAGCTGACACAGATTTAGAAGTTGGTCTGTCGCCGGCCCTGGCAATTTTCTCGGTAGCGCCGTTATTGTCAAAGCGTAGAATTCGCGTCGCGATTGCCGCGAGCGATGGAGTTGTTCAGTGAGTGGATTCAATCTTATCGATGTCGAGGGCGGCTCGCCGCTCAAGATGTGGACGCGCAACGTTCACATTGAAGACACGGCTATCGAACAGATGAAAAACGTAGCCCGCCTTCCAGTGATCCATAAACACGTTGCCGCCATGCCCGATTGCCATTGGGGGATGGGAGCAACGGTGGGCTCGGTTATTCCAACCAAGCAGGCGATTATTCCGGCCGCTGTGGGGGTTGATATCGGCTGCGGAATGATGGCCTGGCAATTGACGCTCAATGCGCGCGACCTGCCTGACAACCTGTCCAAGATCCGTTCGGACATCGAGCGGGCCGTGCCGCATGGCTTTGTCTCGGCCAAGGGGCGGGCGCGCAAGGGCGGCTGGGAGATCGTGCCCAACTCGGTTTCCAGCCGTTGGCGGGAGCTGGCAGAGCGCTATCGGTTGATCGTTGAGAAACATCCGCGCATTTCGCACAAGGCACCGTCGCACCAATTAGGTTCGCTTGGCACCGGCAATCACTTCATCGAAGTTTGTCTTGATGAAAACGATGCCGTCTGGGTGATGCTTCATTCCGGTTCGCGAGGGCCGGGCAACGTTATCGGGCGGTATTTCATCGAATTGGCGAAACGCGACATGGGCCATCATATCTCCAACCTGCCCGATGAAAATCTCGCCTATTTGAACGAGGGCACGGAGCACTTCGATGATTACGTGGAAGCGCTGAACTGGGCGCAGGACTATGCCTGGGAGAACCGGCAGGCGATGATGGATGCTGTTTTGCGCGTGCTGCGCCAGCACCTCAAGCGGTTCAAAATCGGCGATATGGCGGTCAACTGCCACCACAACTACGCGACGATAGAGACGCATTATGGCGAGGATGTCTGGGTGACACGCAAAGGCGCTGTCAGGGCGCGCAAAGGCGATCTGGGGATTATTCCGGGGTCCATGGGGACGGGATCGTTTATCGTGCGCGGCAAGGGCAATGCGGAAAGCTTTTGTTCATGCTCGCACGGGGCGGGCCGGACGATGTCGCGGTCGCAAGCCAAGCAGCAGATCACGCTGAAGGATCATCGGGAAGCAACCAAGGGGATTGAGTGCCGAAAGGACAAGGACGTGCTGGATGAGAGCCCGGCTGCCTATAAGGACATCTCCTCGGTGATCGCGGCGCAGACCGACCTGATCGAGGTTGTGCATCACCTGCGCCAGGTTGTGAACGTCAAGGGTTGAACGGCGGGAAGCCGGGTTATCTGGCAGGCCTTGATAAGAAACTGCGGCACCCCACAATGGCCGATCGTAAAGGAACTCGTATGACTGCCATCAACGCTCAAATCGCCAAGGAACTGAACGTCAAGGTTGGGCAGATCGATGCGGTTGTCGAGTTGTTCGGCGAAGGGGCGACGGTTCCATTTGTTGTGCGCTACCGGAAAGAGAAAACCGGGGGGCTGGACGATACGCAACTGCGCAAAATCGAAGAGCGCCTCAGCTACCTGCACCAGTTGGAAGACCGGCGGGCGACGGTTCTGAAGTCGATTTCGGAACAGGGCAAGCTGACTGCGGAACTGAGCCGGGAGATTGCGGCGGCCGACAACAAGGTGGCGCTTGAGGATCTTTATGCACCCTTCAAGCCGAAGCGGCGGACGAAGGCGCAGATAGCGCGCGAAAGCGGGCTGGAGCCACTGGCTGATTGCCTGATCGGGAAGCCGGAGACCGATCCTGACACGGAGGCCAGCAAATACGTCAGCCCGGACAAGGGCGTGAGCGATGCGGCGGCGGCGTTAGAGGGGGCGCGGTTTATCCTGATCGAGCGCATCGGGGAAAGTGCCAAGCTGGTCGGCGAACTTCGCGAATGGCTCTGGGGATCTGCGCGAATTTCCTCAAAAGTGCGCAAGGGCAAGGCCAGTGAGGGGGCGAAGTTTTCCGACTATTTTGAGTTCTCGCAGCCCCTCCACAAGCTGCCATCGCACCGGGCGTTGGCACTCCTGCGAGGGCGCAACGAGGACATCCTGACGCTTGATGTCGATGTCGAGGTGGAAGCCGGTAGGGCGCATCCAGCCGAACTGAAGATCATGTCGGCGTTTGGTATTTCCGACCGCCGCAGGCTTGCCGACAACTGGCTGATCGAGACGGTCAAGCAAGCGTGGAAAACCAAGCTGCATAAGTCGCTGTCGACGGACCTTTTGAACCGTGTGAAGGAGCGCTCGGATGGCGAGGCCATCGACATCTTCAAGTCGAACCTCAAGGACTTGATGTTGGCCGCACCAGCGGGTCCGCGCGTGACCATGGGCCTTGATCCTGGCATCCGCACGGGCGTCAAGGTGGCCGTGGTCGATGAGACGGGTAAGCTGCTCGATACGGCAACGGTCTATCCACATGAGCCGCGCCGCGACTGGTCTGGCTCGCTTGCAACGCTTGGCGCGCTGTGCCGCAAGAACAAGGTGACGTTGATTGCGATTGGCAACGGCACTGCGAGCCGCGAGACCGACAAGCTTGCCGGCGACCTGATCAAGCAGCTCTCATCACCGCAGCCCGTCAAGGTGACCGTTTCGGAAGCGGGCGCCTCGGTTTATTCGGCGTCCGAACTGGCGGCCAGGGAATTCCCGGAACTCGACGTCAGTCTGCGCGGTGCGGTTTCGATTGCGCGGCGGCTGCAGGACCCATTGGCTGAGTTGGTGAAGATCGAGCCGAAGGCCATTGGTGTGGGGCAATACCAACACGACGTCAATCAGGCAGAGCTAGCCCGCTCGCTCGATGCCGCGGTTGAGGATTGCGTCAACTCGGTTGGCGTCGATGTCAACATGGCCTCTGCGCCGCTGTTGGCCAGAGTTGCCGGGCTCAACCAGACCATCGCGCAAAACATCGTCGCTCATCGCAACGACAACGGCGCTTTTAAAAAACGATCCGATATCAAGAAGGTGGCGCGCCTGGGGCCGAAGGCGTTCGAACAGTCGGCCGGGTTCCTGCGCATCATGAACGGTTCCAATCCGCTTGATGCGTCCGCGGTGCACCCCGAGGCCTACGAAGTCGTGAAGCGCATCTCGGAGACGACGAAGAAGCCGGTCAAGGCATTGATCGGGGATGGTGCGTTCCTGCGGACCTTGAGCCCGGAAAAATTTGCCAACGAGAATTTCGGCATCCCGACGGTCAGCGATATTCTGGCCGAATTGGAAAAACCCGGCCGCGATCCGCGTCCCGAATTCAAGACGGCGACGTTCGAAGACGGGGTGGAGAAGATTTCCGATCTTCGTGCGGGCATGACGCTGGAGGGCGTGGTGACGAATGTCACGGCTTTTGGCGCGTTCGTCGATGTCGGTGTGCATCAGGACGGGTTGGTTCATGTCTCGGAACTGTCCGATCAATTCGTCAAGGACCCGCGCGATGTGGTCAAGGCCGGTGACGTTGTCAGGGTGCGCGTGAAAGAGGTGGATGTCGACCGCAAGCGCATCGGGCTGACGATGAAGTCGGGGCCGGTTGATCGCAACGCTGGGGCTGCCGTTTCTGCTGCGTCGAGCGGTTTGAAGGGCAAGCGCCATCACGGCGGTGGCGGAGGTGGCGGACAACAGCGCACCACGTCGAACCCGCCCAAGGCTCGCGATGAAGGTGGAGAAAGCGCACTTGCCGCAGCGTTGCGTCGCGCGCAGGGCAAGTAGGTCCACGTCGGGGGTCGGCGCTTTATCGGTTGCGGATCGCGTCAACGATTGCCGATAGCGGCTTCGATGAGGAACGGTCCCTTGACGCCAAGCGAAGCCTTGAAGGCATCGTTGAATTGTTCGGCGGTGGTAACGCGTTTTGCTTCGACGCCCATGCCGGTTGCCAGACTGACCCAATCGAGATCGGGACGGCCCAGGTCCATCATATCGGTAGCGTTGCGACCGGGGTTTGATACGCCCATGCTGGCCAACTCCTGCTTCAGGATCGCATAGGCGCTGTTGGCGTAGATGACGGTCGTGACGTTGAGGCGTTCGCGGGCCTGGGTCCACAGACCTTGCAGGGTATACATGGCGCTGCCGTCGGCTTGCAGACAGATGGTCCGCCGGTCGGGGCAGGCAACGGCCGCCCCAGTCGCCAACGGAATTCCGATGCCGATCGACCCACCTGTCAGTTGCAGCCAGTCGTGGGGGGCAGCAGCGGCGGTCATGGCGTAAAGGTTGCGGCCGGATGTCAGCGCTTCATCGGTTACGATAGCGCCTTCAGGGATGAGTGCGCCGAGCGATTGCGAGATGGCATCAGGCGTCAGGTCGCCGCTGGCAAGCGTCGGTTTCGAAGATGCTTGGCCCGGGGCGGCATCGGCGGTCTTGGGGAACTCGCTGGCGATGGCCTCAAGGGCTGCCACGGCATCCTCCCCCGGACTGGCGAGGACGGATATTTCGCAATCGGCAGGAACCAGGGAACTGGGTTTGCCGGGGTAGGCGAAAAAGGCAACCGGAGCGTCGGCGCCAACGAGAATGAGGTGCTTGATGCCGGCTAGGCTGGCGAGGGCCTGGTCGACGTTGTAGGGAACCGGCACGAGGGCGGGCAGGCCACCGCCGCGCGAAATTCGTGGGTTGAACATCATCGCCCGCAGGCTGGCACCGCTGGCGCGTGCAATGCGGCCTGCTGGCCTTAGTCCGGCTTCCAAGGCTGCATCGCCCGCCAACATCAAGGCTGTGGGTTCGCCACTTTTCAATATCGCAACGGTGTCTTCGATTGCCTTCTGAGGCGCAGCCCGAAGGGCCACCTGGGGGGGCAGGCTTCGCAGGCTTGCGCCTTCCTGCCAGGCGACGTTGGCCGGCACGATGAGCGATGCGACCTGGCCGCCATTATGGCTCGCGGTCTTGATTGCCAGCGCGGTATCAAGGCCGACGTCCTGGGTTGTAAGGGACGTTCTTACCCAATCGGAATAGGGGCGGGCTGTGGCCTCCACATCAGACTGAAGCGGCGGCATGAAAGCCTGGTGATAGGTCGCCTGGCTGCCGACGATACTAACAAGGGGGGAGCGGGCGCGTTTGGCATTGTGCAGGTTGGCCAGGCCATTGGCGAGGCCGGGCCCGCAATGAAGGAGGGTGGCGGCGGGCTTGCGGGTCATGCGCGCGTAACCATCCGCGGCCCCGGTGACGACGCCTTCGAACAGCCCGAGTACGCACTTCATTCCAGGTGAGCGATCAAGGGCTGCGACAAGCGCCATTTCGGAGGTGCCCGGGTTGGCGAAGCAGACATCGATGCCGCCGGCCATCAGCGTCTTAACCACACAGTCCGCGCCGTTCATAGATGCAATGCTCCCAATCGAGTTTCGGTTGCCATCCTTGCGCAATGAGGCCGGGCAGAATAGTGCAGTCGCCGGTTTTGCCCGTTGGCCGGTTTCATTTCACTGGATCGGGCTGAGCGGTAACGATGCGCCCTGGCAGACACTTGACCTCTTGGTTCCCTGGACTGGATATTGGCTGCGTCTCGGTTTGGAGGCAAGAAATCAGTTGAGGATGCGTTTTGGCGGGACCACCGGTTGAGACTTGGCGTGACGCCCTGCGTGACGGGGTCAAGGATGTCGTTCGGCGCAACCATCGCTGGGCTATCTTCCGGATGCTTTCGGAAGCCTCCAAGACGTACCTGCGCGCCTACTACAATGAGAACCATTACCGCTTCGAGCACAACGGGGAAGCGTTTGTCATTGACAGCATGTTGCAGGCTAACAAGGGCCCTGTCACGGTTTTCGACGTGGGGGCCAACCGGGGCACCTGGGCGCTGGAAGTTCTCAAGCGAAGATCAGCGGCCGACGTTCATTGCTTTGAAATCGCTCCGGGCTTGTTTGGGCAGTTGACTGACACGTTGAGCGGCCACCCCGACGCCAGGCTCAACAGCTTGGGGCTGTCAGATAAAGCTGGTGAACTGGAGTTGAATTACGTGCCCAGCGCGCATTCGACCAGCAGCCTGCATGAGACTGTTCTTCCCAAGCAATGGGGCTTCAAGGAAGAGAAAGTCCAGGTTCAGGTGACGACGGGCGATGCCTACTGCAAGGAGCATGGGGTCTCCAAAATCGACTTTCTGAAGATAGATACCGAAGGTCACGACCTGAGTGTTCTCTGCGGTTTCAAGGGGTTACTGGAAGCAGGCAGTATTGGACTCATCCAGTTCGAACACGGCTTCGTCCATGTTCCCTCGCGCAGTCTTTTGCGCGACTTCTACGACCTGCTGGAGCCGCTGGGCTATCGGTTGGGAAGGCTTTATCCGGCGAGCGTGGGCTTTAAGGACTATGAAGCCTGGGAGGATGAGCAGTTTCGCATGGGCAACTACGTTGCCGTACATTCCTCGCAGTCAGACCTGTTCAACTTGTTGAAGTAACGCGACTGCATTGGGACTTCGATGAGGATTGCGAACTTATTTTGTGTTGGTGCCCAGAAGGCGGGAACGAGTACGCTTGCCAATATCCTGGCCGATCACCGCGACATCTTCATGCCTGCTGGCAAGGAGGTTCACTACTTCGATAACCATGAGTTGTTTGCACGCGGGCACAGTTGGTACGAACAGCAATTTTCCGACGCATCAGGCGAGCGATATATTGCCGATTTCACGCCAGACTATCTGCATCTCGACTACGCGCCGCAACGCCTTCTTGAGACTTGCGGTCGCGATGTGAAGCTGTTGATTTCGCTACGCCAGCCAGTGTCGCGGGCGTTCTCGCAGTTTCATTTCTACCGCCAGTTGGGCGTGGAGCCGCGCGATGACTTCCAGGCCGTCCTGGCGGAGGACATCCTTCAAAGCGATGCGGGCCGATTTAATAGCTGGCACGATCCTGCCCACTACATCACCCGCAGCCGGTACTTTGATGGCGTCAATGCGTATCAGCAGCTTTTCGGGCGCGGAAACGTGCTGGTGGTCCTGTTTGAGCGGTTGATCGACGAAGAGAGCCGGGCAGCGGAACTGTCGCGGATCTACGACTTTCTTGATCTCGATCCGGTTATTCCCCGCGTGGTGGCCCATTCCAACGAGACGGCGACGCCGCGCAATCAGGCGCTCGTGGGCTGGCTGCAAAACAGCCAATCGATCAAGTCAGCGATCAAGGCAGCACTGCCGCGCGATCTCTACGTTCAATGGAAGGATACCTTGATGCGGTCCCTCCACCGGAGGCGCAAACCGCTCAGCCCTGAGGTCCGCGAGGACCTTTACGAGTTGTATTTCAAGGATGATGTCGCTCGATTAAAGCAGATCGTCGATGTCGATTTATCGGTCTGGGAGCGTTGATGGCGGCTGTTGAGTTTGAGCCCGCATCCCAGTGAGAATGTCGGGCTGGCGCTGGCTATTTGGTGGCTGACGGTTCGTTGAAAAGCTCGCAATAGAGTTCAACGAAGCGCTTTGCTCCAGCCTCGTGGCTGAGCTGTTCCATGACATAATCGCGGGGGCGGAACTGATCCCGCCGAGCCATGAATTGCTCGCAGGCCTTCTCGAACCCGCCAATCTTGAATTTGACGCCACAGCGCTCGTCGAAATAGGGAACCGAAGAAACCTGTAGGCCTGCGGGGGCGTGCTTCATCTGGTGCGGGTCAACCAGGCAGCCTTCATCCCAGGCAAGAATCGGAACGCCTGCTGCCATGGCCTCCTGATACGCCAACCCCTGGGTTTCGTGTTCGCAGATGAATATGAGACCTCGGGCCGCCTTCACGGCGTCGCGGAACTGGCCCAGGTGATGCTCGCCGTATCTAAGGACGGTATGTGAGAGGCCGAACGACTGCAGATGGTGGAGCACCGGTTCAAGCAGGTCGCGTTCGCGCTCGGCCCGGTTCCAACGGATCTTGTCGTAGACGATGAAGTCGAGGCTCTTTTCTGCGGCCGATGCCGGCTGCCAATCGTCGGTGTCGATGGCAACGAACATCGGGCGCACGTCATCGCCCAATTGAGGTCGATAAATTTCGCAGATCCACGGGCAGGGCTTTGTGTAGATACGCATGTTGTTCACTTCGCGCAGTTTTGGCGAGGCGGGCGGCGGGCCGAAATCGCCGGGGCCGAACATGGCGGGGTTATCCAGGCGCACGTGCTCAAGCACGCTTGCGTAGCCGTTGAGGCAGATTGGATGGCTCGGATTTGCGCGCGCGAAATCGAAATCGTTGATCCGGACGTCGAGCCCCAACGCCTCCAGGCTTTTCGCCAAATTCACGAAGGCCGTGTAATAGCCGGTATAGGTCTGCTTGCGGCGCAGCGTGCGGTAGACGTGGCGGGCGTGCGTACGCGCCATACCTTTCAAACGGGCGGCGGGAGCCTCACGGGCGGCCAGTTCGAAGCCATCGTAGAACAGGGCGGCGGTGTTCGACGGGATGAGCGCTGCGAGTTCGGATTTTGCTGCAATCACGCCTGGCAACTCCGGATAGACGTTGCTCCCGGGAAGATCATTGAGCGGCCCGTGTTGCGATATTGCGAGCGGCCTTTTGCGTCCAGTGACTGCTGAATGTCGAGGCAAAGCCCAGCGCCCAACTCATGTGCATGACGATTGCAGCAATACCCGACAAGGTCAGGCAGGGTTCGCGATTTCTCAGTGCGAGAAAGGCGCTACTCAACATGCAGGCTGCGATGTAGGAGACGGGAAGGATGAGTGCTGCCGGGATAAATGGGGCGGCCAGAATACCGACCGTTACGCCCGACAATGCCAGCAATGGTGCAACCTGGCGCAGCTTGGGAGTTGTGCCGTGCTTGATGAAATTGCGCGCACGGCCGGATCCATACTTCCAGTATTGGCTGGCAAGGGAGGACAGGGTCGAGCGCGGGTAATAGTCGATGGCAAGATCGGCGTCGAGGTAAATGCCGCGGCCGATCCGGTTCAGGCGGACATCCAGTTCTGCATCCTCATTGTGGGAGAAGCTTTCGTCGTAGCCGCCGATCTTCTTGAAGTCTTCCAACAGAAAGCCGGCATGGTGCCCATGATCAACGAAGCCCGACTTGGCGACGTGGCGGTGGGCCGAACCGCCATTTCCCAGCATGCTATTCTGGGTTGCCGCGATCGCGCTGTGCAGACAACCGGTACCCTGAGTGTTCATTGGCACCACGACCGATGAGGCCTGCGTGCGTTCCAGGCAATCGACCAGTCGCTCGACGAACTTTGGCGGATAGCTGGAATGGCAATCAGCGCGAACCATGTATTGGGCGCGGGGGTCGGCCTGTCGTGCTGCGATGTTCATTGCGCTTGCCTGCAGCCGGCGGGGGTTCTCGACGACGCGGATATTGGGGATCTGGGCTGCCAAATCCTGGACGACTTCGACTGTCCGGTCCTGGCTGCCGCCGTCGAGAACGAGAATCTCATAATCGAGAGCCGCGGGATCGGGTAGGATTGATAAAATTGCCTGGCGGATATGGCCCTCCTCGTTGAGGGCGGGCATGGCAATTGTTGTGAAATGGTTTTTTGACATTTACCCAACTCTCGTCATTGGCTCACCAGTTGCGTCGCAATTGACCGGGCGCGATGGCTGGAACGCTCCCGCAGCGTGCTTGACGATGTCGCGGTATTGCCATTGCCGTGGATGACCGCACCACCGCCTCCAATCTGATAGGCAATGCGCGACAAGGCTGCAAATTTCTTTGCGTTGCCCCGCTGAAAAGATTTTCGGATGCGCCACGCCATGCCGCGGCTCAGTGTGGCTGCAAGCACCCGGGCGAGATTGCCATTGCGCCGCAAGGTGGCGAAACGGTTTGCAACTTCAGGTTCCAAGGCGGCGGTGGGGAAGTACTTGCCGCTGACAGCGCGCTTCAGGATCGAGGCTTCGATTGGAGCCAATGGTTCGTTGCGGGCTATCATCGATGCCTGCATGAAGTCGTCGATTGCTTCATGCCACATCAGGCGGCGGGCAAATACGCACCCGCGTTGCAGGAGCGCGGCACGGCGGCACAGGTCATGGCTGTCGGCCTCGAACATGTCCTCGAAGACGTCCAGGCTCAGCTTAGGCTTGAGCTTCGCAAAAGCTTTCTGATCATTCTCAACCCATCGCGCCTGCATGTCGCCGGCAGCATGGCGGGCGCTTCGGGGCCCACGGTTTCCTGAATGGATGCGCTGCTCAAAGATGATTTCGTTGGAGATCGCGATCGGCGTGTGCAAGGCAAGCCGCACGAGCATTTCGTAATCAATGGAACGCGGCAGGTCTTCGCGGAAACCTCCGACAGCCTTATAGCAGGATCGATTAACGAGCATGCCGGGCTGAAAGATGAAGCACTCTTCGAGAATATGACGCAGGGCGGTACCGGTTGTCAGGTCGGGCCAGTAGCTGGGCGGCTTGAGTGTTCGGGCAATTTCGGGCTGGCGGTGGCCATCGTCGTGAAAGCGCACAAACGAGCCCGCAGCAATGCGCGCCTGGCTGGACTGCAACGTCTCATAAAGGTGCTGACAGCCATCCGGGCGCGGGATGTCATCGTCGTCGACAATCCAGATGAATTCGGACTTCGCCAACTTCAGCGCTTCGTTCAGGGCGCGCGATTTCCCGGCATTGGGTTGGCGGCGGTAGGTTACGGCAGCGCCGAACTGAGCGCAGATGTCGGATGTCGCGTCGGTTGAACCGTCATCCCAGACTATGAGCTCACGGGGCGCAAGGGTTTGACCCAACACAGCTTTCAGCGTTTCGCGCAGGTAGGCAGCGCGGTTGTACGTTGGCACGATCGCACTAACCGTAAAGCCGGCTGGCGGCCTATCTGCTGCATTCGCCGGTGACGCGGACATAGCCCAATACTTAACAACTGATTACCATACTGGTCCAAGGCGATAGCAGACCGGCAGACCTATGTCAGCCGGGGCGTGACACCATCTAGTCAGGAAAAGAACAATATGCAATTCTTTGTTAATGGACGACGCCGGGAGTGCGACGTGGGCCGATTTTCGGCACAAGAATTGCTGCACTAGCGAGGAAAAACCGGCGGTTTGTGCGGTTTCGGCAGCACCCTGAAACCGGCGGCAGGCACAGGTCCACGCTGATATCAGGGTCCTCCAGGCTGGCCGGACGAACAAAATAATTGGCTCTAGGCGTCGTTTCGTGCACGGAAACACTAGCAGTTTCCCGTAGTTCTGATAACAATTGGGTAATCATCTGACTAAGCGATGTTCAGCAAAAATGATTCCGGAGAACAACCGGTTAACTGTTGGATGTAAGACGCGTTAGGAACACATTGTGACCCATTACCTCCCCAGATCCCGGCCCTTGTTTTTAACCGACCGGCGGCGCTCGGCGTATGACACGACCGCGCGGCTGTCGCGCTGGTTGTCGCGAGCAGCGTGCACGCTATTCGTGGGCGTCTGTGCGGTCTTCGCGTTTGCGATATATAATCCGGACGGCTTCGAGGCGACGGCCGATTCCCAATTCGACTACATCATCAGCCAGCAGGACAAGCTGCGGATCAGCGTCCATCAATGGCAGCCGTCTCGGGCTTCGGTGTTCGAATGGGAGGCTCTGACGGGAGAATACAAAGTCGGTCCGACCGGCAATATAGCGCTGCCGATTATTGGCCAGATCCGGGCTGTGGGTCGCACGGCGGACGAGGTCGGCAAGGCCGTCGGCAAGGCGTTGAAGGCGCGCATCGGACTTGCAAGTGTCCCCGATAGCGTCGTCGACGTTGTTGAATTCGGCCCTGTTTACATCGCCGGTGTTGTCGACAAGCCGGGCGAATATCCCTACCGGCCCGGCCTCAACGTCTTGCAGGCCCTGTCAATCTCGGGTGGATTTGTGCGAGCTGGCAATGGGCGCTCGATGACCCGTGACATGGTCCGGCTGTATGGCAGCCGCGACACGTTGGAAAAGCAGCTCCAGTCGTATGATCTGACCATCGCGCGGCTACAGGCTGAAATCGCAGAGTCCAAGAAAGTGGATTTCTCTGGCGTCGAGACGGGAGCTGCTGGCATCAACCGCACGATCCTGAACAACGAGAGCCGGCTGTTTGCGGCAAATCAGGCCGCATTGGAAACCGAGCAGCATACCCTCGTGGCGCTGAAGGCTCGCCTCAAGCAGGAGCTCGACCTGCTCTCCAGCAAAATCATCGTTTACGAAAAACAGATCAAGCTATCCAAGGAACAGGCAGAAGGAATCGCGAAGCTGAAGCGCCGTGGCTTGACGACCCAGAGGCGGTTGATCGAAGCCGAACGCGTTTATTCCCAGGATCAGGTCGCACTGTTCAACCTGTTGGGTACGCGCAGCCGTCTTCATCAGTCGATTGCGGAAACTGAGTTGGCATTGGTGAAGCTTAAAAACACGCGCTATACCGCCGGCATCTCGGAGTTGAGAAATGCCCAGGTCCAACGCGAGCAGACGATGTCGAAACTGGTCTCTTTGGATAAGGAAATCCAGAGTCTGGAACAGTTCTCGCCGGAAGTCGCCAGCGATGACAATCTGGTGTCTTATTGGATCGTGAGACCGACGCTGACAGGTGTCTCGTCCTTCCAGGCCACCGAGACTTCCCAGCTTCGCCCGGGCGACACGTTGCAGGTCAAGGTGATGGAGAATTCAGGGATCTCGATCGCCGGCCGCAAGCAGAAGCAGGCGCCGATCAATGGGATGGCCTACTACAAGCAGGGTTCACCGCAAGAGAAGCGCTGACCCGAGTTCGGTTGCCAGGCAGGCCGGGCTGGTTGATGGCCCCAGCCGCAAACGCAGCCCTGCAGAACAAGAAGAGGATGGAAGCCTCTGGGTTTCCATCCTTTTTTAATTTTCGGCGAGTGCGGCATCGATAAGCCGCTGGGTCTCCTCGGGGCCTTCGACCAGCAGTGACCTGTCCATCGCCAAGAGGCGGCCGACCTGTTCGGTCAGGGCCTGCGGGTTGGCGAGCAACTTGGCGACCAATTCGGGTACGGACTGTTCGACGGGCGCATTGACGACAAACCCACCGCCATTTTCCGTTATCCAACGGGCCGTTTCGGTTTGGGCGGGGCAAATCAATGGCGTGGCAAAATAGCTGCCTTCGTAGAGCCTGTTTGGCAACAGCCATACGGAATTGGCACCGGCCTCATGAAAGTCGCCCGCCCATTGAATGTCGACGCCGGAGTAGAGCGCCTGCAGATCGCCGGGGGCGTGGTATCTACCGCCATAGCGGATCGCGGGAAAAGGCGCGATCTCGTTTTCGAAATCGGGGAAAACGTTGGGTGCGGGATAGCCTCTAAGGTCGATCGACACGTTGTCGGGGAAGCGTTGTGCGAGACGTTTCATCAGCTCCAGTGAGCGCCGACAGCGCAGATTTCCAAACCAGCCGATGCGTAACACACCTGCAGGCATGGAATCTGACGAGGGCCTGCTTGGTCTTGGCGGGAAAGTATCGCCCTCGATAAACCGGTTCTCCAACAGATAGGGCCGATAGTTCCCGGGGTGGTGGCGCTCAAAATACGAGCGGAAAAACGCCGGCGATGAACAAACAACGAGCGCGGTGCTGCGCAATAGGTAGGCCTCCAATCTGCGCAAGGCATGGGAGGTGGGACCAGGAGTCGTCAGCCGCTTATGAATGTCGAGGCACTCAAACACGAGGGGCTGGTTTAATCCCGCTTTTCGTCGGACAAGCTGGGCGCATGCCAGCATATCCAGGTTACGGGCATAGATCAGGTCGGCCTGGCGGAGCTCGTCGATATGGAGCAAGGCGCGTTTTGCCCCGGAGCGAATTGCCGCTAGCCGGTGCAGGTAGGCGTTGTCGTAGGATTGGCCGAGATCGTGGTTGGGCCAATCGGGGTTTAGGGGCTTGTCGCGGTGCATCATGTAGCCGGTGACCTGATGGCCGGCCCGCATGAATGCGACTGCCCTGCGCCTGACGGCGGCGTCGGCAACGTTGTGTCCGAAAAAGGCGATATGGCTCAAGGCTGCCCCCACATCTCAACTGCCTCATGTGTTCTGAAATCTGAGCCACAGTCGGATTGACTGACCGCTGAACGAAGGATGATGGCAGGCTGATTGGTTTGCATTTTCAATAACCAAACTGAAGCAGGTCGTTACGGAGTTCGTCGCGGCTAAGGATCGCTGCCGCGCCGACTGCCACCACTGCTGCAAGGGCGGCCAGAACGATTTCGGCCAGTTGCGACATGGGCAGAGTTGCGACAAGGACCAAGTGAAGTATTGCGAAGACCACTGATATCATCAGCGGTACTGCGATGGCCGAAACGCACCGGTTCAGGCTTAGGGGGATGCATTGCTGTGCCACGAGCCAGCCTCGTGGGATCATGATCAATGCCCAGATGGTGATCGAGGCCGCAACAGCTTCCAGAGAGATGAAGACGGCCAAGCCAACAAGAACAACGCGCAGTATTGCGCCTTCGGCGGCCAGACGGACATTCAGGTCGGTTCTGGATGTGGCGCGAAAAACGCATGCCAGGCAAACAGAAGCGATGGCATCCAGCGCCATTCCAGGAATGCTCAATGCGAAGATTGGAGCAACAGCGGCCCAGTCGTTTCCCAGCAGGAATGTGAAGATCGACTGGCCGGCAACAGCCAACATGGCCAGTGGTGGCAGTAGCGCAACGGCAAGCAGCCGCATCGAAGCGAGATACAGGTCGGCCAGGCGCTGGGGCTGATCGTTGACCTTGGCCATGCGCACGTACACAACACCCGAGGCGGGGCCGGCGAGGCCGAAATGGGGAAGCCGGGCAAACCGCTCGCTCATGGAAAAGATGCCCAGCGCCGTCTCTCCTTGAATTTTGCCCAGTGTCAGGACGGCAACCTGGCTGCGGACCACGTAGATTCCCGATACCGCCAATGCATCGCGGGCGAACGTGAAGTGCTTTGCAACGAGTGGCCATTGGAAAACAGCCTGCGGGTGAAAGCGGGTCATCACTGCCATGCCGATCAGGCGCACGCCTGCGAGCAGAACCTGTTGGGCAACGAGTGCCCAGATGCCAAAACCCGTTAGCGCCATGACAATTGCGACGCCTAGTCCGATCACGGTTGCGGTCATTTGGACGAGCGCTATCGCGGGATAGGCCTCGCGGCGTTCAAGTTCAGCATTGGGCACGGCCGAAATCGCCTGGCAGAATGGAACCAGCGAGAGCGCCATCAAGACGGGTATCAGTTTTGGCTGCTCAAAATAGGCCGCCCACAGATGGGCAAGTCCCATGACAAGCAGCATCAAGATTGAGCCTACACCCAACAGGAACCAGAATACGCACGACCACTCCTGCGGCTCGTATTCGGTTTTGATCAACGACCGGCCAAGGCCGGCATCGCTTAAGACGCTGGAGAAAATCACGACGCTCATTGCGAGCGCCATGATGGCAAAATCGGTGATGGCGACATTGCGGGCGATGATCGGCAGAACCAGGATTTGGGATGCTGCCAAAAACGCCCTGGCAAACACCATTGCGCCCACGTTCATGAAGAATTGCCGGATCATGCGATGTGCTTTTGAATTGCCGGTTTCATGTGCGGCATAGGGACGGGCCATTGCGACATCGCCACGTGAGGCGCCGAGTCGTTCCTGGCTACGACCAGCGGGGCGATGCAGTCTCGTCGGTGCATCATGAAGTTGTCCAAACGGGGCTGCAAGGCGATGGGCGACAAACGTACTTTTGCTAGGATTATCCCGGGTCTGATGAAGTCTTTCACAGGCAGCTTGCCAAAGATCTCGCTAACGCACAAATCCGGATCGGTGTAAAGTATTAAGCTGCAGGGTTAAGTTGCTTGTTCTTAATCGTTTTATAACTGTTTTGCAGTTGCGAATTGAGTTGAGTTGGGTAGTATGGGCTTGAGTGTTCTCATCATTCGATGGGTTCGGGTTGTGGCGCGTATTTAATGGCCGAATTGATGTTAGAATCACACTCCTCTCCCCCCCGTCACCGCGTGTTGGAGCCTGGTCAATTACGGCCAGCGCTGGCACGCAATTCTTCCAGAGCGACAAGGACATCGGGACGTGGCCGTATTGGTAAACTGCTGCACTCGACTTATCGCGTATTGGGTTGGCCCCGGAGCGGTCCAGACGCGTCTTTGAGCAATTCTGGCGCTCTGCAGAGCAACCTTGTGGGCGAAGGCCCGCAGGTTGGATCTTCGGCAGACCAATTGGTCAATGCGTTATGCAGCAGCACCGGCGATGGGCCAATGGCTGCGCCGGTCGGTGGCCTGGTCAAACGGATATTGGATGTATCGTGCGCTGCTGTCGCGATCGTGTTTCTCAGTCCGATTCTTGTCGGTATTGGCGTGGTGATCCGTCGGTCTGACGGTGGTCCGGCGATATATGCCCATGAGCGGATCGGTCATGGTAACCGCCTGTTCAAGTGCTACAAATTCCGCACGATGGTGACCGATGCAGACAAGCGGCTGGAGGAACATCTGGCCAACGATCCAGCCGCTGCTCGAGAATGGGAACAGACCGCGAAGCTTCGCGATGACCCCCGTGTGACTTGGCTGGGGACCTTCCTGCGCAAGTCCAGCCTGGACGAGTTGCCTCAGTTCTTGAATGTGCTCGCCGGTGACATGAGCCTTGTCGGACCGCGGCCGGTGGTCGCAGATGAGTTGAAAAAGTATGGTGACAAGGCGCCGATGTACCTCGCCGCCCGGCCAGGAATTACCGGACTATGGCAGACCAGCGGTCGCAACGACCTGGACTATGACCAGCGTGTCCTGCTTGATGCGCAATACGTCAGCAAGTGGTCGCTTGGCGGTGATCTAAAGATCTTGTTGGCAACCATTCCGGCAGTGTTAAGGACCGGGCAGACGTCGTGAATGCGGGCATTCACACCAGTGGTTCTCCGGCGCTTTAATAAAATGAAGGGTTGGCACGAGGGTTGCTTCAGGCATTAGATGGTCTGTGCGCAGTGTCGGGAATTGCATATGCGCATGGAAGTTCACATGGCTGCCGGCAGGCAGTGCCAACCCCGTCGCACGAATACCTGAATTCTATTTCTGAAGCTTGTGCCTGTGGCAGCCTGCTTGGGCATTTCCAGAAAGGGTTGGGCGTGGGCGACGCAATCAGATCGACATTGAAATGCTAGAATCCGTGCGAGACAAATCTGACGAAGAAGGCGTTCCACATAACCCTTTAGCGTCTCTAACCCTTTCGGATGTGGTTGCTTTCGTGCGCCGCCGGCTGCGTATTCTGATCGGCGTTCCCGCAGTGGCCGTGCTACTGGGCATTTATTACGTCCTGACTGCGACACCCCAATATACTGCCGTGGCCCAGGTCGCCATGGAGCGCGCACCCAGCGACATTGCGCGGTTCGATACAACGGGCGCCTTCGACACTTCCCAGGTTGCGACGCAAATGACCCTGCTCAGTTCGACACTGATCGCCAGGTCGGTGGCCGAACGACTTGAAAAATCGAAGTCGAAGGCTGCGGCCCCCTCGACGAAAAAGAGAGCCGGCCCATCGCTAATTGTCCAATTCAAGGAATGGCTGCAGGGTCTGTTTCACGCGAAAGCCACGCTCGATGAGGCGATCTCCCCGGAAGAAGCGCGGCTGCGCGCTTTTGCAAACGAATTGCAGTCCGAAGTCGATATCGACCGGGTCGGATACTCATATGTGCTCAAGATTTCCTACACTTCCGAGGATCGGGCCGCGGCAACAGTACGGGCAAATGAATACGCCAAGGCCTATATCGCGGATAAGTTGCAACGCCGCGAGAGGCTGGCGCAACAAGGCGCGGACTGGCTTGAAAAAAAGCTCGACGATGTCCGCATCCAGATGAATCTGGCCACGCGTGAGGTCCAGCGATTCAAGGCTCGCGGCGACTACAGCCTGCCCAGCGACCTGTTTGAGAAAAAGAAAGATGACGCGCGCGCGCCCAAGACCGGTGAGCCGGCAACGGCCAGCCTGGAAGAACTGGAATCGCGGGCACGCACTTACCGTCAGATTTTCGAAGGCTACCTGAAGACCTACACCGAAACGCTGCAGAAACAGTCGTTCCCGTTCACCAATGCGAGGGTGATCTCATTTGCCACCGGGCCTGCCCCCAAGACCCATCCCAACAGCAAGCTTTACGTTCTTGCTGCTGGTGTGATCGGTTCCGTCATCGCGTTGGGGATTGCACTCTTGCTGGAGGGCCTAAAAGGCACGTTCTTTCGCTCGGCCCGCCCGGATTGACGTTCGTCAGCCCGTCTTTCTTACAGGGTCGTGGTGCGAAAAAAGTTGATTGCTGAACGATGAACTCAGACACCTATAGATTGGACGCCCCTCAACCGCTGCGCAATCTCGCGAGCGTGGGCGGCGCGTCGGTGCCGCTGATCATCTTGCTGTTTGCTGCCTGCACGGCGATCCCGGGAATTTCGAAGTTTGTTTACGGCAGCGGCGCCTTCCTGCCGCTACTGACTAATTTGGGCCGATTGGAACTGTTGGTTTGGCTAAGCGCCTATTTTGTCGCTATTGGCTGGATTATCGGTCGTCCAGGGGCATTTCTCAAATCGATACAGGACAGCCCATCGCTGGTTGCCTGGCCGATCCTGGCATGTGCCTCATTTTTCTGGAGCCTGGATCCTGGAAGATCCATTTACGATGGCATCCAACTGCTGATGACTGTCTTCATTGGCTTTTATCTGGCTGATCGGTTCAGTCTGAATGAAGTCTTGAAGGCGCTCTTGTGGGCTTTGGGCGCTGCATTGATCCTGTCGCTTATGGTCGTCGTCGTCAGTTCGGCTGGCAAAAAGATCGGAGGCGAGTGGATTGGCCTGTTCCCCCATAAGAATACGCTGGGGGCAATGTCGGTCATCTTAATGATGACTGCGATAGCGCTACCTGACAAACGCCTATGGATGAAATCCTTCGTTGCGGCCATGGGGCTTGGCGGCCTGATGTTGCTGGGTTCCAGGTCCGGGACGTCCATTTTGTTGGCCTTGATGATTCTGCCGCTGTTTGCCGCGACATTTCTCATTCGCTCAAACTTTTCGTTTCTGCCTCTTCTGGCCGGCTTGGCGATTGTGCTGGCCACGATTGTCACGACCACGTTCGTTGTGCTGGAAATCAACCCGCTGCATCTGGCGTCCGACAGCCTTGGGAAAAGTCGCAATCTATCCGGGCGGACGATCCTTTGGGACTTCGGAGTTAACGCGTTCTGGGACCGGCCATGGATCGGGCACGGCTACAAGGGCTATTGGGCGTGTTGCGAGACGACCGCAGGGGCGCTGAAGCTGACGATGAAACAGCGACTGGCTTCGTTTCATAACAACTTCATCGACGTTGCCGTTTCTTTCGGTGTTACGGGATTGGTCATTTTCGTTTTGGCACTGGTGAGCGGACTGCGCCGGTCGATCGCGGTCTGGCTGCGGCTTGGCGCAACGGAAAATGTCTGGCCCCTTGCATTCATGCTGTTTTTGATCGTCCGCTGCCTGGTTGAATATCCGTTGTTTGCCAATCACGGGCTTTTCCAGTTGCTATTTGGCTTCGTCATGGCAAAGACGCTGGCGATATCTAAATCGCCGATGCGGCAGAATGGATTGGCAACTGAGCGGCGGCCCTTAACCGGGTCTTGATTGAGGTCACGCGCCGGGAGGCATTTAAGGTAATATTCCGGCTTCGAAGCGGCGTTTCGGGCTTGGAGCCACTGAAGCCGGCAGGAGGCTGCGTTTGCCGCCGCAAATTGAAGGACCTACAGGACCGATGGCCAGCGCAGACGACCTCCACAAGCCAGCGACGCGTTCAAGCGAACGCGCGATTGCGCTTGTCGTGGACCTGGATGAAACGTTGTGCCGGTCCGATACGCTTTACGAAGCCGCATTGGGATATATCGGCGAGCACCCTATCTCTGGAACGCTGAATTTGCTGTCGTGGCTGCGCGCGGGCAAGGCGGCACTCAAGGAGGAGTTAGCCGCCCATTCCATCATTGATCCGTCGACGATGCGGTTCAACGAGGATGTGCTGGCGAAAATTCGAGAAGCTCGGCAACAAGGGCGTCCAACCCTTCTGGTTTCTGCTTCGGCGCAAAAACAGGTGACGGCTGTTGCCCGGCACCTGGGGCTGTTTGACGAAGCCGTCGGCACAAAGGACGGACGCAACCTGGGGGGGCAGGCAAAGGCTGACTATCTGACCGAGAGATTCGGCTCCCAGGGATTCGACTACATCGGGGATGCTGAAGCCGACCTCAAGGTTTGGCAGGAGGCCCGCGAGGTGATCGCTGTTGCGGCCAGCCCGAAACTTAAGGAACAAATCGCCGACATTGCCGCAGATGCGGAATATATCAGCCCGCGCCCTGGATTATCGGAACAGGCTCGCAGCTATTTCAGAGCAATACGGCCTCATCAATGGCTGAAGAATACGCTGATCTTCACGCCGCCGCTGGCAGCCCACGACTTCTCCAACATTGGCGCATCGATTTTTGCCTTCATCGCATTCTGCCTGATTGCCAGTAGCGTTTATGTGGTCAACGACCTATTGGACATCCAGTCGGACCGTGCGCACCCGCGCAAGAGAAAGCGCCCCTTTGCGGCTTGTGAAATTCCCATTGAACGAGGCGTCCTGTTAGCAGGCGTACTGGCGATTGGTGCAGTTTTCTTTGCGCTGCTTGTTGGCAGCGGACTGTTTCTTGGCGTGTTGGCGGCCTATTACGTGACGACGTTTGCGTATTCGTTCGTTTTGAAACGCAAGCTGATCTTGGATGTATGGACGCTGGCAGGGCTATATACTTTGCGGATCGTCGCGGGGGCTGCTGCGACGGGGATTATGTTGTCGCTTTGGTTTCTTGGGTTCTCGCTGTTCTTATTCCTGGCGCTTGCGACTGTTAAGCGGCACTCCGAACTGGTCGATCTCATGAGGCGCAACGGAGAGAAAGCGACCGGGCGGGCGTATGGAGTTGGAGACATTCCGGTTCTGATGGCGATGAGTATTGCGGCGGGCTACTGCGCGGTCCTGGTGTTTGCGCTTTACGTCTCAAGCCCGGAGGTCAGCCTGCTTTATTCTACGCCATACGGGCTGTGGCTGGTGTGCCCGCTGCTGCTCTACTGGATCAGCCGCGTGGTGATGCTGACGCATCGCGGCGAAATGCATGACGATCCGATTGTGTTTGCCATTCGCGACCGCAACAGTCTGGTGGTCGGCGGACTTTGCGCGGTTCTGATTGTGGGAAGCAGTCTGTTATGAGTTCAGTCAGGATCGCCGGTCTCTACATTGCCTTTGCTATTGTCGCGACGATAGCAAACCTTGGCGCGCAACGAATGTGGCTGGGGCTTTATTCGCTCGACTACGCCATCCCCACAGCCATCCTGGTGGGTACGCTTGTCGGCCTGGTGATCAAGTATGTGCTCGACAAATATTTCATATTTCAGGACTTCCGGGACGGGCTGGAGAACCATTCGCGGCAGTTTTCTCTTTACGCTCTGGCCGGCGTCGCAACGACTGCGATTTTTTGGGGGTTTGAATATACCTTCCACCTCATCTGGCAGACCCAACAGATGCGCGAACTGGGCGCTGTTATCGGACTGGCGATCGGTTATGCAATCAAATATCGCCTGGACCAGAGGTTCGTGTTCAACACCGAGCCAGAGCGTCGCTCCAAGGTGGCGACATGACCAGCGAAGCGGAACTGAGCGGCTGGGGGCGGTGGCCTAGATATCGATGCCGGGTCGAGAGCCTTGGAGTTGACCGCACCGGATTAGGCAAGGCGGCCTCCATCGCACGGGGGCTGGGGCGCTCGTATGGCGACAGCGCCATCAACCAACAACGGACATTAACCAGCGACCGGCTCAATCGATTCATATCGTTTGATCCAGATACCGGCATGTTGGTTTTGGAAGCTGGCGTGAGCATCGGCGATATCATCGCTACTTTTCTGCCGCGAGGTTACTTCCTGCCGGTGACCCCTGGCACCAAGTTTGTCACCGTCGGCGGCATGATCGCCTCAGATGTGCATGGCAAGAACCACCATGGAGCCGGATCATTTGGCGATCATCTGGAGTGGTTTGATCTGTTATGCGCAGACGGAAATGAAAGGCGCTGCTCGGCTGGCGAGAACAGCGCATTGTTCAAAGCGACGATCGGGGGGATGGGGCTGACCGGGCACATTCTTCGCGCCGGGTTCAAGTTGATGCCGGTTGAAACCGGGTGGATCGAAGAAGAGACCATCCCAGCGCGCAGCCTTGAGCACGCTATCGAGCTGATGGAACAAAACCTCGACCGGACATACTCGGTCGCGTGGATCGATTGCGTTGCGCGCGGGGATAGCCTGGGCCGCTCGCTGGTCTACCTTGGCGAACATGCAGCGCTTGCCGACCTTGCAGCCAAACAACGCGCCGACCGGTATGCCAGTAAGGCGCGGCGTGGCAAGCGGGTTCCGCTCGACTTTCCCAACTGGGCGCTCAACGCCTATTCCGTGCGCGCTTTCAACGAACTTTATTATCGAACGGGCCTGCGCAAAGCGGGCAAGGCGCTGGTTGGCTGGGACAGCTATTTTTATCCACTCGACGCGATCACGGAGTGGAACCGGATCTATGGCAGCAGAGGCTTCGTGCAGTACCAGTGCGCTTTGCCGTTGGAGCAGTCGACAAAGGGGCTGTTTGGACTTCTCGAAGAGATTACCGCCTCCGGGCTGGGCTCTTTCCTGGCTGTGTTAAAGCGTCTTGGCCCTCAATCCCAAGGCGGACCGGAGCGATTGTTGTCGTTCCCGCTAGAAGGCTACACCCTGGCTCTCGATTTCCCCCGTAGCGACAAATCGCTGGCGCTTATGGACCGACTGGACCAAATCACGTTGAAGTATCACGGCCGGGTGTATCTGGCGAAAGACAGCCGCATGAGCCAACAGACGTTTGAAGCCATGTACGGCGAGCAGGTTGACGCGTTTCGAAGGGCCCGCCGGGAGACTGGCGCATCTGACGCGTTCCAATCGATGCAATCGGGGAGACTTGGAATTTGACGCTGGCAACTGGCAAACCGGTGCTCCTATTGGGGGCGGGTTCGGACATCGCAATGGCGATCGCGCACGTATTGGCCGGGCAAGGGCACGCCATTCAGTTGGCCGGGCGAGATCCCGACCGCCTCAAGGCGGATGCCGAAGATCTGAAAATCCGCCATCAGGTCGCCGTATCGACGCATCGCTTCGACGTGTTGGAACCGGAGACGTTCGTTTCCTTTTTCGACGGGCTGGACGAGGTCCCGCATGCGGTGATTTCGGCAGTCGGTCTGATGGGCGACCAGGATGCGTCAAGCGGTGATGTCGATCAGCTCAAGCTGGTCATCGACAGCAACTTTACCGGACCAGCCCTGGCGCTTGAGTTTGCGGCCAAGAAGCTTTCCGGTCTCGATGCGGATACCGCGATTGTCGGCATCAGCTCGGTGGCCGGCGACCGCGGAAGAAAGAAAAACTATGTGTACGGCTCGGCCAAGGCCGGCTTTACGCAGTATCTGTCCGGGTTGCGCCAGAAATATCATGGCACGCGGCTGCATGTCATGACCGTGAAACCCGGCTTCGTCAAAACGGCCATGACCGAGGGAATGGATCTGCCCGGTCCCTTGACAACGGAGCCGGCGGCGTTTGCAAAAAACGTGGTGGCGGCGCTACAGGCCAAGAAGCACGTTTACTACGATTTGCGGTGGCGGGCGTTGATGGGTGTCATCAAGGCTGTCCCAGAGCCTATCTTTGCGCGTCTGAAATTCTGAGGTCCGCATGAGTTTGGAAGCGTCGTCGATGAGTTGGCTTTCCAGGGCCCAGGATTTGCTCTCCAGAACCATTCGGGCGGGTGCGCGGGACCGGTTGCTGATTGCCTCGGTCGCCATCTCGGCGCTGATGGGGATTGTTGCCTGGTTGTTGGGCGGGCGACCGCCGCTGATCGGCATCGACGATGCGGCCATCACGCGGTCGTATGCGGAGAATATCGCCAACGGTCATGGCTTCGTCTACAACATCGGCGGGGAACGGGTCGAGGGAGCCACGTCGTTTCTGTGGACGCTGATCGTTGCGGTTGCCTATGCTGTGACCAGCACGCCTGCATTTCTGATTTTCGCGACCTGCTTTGTTGCAACGGTTGCTGCGACCTATGCCGCGTTATCGCTGGCCAACCATTTCGGCAATCTCTATCGGCTGCCTTCGCGCCCCCTACAATGGGCCATGGTCGTTGCACTCATTGGTCTGCCCGGCTTCTATTTATGGTCGACGCTCAGCCTGATGGAAGTAGCAGTTTGGGCTGGCGTTTTGTTGTGGCTGATCGTGCGCTGTGTCGAATGGATCGACGAGGAGCGGCAGTCGGACCTGGCGATGATCGCATTGGCTGCCTCAATGCCCTTGTTGAGACCCGAAGGCGTGGCGATGGCGATTGGCTTATTAGGGCTGACCGCTGTGCTGTCACCGGGCCGCATCAGAGCTCCGCTGTTTGCGATTGGCGCATGTGTCGCCTCATTCATCGCACTGACCGGTTTTAGGCTGGCCTACTTCGGCTATCCATTCCCCAACACCTACTATGCGAAGGTCTCTGCCGACCGGCTGCAAAACTTCATGGACGGCCTGAAGTACATTATCGACTACGTGCTGCAGGCGCCTGGAGCCCAGATCTTCATTGTCGCCTGGGCCGTCATCGCGGTGATCGTCATTCGCGGCATCGTCAAGAACCGCAGCCTGTCGGGTACATCGATCCTGATCCCGGCTGCCGCCGTCTTCGGAGTTCTGGCGACCTATGCAGCGCTGGGCGGCGACCATTTCAAGTACTGGCGGTTTATTGCCCCGATCACGCCAATCGTACCCCTAGCAAGCGTTCTGGCGGTTGCCTGGTTACTTCAATCCAAATTCAACGCAGCGCTGTCGGAAGGAACCGCGCGGTGGGCGCTGGGGGTATTGGCTGTTGGGTGGTTGGGCATCTCCCTTCTGCACTATCACCAATCCCGCTTCGTGATCGTCAGGGAATACGTCATCAATGAGCGCGGACTGAAATTCGGGGAAGCGTTCAATGAACTGAAACCTGCGGCCTCAATCGGCGTGGGGGCTGCGGGCGGCGTGGCGTTGACCTACGATGGACCGATCCGGGACATGCTGGGCTTGAACTGGACGGAGATGGCGCACGCCAATCCGATCAAGATCGGCTTCCGGAATCACGCCAGCTTCGACCGTCGCGTGTTCTGGGCAAATCAACCCGATGTCGTGGCGCTGTTTAACCGGCAATGCCCCACCAAGGACGCCCTGTTGTGGGCAGGGCAGTGGCGCAGCCTTTACCTGGAGAAGCAGTTCCGAATCGACTACGAGCCAGTCCTGTTTAAAACCAATGGTGGATGCTGGCCGCTGCTTGCGCGCAAAAGCTGGTTACAACGTTTGGAAAACCGCCAATCGTTGCAGTCCATCGCTTGGGAGCGGTTCATGGACTTCTGAGGATGGTGGGCCGGCTGGAATGATGGATGGATGCCCCACCCTCGCAGCGCATTCAGGCTGAAGCATCGGTGTGCAACCGAAACCGTCGTCAATTTAGGTCGCAGTTACAAAAGGCGTAGCCGGTAAGATGGCGTTAGGTGAAGTGACAGGTCGGCAAGGGACTGGAAGCGTTTCGCGCTCTGATGCCGTCGCGCCTGATACTCAGAGTGCCTGTTCGCTCGACATCCTCATGTGCACCTTCCGGCGTCCCGAACTTGGGGTGGCATTGGATTCGCTTGAGCAGCAGTCGCTGCCAGCTAACGTCCAGGTCCGCGTGATCATCGCGGACAATGACGAGACGCCCTCAGCGCGCGAACTGGTGGAAGCCCGGGCGGCGACCTTCCGCTTTCCGTTGATCTACGTGCATGCGCCAGCCCGCAATATTTCGATCGCCCGTAACGCCTGCCTCGATGCGGCCGATGCCGACTGGGTGGCATTCATTGACGATGACGAAATCGCCGAGCCCGATTGGCTGGCTGAACTATTGAAACGCGCTGGCGAAACCGGGGCGGAGGCGGTGTTCGGGCCCAGTTACACCATCTACGACGACGGAAGTCCGGCGTGGATGCGCCGACAAGATCACCACTCCAATATTCCGGTGCGGCGCGGCGACATTGTGGAAACCGGGCATACCTGCAACGCGCTGGTGAAGTTTCGCGGCGGTCACGCGCAGACACTGCGTTTCAATGTCTCGCGGGGTCAATTTCAGGGCGAGGATGTGGAATATTTCTTCAACCTTTATCGAGAAGGCGCACTCCTTGAGATTGCAGAAAATGCAATCGTTCGTGAACCGGTGGCCGCCAGCCGGCTTAATTTCGGGTGGATACGAAGACGCAAGTTCGGTGCCGGCTACAGTTACGCGATCGGCTTCAAGTCGCTGGGCGAGCGGCTGCGGCTGATTGCGTCGGCTGGCGCCAAGTGCGCCATCTGCCTGGGGGCTGCGGGCCTTGCTCTACCGTTCGAAGGCTCGCGAAACTACTGGGCGCTGAGGGGAGCGTTCCATGCGGGAATTGTGGCCGGTTGCCTGGGACTGAAGGAACGCAAGCTTTACGGTGGATGAGCTGTTGTGCTGCGGGCAATCGAGAGCTTCCCAGTAAGTTGGCAGCGATTGGATAATCAGGAACCGCGCACCCGTTTGGCGATGGCTTCGCCCAGGTGCCGTGAAACGCGCGCCAGGCTCGATGGGTGCGCACCTATCGAGCGGATCGCGGTTTTCAAGTCACCGTCCTTGAGAGCGCTGAGCGTTGCTTCTGTTGTCCGCAGTTTTGCTATTTCCTGTCGCCGCTGCTTCAGGAGGGCCAGTGTATCAGCCGGCAGGGTATCGGCGTGCCGGTCGAGAAAGCCTTGTTCGGCGACAAGCAAGGCATCGAGATAGGCTGGCGGGACGCGGTGAGAGATGGAACCGGCGGCGATTGCGTATTCGTAATAGGCCTGGGGGTGAAACCAGACGGCAGCACCGCGGGCGAGGCATTCGGCGATGAGGTGATAATCCTCGCTGTTGCGCAAGGTCTCATCGTAGTGAATGGCGTGCTCTTGAAGGAAATTGCGGCGGATGGTGGGCTTCAGGTAGCCCAGGCTGGCTTGTGAAAAGCTGCCCAGATTTCCGGCAACGTAATCGTTCAGGTTCCATTGCTGTTCTGAACGAAATTCGGGCTGGTTCAGGAATTTGCGTGGGCCGTCATCCTGGGACTTGTCTTGCTCGACAAGCAGAAGATTGTCGAAAACGATATCGGCGTGATGCCGGTTTGCGAGCCCGATCAGGCTTTGCGCCCGCTGTGGAAGGACGGCATCGTCGGCGTCGAGAACGGCGACCCAGGTGCCATTGCTGGCAGCCAACGCCCGATTGCGGGCAGCAGCAGGGCCGGCATTTACGTCACCACGCAACAGGCGCACGCGCGGATCACGCTGGCCATATGCTGCGACGACCTCACAGGTATCATCAGTTGAACAGTCGTCGGCGACCACAACTTCGAGGTTGACGCCGGACTGGGCAAGGGCGCTTTGCAGGCAGCGTTCGATTGTCGAAGCAGCGTTCCAGGCAGCCACAATTATTGTTAAATCAACTGTCATTCTTGCCCGACGGACTGCCCATGGTAGTGGTATGGGCTTAATGGTTTTTGCTTAAGTGAGATCACTGACACCATGACTTACCCTGCATCACCCTTGAAGGCATGGAGCCGGTTCGCACCGGCGCTTTGGTCTATCTGCATCATTGTCGTCGGATTTACCAGCGCGGCAAGCGCTCCGGGTGAGCGAACCGCAGCCGGCGTTCTTGCTGCTCCATTCGTCGATCATTTCGAAGTGCTCGACAAACGCAAATGGTATATCGCCAACTACGTTAACAAGGCCGATTGGTTTGCCACCGCCTGGGACCGGAAGGCCATCAAGCACTTTGCTGCAGATAGCCGCGTTGAGTTGTCGGTGATGGGCAAGCCCAAGGCCGGCAAACCGTTCCGCGGCGCCGAGTTGCAGCGTAAGGGCTACTACGGTTATGGGCGGTATGAAGTCGTGATGCAGCCTGGCAGCGGTTCGGGAACGGTGTTTTCGTTCTTCACCTATACCGGGCCGGCATTCAAGTCGCCGCACGATGAGATCGATTTCGAATTTCTCGGGCGGAACCCACGCAAGGTCTGGCTGAATGTATTTTCGAATGGCGAAAAGCTTCCAGGCCGTTGGCTGGACCTGGGATTCGATGCATCGGCAGCGCCACAAATCTACGCCTTCGAGTGGCGGCCGGATTCGATTATCTGGTATGCGAGCGGCAAAGAAATTATGCGCGTGACGTCAGCGGAAAAGAAGATCCCGAGCCATGCAAGCAAGATAATGCTCAACGTGTGGGCAGGGTGGCCGCGCCAAAAAGCATGGTTGGGCGTTGCCGACGAAGACATTGTTGCGCAGGCCTCCTACCATTGCGTCTCCTATCGTCCATTCGGCTCCCAGGCTCTTCAATGCAGCGATACGTTCGAGGCCAAGCATGGCCGCAAGTAACGCAGCGTTGGTCTCAATCATCATCCCGGCCTACAATTGTGAAGCGACAATCGAGCGGGCTGTCGAAAGCGCGCTCGGCCAAAGCGTTGCAGTCGAAGTGGTCGTCGTTGACGACTGCTCCGGCGATGACACGCTGGAAATGCTGAGGGCGATGGCGGCGCGGGATGAGAGGCTGAAGGTTATTGCGCAATCCTCCAACGGAGGACCGGCGAGGGCTCGTAACAAGGCAATACAAGGGTCATCGGCGCCCTGGATCACGCCGCTTGATTCCGATGATTTCATGGCGCCCGACCGTATCGAGAAGCTCTTGAGCCAGGCCCGAGAAGGGGGCTGGGACTTTATCGCCGATGACCTGATCAAGGTCGATGAGAGTGCGATCGACACCCCGAAGTACCGGCTGTGGTCGCAAACCGATTTTGGAACCCGCGAGCTGACGCTTGAATATTTCATCCGGGGCAACATCTCGGCCAACCATGACCATCGCCGCGAACTGGGATTCGTCAAGCCGCTGATGAAGCGTTCGTTCCTTGAGGCGCACGATATCAGCTATGATGAAAATATGAGACTTGCCGAGGACTACGACCTGTACGCCCGGGCGCTGGCAGCAGGGGCTCGGTTCGGTCTTGTCGACCCTTGCGGCTATTACGCCGTCGAGCGGGCGGGGTCTTTAAGCGGGGCTCACAGTGCGAAAGCGCGCGCGGCGATTGTTGCCTGCGACCGGAGGCTCCTTTCGTTGCCCGACATCGGTGATGGCGCGCGCAATGCCTTGAAGGCGCACATGATGGAATCCTACCGGGAAAGCGCCTGGATGAATTTGATCGATGCGGTCAAGGCGCGCGATGTGTCAAAGTTCATCTCATGCTTCTTTGCACCGCCAACGGTCATTGCATCGCTTGCCGGCAAACTTGGCTGGCAGGCCTGCCTGCGCAGTTGCCGGCTGATCGGTTTTTCGCAAGCGAGGTGAGAGTTTCAAACATGGCCGACACTTTGAGGTGGGGCATTCTGGGCACCGGCCAGGTTGCTCACGATTTCGCCAGCGACCTGGTCTCGACAAGCCATTCGCAGCTTGTGCATGTGGCCTCTGGAAGGGTTGAGAATGCGACCGCGTTTGCGCAGATTTTCAAGGATTGCAAGGCGCAGTCATCGCCCGAAGCGTTGATCGCTGCACCTGATGTGGACGTCATCTATATTGCCACGCCAAACGACACACATGCCGCCCTCGCCATCCAATGCCTGGAGGCGGGAAAGCACATCCTTATCGAGAAACCGTTTGCGACTTGCGCTCATGAAGCGCGGGCTATTCGTGACACGGCGAAAACTCAAGACCGGTTTTGCATGGAGGCGATGTGGAGCCGGTTTCTGCCCATCGCGGTCGAGGTGAGACGGCTCGTCGATGAGGGGGCAATCGGAAAGCTTGTCATGGCGCGCGCCGAATTGGGCGAACCCCGCTTTCAGGTCGGCCAGGGCAATGAGACCGGCGGGCAGGCGGGTGCGAACAGCGCCGCTGCGCTCGATCTTGGCGTCTACTGTGTGTCGGTGCTGCAGTATCTAACCGGGGCAGCGGATGACGCTGCAATGCCCCGGTGCGTTAGCGGCAGGGGAACCGATGCACAGATGGCGGCGACTTTCGAGATGAACGGCGTCATCGCGCAAGTCTCCGCCAGCCACGTATCCAGACTGGGCAATGCGTTGGCGATTTATGGAACGCATGGATCGATTGAAATCGAAGCCCCGTTTTTCCGTTCGATGCGCGCGCGCCTCACCCATTTCGAGCCTGGGTCTGCGGTATCGAAGCGAAGTTCTGTAAGCAGCGATAGCGGCGTGAAACAACTTTTAAAGAAAAGCGGCGCGTGGCCTGTAGCCCGGTCCATTGCCCGCAAGGCACTGGGCAAGGATGGCCAAACCCTGACGAAGTCGTTCGATGGCTACGGTTATCGGTTCCAGGCCGATGAAGTGGCCCGGTGCATTGGCGAAGGACTGCGGGAGAGCCCAATCATGCCGTTGAGGGACTCGGTCGGCGTGCTTGAGTTACTTGACCAGATTGGAAACGATCAGCAGGGATGAGACGGTTGAAGTCTCAAGGGCAGGGGCTGCCTGCCAGCCTCAACTCGCGACTGATTTTTCGGTACCCCAATCCATCGGTGCCATGGGCGGGCAATCGGTGGTGACCGTATAATCGGCGCCGAACCTCTCGGGGTGTTGGATTGCCAAAGAGACCTCGGTGATGTGCAGCGCAAATTTGCCGCCAAGGCGGGGTTCGCGCCCTTTTGAAATGGCATCGGCCATCTCGGCAGGGCCCAGGGCGAAGTCTATCGGGAAACCGCGAGAGGCGCGGTTGAAGGGGCCTGGCTGCTGGGTGGTATGGCGGCGGGTTCTCTGCCAGCCGGTGAGCTTTTTGATCCCGCGTGAAAGAGTATCGGTCAGGACGCGGCTCTCCTTGACCGGCTCCAAGACGTCCCAGACTTCATCGACGCTTAGGATGCCGTCGTCGCAGAAGACGCGAAACCGGTGATCGTGCGGTGCAATGATCGAGTTGGTGAGGCGGGCGCACAATCCATTATCGAAATACAGGCAGGCGACCGAAAAGTCCGGTGTTGTATAGGATGGCGGGGTGTCCGATCCCTTGTCGGTGATCTGGCAGGAAGACGCGCTGACGACGCGGCGGACGGGACCGAACATCGCGACCAGCCAGGTCAGGGCGTAGCCGGCGTGTTCAAGCGTGCATCCGGTCTGGAATTCATCGCGCGCCGGCCATTTGGCCCCGGTCGCCGTGACCCAGTTTTCATAACCGATCCGATGCACCATGCCATCATCGAGTTCGGCATAGACCAGCCGGGGTTCGCCGACTGTGCGATGGCGTAACGCTTTCCACATTGCCTGTGCCGACGGCGCCAGGACCGTTGATGGAGCTGACGCGATGTGGAGGCCCTTGGATGCTGCCAACTCGACGAGTTCGCGAGACTGGTCCAGTTCCATGGCCAATGGCTTTTCGGAGTAGACGTGCTTGCCCGCCAACAGGCAGCGCCGTGAAATTTCGTAGTGTTGATCGGGGTTGGTAAGGTTGAGGACGATCGATACTTTGTCGTCCTGTAGGACTTCTTCAAGGCTGGTGTAAGCATGCAGGCCATAATGCGTGCAATACTTCCCAAGCCGGTCCGGCCTGTTGTCATAGGCGCCTTCAAGGCGAATCTTTTCGCGCCAGTTTTGGAATGTCGGGAAGTAGAGGTCTGCAACATATCCGCAACCGACGAGCGCCGCGCCACACACCATCCAACTCGTTCCAGTGGTTAATCGATGAAGCTCTCTAGCAGGCTGTTGAAAAACTCATGTGGCTCGCGACACCTGTCACTTTTTCGCATTCGGCCAGAAGCGGCGCGCAGCGCGATATGGTTTATCGTGCCAGTGCCGCGACGCCGCCGAGGCGAAAAAGTGCGGTGTCCCAAGG
>JAHZKP010000076.1 GCA_022600345.1 Alphaproteobacteria bacterium | reverse complement strand
GTGGCGGTGCCACGGGCAAGACGGGACGCACAGAGATTGGCGCAAATCCGCCCGGCCCTTCAGGTTTCCAAGCGGCGGCCGCCCAGTGCGTCGAGCGGCTTGGCCGATCACCCAGATCGACCCGCGCCACTCTCCTGCTGGATCGACTCGCCGCTTGAGAAACAGAATTGAATCGATTTGGTCGGAAAGTGCTCTAGCACCCCGACACTCGGCTCCTCGCCCCTTGGGGAGAGGACGCGCTGCCATGACTTGCGAACGCCCGGATTGGCAGCCACGTCGACTACAGATGACAACGACAGCGCTTTGGCGTTTGCAAGTCATCGTGGCAGCGCCAGGTGAGGGGGCCAGGCGATTGCGGCAGCCGCCGTAGCACAAGATAAGTCACCCTCACCTCGTGCTGGAAGCGCGGCTCCGCCACGACCCTCTCCCCGACGGGAGACGGCGCGCTCGACTACCACCCTTCCCCTTTCCAAATCCAAGCAGCGCAATTACTGGCTGGCATCACGAATGCACTACGAGGTCACACCCAGATCACTCGCATCTATCAGCCGCTCCAATGTCGCTACCGTCGAAGCGTCGATTACGCCGTCGAAGTGCTGCGGGCGGAAGTGCAGTTGAAATGCCGAGAGCACTGTTCGACACGCCTCTCCCCAAACGCCATCGACCGCAACCCCGTAACCGTAGCTGGCGAGCAATCGCTGTACGTGGGCCACATCCCCCGCGCCAGGCTGCCTGGAATGCGACTCGATCAGCGGCCCCAACGGTTCAGGCTCAACCCACCTGCCGATACCGGCCGCAGCAAGTCCCGCCCAATCGAACCGCTCACCTGGATCGATCTTGCGCCCCGGCGCCACGTCCGAATGTCCCAATACACGCTCGGGCGCAATCCCCCACCTTGCGATGATCTCTTTCGATAACGCACTTACTGCCTGCATTTGACGATCGGGAAAATCTCGGTAGTCCTTGCCATGACCGGGGTTGTGAATTTCGATACCGATCGAGGCAGAATTGACGTCCCGCTCGCCACGCCACGACGCCACCCCCGCATGCCATGCACGCATCCTTTCGCCGACCATCTGGATGATTGTCCCGTCGGTATCGATGACGTAGTGACACGACACCTTGCTTTCAGGCCGAGACAGCCAATCGATGGCCTTTTCGCAACTTTCCATGCCCGTGTAGTGCATCAACAGGATCGTCGGCTTCAAACCACCCTGGCGGGGCTCCATATTCGGCGAGGCATGTAGACGCTCAACCAATGGACTATCAGGTTCGCTCAAATCAGGCACATGAAGTGCCACCTGAGACGCATCTTCGAACGTCCGATCAACCACCGGCAATCTCCTTGGCGCCCAGCCCGCGCTCTTTCACAATGGCATCGTAGGCCGCATTGATCGCAGCCAGCTTGCGGTCAGCCAATACGAGGAATTCCTGCGGCACCCCTTCAGCAGCCAGTCGGTCGGGATGGTTTTCCCGGATAAGCTGCATTCGCCGCGCATTCAGCTCATCGTCGCTGACATCCGGCTCCAGCCCCAAGACCAGGTAGGGGCTATCTGGGTCATTGACGAAATGTGAGCGAACACGCCTGTAATCTGCATCTGTGAATGCGAATTTTTCAGCCACTTTTCGGAGAAACTCTTCCTCCCCGTGATGCAGCACTCCATCGGCCGCGGCGATGTTGAACAGGCACTCGAAAACGTCTCGCAACAACGCCGGCTCGTCTTGCAGCAGCCGCGCAATCCGCTCAGCATAGATTTCGTAGCCCGCGATATCCCTGGACGCCAATTCAAAGACCCGCAGCACATTGGCCCGTTCTTCAGGCGGCACATAGAAACAGCGCTCAAAGGCCTGCGTCTCGACCTCGACAGCCACCCCGTCGGCCTTCGCCATCTTGGCTGCCAGACCCACGAACGCCATCGTGAACGCCAACTGCTTGCTGGGTGGCTTGGGTGCCAGCCATCCGAATGGATTGAACAACTCAGCAAGCCGCCCCAGCCCGGAGCGCCACGCACCCTCAGACCCCAAGCCGATCCGCTTTATGATCGCATCCCACGCCATGGAGCTTCTTACTGTGATTTAGCCCGCTTTTCTCACACAGTAGGGCGGGCTAGCTGCATTCTCAAAAGTAAAGCCGCGCATACTACAGCAAAAAACAGCAACGCGCGCAGTTGCGGTAAGATGCTCAACTTCTTTTGATATCGAGCCCCTCCAGATACACCAACACGCCGGCCTCAAGCTGGCCCCCAGGAGGCATCGGAATTGGCCGCCGAGAGATGTCACCACGGCCAAAGAGTGCCGCCCGCGCCGCGTCCGCAAACGTCAGGCCTGCCGGCCGCTTATCGCTGATAAGCTTGAGCGCAGCGTCAACCAGCGCCTCACGAAGAATGCCGTGATGATACCCCTTCCACTCGCGCTTTCCATCCTTGTGCCAACCCATGGAAGCGAATTTAAAGGGGAATTAGCTACTCCGCATCAACGATTAGCTACTCCGCATCAACTACAAGTCAGCGGCACACCCGATAAGTGCCCGACTTGCCATGCCGTGCAAGATCCACATGGAAATGGTCCTGATGATATTTATCAGCGTTGGGCCCCAACACGGTCGTAAACCGATCGCAGGCGCTGCGGTGAACTGCCCTCAGAAAGGCCCGTTCTCCCGACGTACCCCGCCATCCCCGCCTGATGGTGATCTTGCGGCCATCAGCCAGATAGAACGCTGAAATATCAAGCGCATTGGCAAGCCCGTGTTCGGATAGCTTGGCGCCCGCAAGTCCATTGCGCGTCCGACAGGAATAAGACGCCGCCACCTTCACCCTGACGACCGGCGAACCCAGGTAACGAATTGCCGATGGTGCGATTCCATTGCGCACCCAATTGTCAACCTTCGTCACCATCGGACAGCGCAAGACGGCGGCCGGTTGGAATTTCACCCGCCCATGGTCGGCAGCAGACATTTTGAATGGCTTCAGCGCCCCGCAGGCACTAGGCCCGCCCAGTGACGACATCGGCGTCACGAACCGGCTTTGCCCAACATTTCCCGAAGCAAGACAGGCCCGCTCGCTGGTATTCCGCCACTTGGCTTTCTTGGCGGTATAAGTCGGCTGCCCGGCGCAACTCGCCAGCAGCACTGCTGCGGAAAGCAACCCGATTACGCCGACAGACTTGGCACAAATACTCAACATGCGCGGACCTTAGGTCCAAGCTTGTGAAAACAAGGTGAACGCGCGCGTAACGTTTTCAGAAATTTCGCCTGATTGCATTGGAACGGGACAGCCATGAAGAATTCGGTCGCAAACCACATGGGTGCGGAGCATCGCAGATGCTTCAGGCCTGCGTTGGGCTGAAGCTTGGCGATTGCAAGAGTCAATTGTGGCGCGCAGCCTGCGAAATAATGCCCCACGCGCCCCCTCACAGCGCGACAATCTGCACAATAGCGCCGCCTGAAGCCCATTTCCCAAGGTTGCAAGCTGCTGTCCACTTCGCAGCTTTTCGCATCTGCACTTGACTTATCCACAGACGCGGCAAAACGAATCAATATTGGCGCGACTCAATCGCACACGTGTGCTAAAAGATAAGTGCTCGGATGGACTGGAAGTTTGGCCCATCGGGTTGCTTGACAAAACTGAGTAAGCGTTAGGTCAAGCTTCGGTATGTCAGTTTGCGTAAGTTGTGTTGAAAGCGTTTGTTCCCAGTACCGGAGCCTGATCGGTCGAGTAGCCTGACCGGCAAACAAAGTCGTCCCGGCAAGTAATTTGCGTAGTTCGAATGCGTTAGTATCGAGTGTAGTATCCCAGAGTAGAGTTGCGTTCAGTATTCGTGCGTTGTGTATAGCGTTGTTATCGTGCGTAGAGCCCCGCTTGTTTGCGATCGTCATGCTGCCGGCACCCCCGCAAAAGGTCCCTTTGCAGCCCGACTTGATCGCCGAAGCGGGGCTTCCACGTTTTTTAAGGCCCGATAGACCACCCGATAGGTCCACCAGAAACCACCCACCCCATCAGAACGTTGACCAAAGAGCCCGTCAGACCGGATCAAATTGCCGGTGGGGCAAGACGGCAGGCATTCTTCGATACGATCAGGCGTTCTGCTCCAAAAACTGCAAAACACGGTCCTTGTAGCGCTGATCTCCAACCGCCTTCATGTGCTCTCGCCCCTCGATCACAAGCGACTGCCCCGAGGGGATCAATTCGGCCAGATCCTTGGCCGAGCCTCCGACAACATCCTCGCTTCCCACCGCCACCAGGACCGGGCAGGCGATCCGCCCCACGTCGTCCCGGCTGATCGGATCGCGCGATGATCGGATACACGCCGCCAGCGCCTTCAGGTCGCTCTTGGTCTGTTCGGCGAAAGCCCTGAACGTCCGTGCCGTAGGGTTAGCCACATCATCAATGCTGTCGGCTTCCAGAGCATGCGCGATCGGCCCGGTCCCCGCCATCCCCCGCACCATGTTGATCCCAAGGCCGCCAAACGTCGCCGTTTTCACCCGATCGGGGTGGTTCAGCGTCAGGAAGGCCGTGATCCGCGCGCCCATGGAATAGCCCATCACATGAGCCTTTTCGATCTCCAGATGGTCCAGGAGCCGGCGCGCGTCCTCCGCCATCAGCGCCCCGCCATAAAGCCCCTTATCGTGTAGTTTCTCGCTCTCACCATGACCGCGATTGTCCAGCGCGATGACCCGATACCCGGCCTCCGTCAACGTCTTGACCCATCCAGGCGAAATCCAGTTCATACCGATATTGGATGCAAACCCATGGATCAGCAGGATCGGAAGGGCCCGCGTTGCGCCCCCTGCGGGCAACTCGTCGATATAGGCAATCTCCACACCCTCGGAGTCGAAAGTCGGCATTTTGGCGGGCTCCTTGAAGCGTTATTCCAATATCAGCAGCACAATCGCCGCATCATCTGCAGCAGACCGGGACTACCATTTCTCAGCTTCGGGCGCTATCGTCGCGCTCAATTGTCCGGGTAACCAAGAGAGCAATATGGCCGCCACCACAATCCCACATCTCGCCAATGACGAAGGTGTCGAAAAGATCTTCGTCGGCGTCAAGGAATTCAAGTGCATGGGCGCGCGCGCACCCTACGATCACCCCCATGTGTTTTTGGACATGGGCGCCGATGATCAAACGCTGTGTCCCTATTGCTCGACGCTCTACGTCTACGACAAGCGCTTGGGCGCAAATGAGAGCGACCCCAAGGGCGCCGTCGTGACCCTGGAAGACGAAGCCGCAGACTGACTTGTCGCCATCCGACCAGCAGCGATACATGCATTCCAGGTCAGCAGACTCCGCCACCGGTCCGCAGACGGGTCCGCTGCGCGTCATCATCGCGGGCGGCGGCATTGGCGGACTGGCAGCAGCCATTGCACTTGCCCGAAGCGGGGCGGAAGTCACCGTCTTCGAAAAGCGCAGCGAACCGCTTGAAGCAGGCGCCGGCATCCAGATCGGCCCGAATGGCACACGCGTCTTGAATTACCTCGGCCTTGCCGAAGCCCTGCGCCCGTATATCGCCGCACCCAAAACGCTTGCAGTAGGCGACGCACCATCCGGCCGCCAACTCGCCCAATTGCCTCTGGGGGACTGGATCGCCCAGCGCCATGGGTCACCATATTGGGTTGCCCATCGCGCCGACCTGCACGAGGTCCTGCGCACAGCAGCCCAGGACCACGCTTCCATCAACGTTCACCGAGGCGTTGCAATCACCGGCTCGACGACATTCACCGATGAAGTCCTTGCCAATACCGACAGCGAGACCGTCGCTGCCGGCGATGTCCTCATCGCAGCCGACGGGGTCCGCTCGACGCTTCGAAACGCACTGCTATCGAACGCTCCGCTCAAGTATTCGGGCAAGAGCGCAGCCCGTGCCGTCATTGCAGCAGATGACTTGCCCGACGGCATCCGCACCGACCAGATCGGCATTTGGCTTTCACCCTTGGGCCACGTCGTTCACTATCCCGTCCGAGGCGGTCGTGAACTTGCCATCGTCGTGATCAAGACCGACCGGGAGCGGACCGAGGACTGGAACACTCGCGTTTCGGAAACCTGGGTCCGCATCGCCGTTGAGAACTTCCCCACGGCGGTCCGCAACCTGATTGCCGCAACCAACGACTGGCGCAAATGGGCCTTGTACCAACTGCCGCCGCTGGAAAACTGGGTATCGGGACGCGTGGCGCTATTGGGCGATGCCGCACATCCCGTGTTGCCGTTCCTGGCCCAGGGGGCCGTACTGGCGCTCGAAGATGCCGAAATCCTGGCGCGCTGCCTGTCCGGCTGCCGGCCTGAAACCGTACCCGCCGCCCTGCGCAACTATCAACAAGCACGCATGACACGCGCCCAGCGCGTCCAGCAGGCCTCTCGTCAAAACGGTGAAATCTATCACCTTGACGGCCCGATGCGCCGGGCCCGTAACCTCACTTTGCAGTATGCTCCGGCAGGCAAACTGATCTCAAAATACGATTGGCTGTACGGGTGGCGACCAGAGGTGTGAACGAATTCCAGCGCCGTACCCGCCCGCCCGAATGCGCGACCCGTACCGCCGTATCAGCCCCGCCAGAATTCGATTCTGAGCAGCACGAGAACGGTGAACAACTCCAGCCGCCCCATCATCATTGCAAACGACAACACCCACTTGGCCAACGCCGGCAACGTTGAATAATTGCCAGCCGGCCCCACAATGTCACCAAGGCCGGGGCCCACGTTGCCGACCGCCTGCGCGGACGCAGACAGGGCCGTCACCAAGTCAAGCCCCATCGCCGACAAGACCACCGTGAACAGCCCCACCGTCGACATATAGATCGCAAGAAACGCCACCACCGAGAACGGCACGTCGGCTGGCAGCCGCTTGCCGTTATAGACCAGCGTAACGACCCGGTTGGGGCTCATCAGATGAACGAAGTGGCTGCGGATCAATAGGCCGGTGACCTGCAACCGGTAGATCTTGATGCCCCCGGTCGTCGATCCCGCACAGCCGCCAACAAACATCAGTAGGAAGAACAGCCCGACCGCGAACGTGCCCCATTCTGAATAGTTCGAACTGGCATACCCCGTCGTCGTGATGATTGAGGTGACATTGAACGTCGCCGTACGCAGCGCCGTTGCAAAATTCATGTCCCGAGCCGTCATCAGCCAGAATGTCACGATCAAGCAGACACCGACCAGGAAGCCCAACAGCCCCCGCACCTGGCTGTCCTCCAGAATGGCCGTCGAGTTTCCACGCCACGCCTTGATATAGACGACAAACGGCAACGCCCCCAGAATCATGAAGACAATGCAGGCCCACTCCAGCGCCGCCGACTTGAAGAATCCGAAACTTTCATCATGGGTGGAAAAGCCCGCTGTCGCGACCGTCGTCAAACCGTGACAAACGGCATCGAAAATGGTCATCCCCAGCGCGCTATAAACAACGATACACGCGATGATCAAGGCGACATAGATCGCCGCAATCGCCGTCGTCAGTTCGAGCGCTCGGGGCAGCACTTTTTCCGAGCGGTCGGAATGCTCCATCTGGAACAACTGCATGCCACCCACCCGGAGAAACGGCAGCATGATCATCGCCGTCACGATAATACCAAGCCCGCCCAGTCCTTGCAGGATGGCCCGCCATAACAAAACCCCGCGCGGCAATTGATCCAGCTTGATCAAGACCGTCGACCCGGTCGTCGTCAGTCCCGACATCGCCTCGAAATAGGCATCGGTATAGCTCAAGCCGACACCGATGAAGGGAATGGCGGCAAACGCCGTCACGACGACCCAGCACGCAGTCGTTAGCAAGAAGCCGTCTTTCACCGTCAACTGCGCAGGTTGATCGTCCTGCGCAGCCAGAATCAACAATCCACCGATGAAAAACGTTGCAACGGATGAGGCAAAGAAGACGAGCCAATCGCCATCGCCATCTGCAAAATCGACCAGGGCTGGCAGCAACATCGCGAATGCGATGGCACATAACAGCAGCCCAAGGGCAGAGAAGATCGGACGCAGGTGCAGCAAAGGGCGGCCTCACTTCAACAGCGCGGCGCAAGGAACAAGGATTGACGTCATCCCCGTCAAGCGACTGGCTAGAACAGTATCCGATCTCACGTGACCGCCACAGCGGTCAACAGATCAGAAGGACCTGCTCTACAATTTTGAATTTAGAGCCTTTTTATCCAACCACCGAACCGAGTCTCGATTCCGCTTGGTCGACTGAGGCTCCAGGATTGCGGGTACTGTGTCGAGTCTTGGTAAACCAACTGTCAAGATACGACGCGTTCTATCTTAATCAGCGTTAAGAATCGAATCGCACTCATTCTCCTACCCTATTATTTCAAAGGCATAAACGCGGAGCCACGACACAGGGCTAAACCGCCGACACATACAGGCATTATTTTTCATTGAGCATGCCCAAATCCGCCCCCCGTGGGGGTTTCGATGACAATCGCATCGCCGCATTTTAACTCGACCTCATCGCAGCCCGAAAGCTTTTCCACCGCCCCTTCAGCGCGAATAATTGAGTTGCTGCCACAACGCCCTGCCTCTCCGCCGGCAACCCCCGGCGGCCTCAAATCGCGATATCCCGACAGGATTGCCGCATGCATCGGCTCTAGAAAACGAATCTGGCGCCTCGTCCCGTCACCGGCCCGATGCCGCCCCCGGCCACCGCTATCCCGCCGAATCGAGAATTCATCCAGAATGACTGGATAGCGAAGCTCAAGAATTTCCGGATCGGTCAACCGCGTGTTGGTCATATGCACCTGCACCGCCGCCGCGCCATCGAAGTCAGGCCCCGCCGGCGCGCCCGAACATATCGTCTCGTAGTACTGCCGGCTGGCATCGCCGAATGTCAGGTTGTTCATTGTTCCTTGCGAAGTCGAAAGCCCTTTGAGCGCCATGAACAACGCATTGGTGACAACCTGACTGGTCTCCACGTTGCCAGCCACAACCGCTGCCGGATACTCAGGCTTCAAGAACGAGCCTTCGGGTATGACGATTTCAAGTGGCCGCAGGCATCCCGCATTGAGTGGGATCGGTTCACCGGTCATGACCCGGAACACGTAGAGCACCGCGGCCCTGGTCACCGGCTCTGGCGCGTTGAAGTTGTCTGCCCGCATCCCTGACGTACCGCCAAAATCGATTTTCGCCGACCGGCTTTCGCGATCGATCGTGATCCTGACCCGAACCCGGCTTCCCGTATCGGTTTCGACAACCGCTTCGCCATCATCAAGCCGCGCAATCAGCCGGCGCACACATTCTTCAGCGTTGTCTTGAACATGCCCCATATACGCGATCACAACATCGCGCCCGAAGTGTTCGAGCATCCGGCCGATCTCTGCAGCCCCACGCGCATTGGCCGCAACCTGGGCCTTGAGGTCGGCGATGTTCTTTTCGGGCATACGGGCGGGATATTTCGCCCCCATCAGGTGGGCCCGCATTTGCTCTTCGTTGAAACGCCCCTGCTCGGCAAGCTTCAGGCAATCGATCAGCACGCCTTCTTCTTCAATGGTCGTCGCCTTCGGCGTCATCGATCCTGGAGAAAGCCCGCCAACGTCTTCGTGGTGGCCACGGCTGGCGACAAAAAACAGGATCTCATTCCCGCGCTCATCAAACACCGGCGTTATGACTGTTATGTCGGGCAGATGTGTGCCGCCATTGTAAGGCGCATTCAAAACATAAACGTCGCCAGGACGCATTTCTTCGCGCCGCTGCTGGATGACCGTTTCGATTGAAGCATCCATGGACCCCAGATGCACCGGCACGTGCGGTGCGTTCGCAACCAACCCACCGTCTGGATCGAAGACCGCGCACGAAAAATCCAACCGCTCCTTGATGTTGACTGATTGGGCCGTGAGCTTCAGCGCTTCGCCCATCTGTTCAGCAACCGCCATGAACAGGTTGTTGAACACTTCCAGCATCACCGGATCGACAGCCGTCTCGTGTTGGCGCTCCGCGGGCTTTTCGACACGCTTCAGGACCAAGTCGTTTCGCTTGGAAACTTCAAGCCGCCACCCGGCCTCGACGATGACGGTCTGATTTGGTTCAACGATCCTGGCCGGCCCCGAGACGCTCATTCCAGGCGACAACTGCTCGCGGGTGTAGCTCACCCCATCGTGCCAGACACCTTGCGAATAAAACCGCGCCGCAACAGCTTCTGGCACGTGATCACCAGCCGCGACCACCCCACCATCCAGCGCCACCTGTCCACGGCCCCCTGAACCATCATTAGCCGTCGGCCTGAAACCGCCCCCGACCTCGCCGCCATCGACATCACCTTCATGTGTCGCAGCAACCGCCTCGACTTCAATGGCGGCGACAACAATACCCTTGGCAGGTGAGGTGAACCCGAAACGGCGTTGATGCTCGGCTTCGAAATCGCGCCGCATGAATCCGGGCTCCGACATCTCAACTGGAAATGCCGTATCCGCGCCAGCATACCTTAGATGCGCAAACGACCGAATCTCGATGCCGTCATGTTCAGCACCCTCATCAAGCAACTCCTCGGTGACCTCGTTGCCGAGCCCCCAGGCAAGAGTCTCCAACCGCTCCATAGCCGCCCCATCAAGTGGAACTTCCAGCGATTGTTCCCGACTTGCCCGCAGCTTCGCCAACCCTATTCCGAATGCCGAAAGCAAGCCCGACAGCGGATGGATCAACACCGTCTCGATGCCCAGGTTGTCGGCAATAAGACAAGCATGTTGTCCGCCTGCCGCCCCGAAACAATTGAGCGCGTATTCGGTAACGTCATGCCCCCGCTCTACCGAGATCTTCTTCACGGCGTTGGCCATATTCTCAACCGCGATGCGGATAAACCCGTCAGCTACGTCTTCCGCGCTGCGGCCTCCGCCAACCTTGTCTGCCAGATCTGAAAACGCCTCGCGAACCGCAGCTTCGTCAAGCGGCTGGTCCTGGTTGGCGCCAAATATTCTTGGGAACAGATCGGCGCTAAGCTTGCCAAGCATGACGTTGGCATCGGTCACCGTCAGCGGTCCGCCGCGCCGGTAGCACTTTGGCCCCGGATTGGCCCCCGCACTTTCCGGTCCGACCCGAAATCGCTGCCCATCGAAACTGAGGATCGAACCGCCACCGGCCGCAACCGTGTTGATTTGCAGCATCGGCGCACGCAATCGCACACCGGCAACTTCGGTTTCAAACGCCCTTTCATAGTCACCGGCAAAATGCGCAACATCCGTTGACGTCCCGCCCATGTCGAAACCGATGACTTTTTCGAATCCGGCCCGCCGCGCCGTCTCCGCCATCCCCACGATGCCACCCGCCGGTCCGGATAAAATCGCGTCCCTGCCGTGGAACTGATCGGCAGCCTTCAATCCGCCCGATGACGCCATGAACATCAGCCTGGGCAGGCCCGCACCATCGCTTTCCGCCGCCCCGCCCTTTTCCATCAACGCCGCCGAAACACGATCGACATAACGTCGAAGCACCGGTGACAGATAAGCATCCGCAACCGTCGTGTCGCCGCGACTGATAAACTTGATCAGCGGCGACACCTCATGACTGGCGGAGACCTGGGTAAAACCGACTTCGCGCGCCAGTTTGGCAGCCAACGCTTCATGAGCGGGGAACGCATATCCGTGCATGAACACGATTGCAGCCGCCCGGATGCCGTCGGCAAACGCCGCCTGCAACGCGGCCCGCAACGCCTCAGCGTCCAACGCGACTTCAACCGATCCATCCGCGCGAATCCGTTCGGCGGCGCCAATCACTCGCGAAAACAACATCGACGGTTTGACGATACGGCGCGCGAAAATATCCGGACGCGCCTGATACCCGATCTCGAAATGATCTTCGAGCCCCGCCGTCGTCACCAGCACCAACGGTTCGCCCTTGCGCTCCAGCAGCGCGTTCGTGGCAACCGTCGTACCCATCTTGACGTGAGCAATTCGCTCCGGCGGCAAGGCCCCACCAGCCTCCACGCCCAGGAACCGGCGGATTCCCTCTAGCGCCGCGTCCTCATAAGCTCCTGGATTTTCGGATAAAATCTTGCGCGCGTGCAGTTGTCCGTCAGGATCGAGCGCGACGACATCGGTGAATGTGCCGCCCCTGTCGATCCAGAACCGCCACTTGTGATAATCGGAAGATTCGCTTTGCGCCATAACTTTGGGAACCGCCTTTTAGCTCTAGCAGATCAGCTAAAAGGACGTCGCCAGCGCGTCAATCTGATGAACGATACTATTTTATCGACAGGTCCCTGAATTTCACGCGATCAGGGAAATCGTGGCACCAACCACAGGCTCCACACTCGGCGTCACCTCCGCACGAGCGTTTTGAGACCACACAGCCAACACTGCCGCCGTAGCAACAGCTACGAACAAACTCTTCATAACCTCCTCCAAACCCCGCGGCGACGAACTGCTCACCGCGCCGGGAACGCTTCTCTCCTTTTCAGCCGTTTATAAATTATCAGCACTCCACTTGAAGCACCCTCGCGCTTTCCCGCGCTCACACGACCTTGGATCTTAAGAGTCGATCATTCTGCACAAAGCTGTCAATGCAACATACTGCCCCATCCACAAAAAATCTCGTGATCGCTCAATTGCATACATGGGAGGATTTGGAGCAAGCCGGCACAACAAGAAGGGGCACAATTAAGGTGACTGGCCCGAAGGCAGTGATGCTTTCAGACGTCGAACGGCCACGCAAGACAGCGACCCGGATCTGCCAAATGGCGGCGCGCTCCTGCTGGATCGACTCGCCGCTTGAGAAACAGAATTGAATCGATTTGATCGGAAAGTGCTCTAAGTGAGCGCATCTCAAAGCTTTTTGGAAATCGAGAAAGCTCCACGCAGCTCACCGGGTTTGAACCCGACCGCCTTATCGTCTGGGTAGCGCTTTTCGATTTCCGCCTTCACCTCCGGCTTGATGTTCCCGCCGTGGCAAACAACGCAAGGCTTTTCCCCCATCGGGATTGCCTTGACGAAACGAAACGTCTCGCCCTCGGAAGTCTTGACGATTTCAGCACGCTGAAGGGTCTTGGCATCCTTTCCCGCCGCAATGTCGGCGATGAAGCTTTCCATGGCCGCACGCTCGAAATCATCTGGCGCGTTATCGGGATTGCGGAACTTTATTGCGGTCCGGCGGATCGTCAGCTTGTGGGCTGTCGATTGCGTTGCCGCAATACTTGGCGCCACCGTGTTGCAGACCTCGATCGCATTGACCGGTCCGCCGTTCTTCATGGCCGCTTTCAATTCCTTCTTGAGATTGCCAACCAGCCCTTTGATAGCGCCCATGGCCTCCTTCTTGAGTGCCGGCATGTCGGGCTTCGCATCTTCCGCCAGCACCGGCCCACCGATGGCTACTCCAAGTGCGGCAAGGGCAAGAAACGACGTCTTGAGGCAGGCGTTCAAACTTGAAGGCATGGGCATAGTCTCCGTCTGGATCGCGACCGGAATTCAATAAAATCCGATTTCCAACAATGATGCGACCCCTATAATACGCCCATCGACGGACCGAGATGACAATCGTCAATTGCGGTTTTCGACCGCTTCGGCTGATCGACCTGAACGTTCGCCCGCATTCACCCCTTCTTGAAGGTGCCTGCAAACCGCTCGCGCAATTCGTTCTTCTGGATCTTGCCCATTTTGTTGCGCGGTAATTCGTCGAGGAAATGATACTCCTTGGGCACCTTGAACTTTGCCAACTCACCATCAAGCGCCCGCCTGAGGTCATTCGCGCACGGCCGGTCTCCCCCAGAGCGCACCACCACCGCCGTCACTCCTTCACCGAAGTCGGGGTGCGGAACGCCAATCACAGCGCATTCAGCAACACCCTCGATCTCATCAATGGCCCCTTCGACCTCGGCTGGATAAACGTTGAAGCCCCCGGTGATGATGAGATCCTTTTCGCGCCCGACAATGCGAAAGTACCCTTCATCGTCGATCAACCCCAGGTCGCCTGTTATGAAATAGCCATCGTCGCGAAATTCTGACGCCGTCTTTTCAGGCATCCGCCAATAGCCCTTGAACACGTTGGGGCCCTTGAGCTCGATAACGCCAACTTCCCCGGCGGCCTTCAGCTCACCGGTGTCTGGATCGGCGATACGAACGCTGACCCCTGGCAACGGCAAACCAACCGTTCCAGCACGCCGCGCGCCATCATAAGGATTGGACGTGATCATATTCGTTTCGGTCATCCCGTAGCGTTCCAGGATCGCATGCCCCGTGCGCTCCTGGAATTCGCGGTGTGTCGTTGCCGATAGCGGCGCCGAACCGGAGATAAAAACCCGGATATGCGCGACCAGCTCACGAGTAAATTTTTCCGAAGCCAGCAGGCGTGTGTAGAATGTCGGTACGCCCATCATGGATGTCGCCCTGGGCAACGCGGATATCACGCCATCAACGTCGAACTTCTCCATGAAGATCATCGACCCGCCCGCCAGCAGGATCGTGTTCGTGGCAACGAATAGTCCATGCGTGTGAAAAATCGGCAGCGCGTGCAGCAAGACGTCACCTTCGCTGAACCGCCAGGCCTCCTTCAGCGCCAACGCATTCGACAACAAGTTGTCATGCGTCACCATCGCCCCCTTCGAACGTCCCGTCGTGCCCGAAGTGTAAAGGATACCCGCCAGATCATCGCCCCCGCGCCGGACATCGTCCACCTCGCCCGAAGCCCCATTGGCTTTTTCGACCAGCGTCCCGCCGCCCGCCTGGAGCGTTTCGACATGTCGGATGCCGCAATCGCCGGCAATTTGCCTGACGGCCTCGACCCGGTCCGGCCTGCACACGACAACATGCGGCTCGGCATCGCCGACGAAATAGGCGACTTCCTTATCGGTATAACCGACGTTCAGCGGCAGGAAAGCAGCCCCCGCCCTGAGGCATCCAAGATAAAGGAACAGCGCATCGACGCTCTTGTCCACCTGGCTGGCAACCCTGTCACCTGGCTGCACGCCAAGCGCCAGCAAGGCATTGGCGTATTGGGCTGAACGCGTCAGCATTCCGCCATACGTAATCGCCGTACCGTCCGCCAGATGCAGGAACGCAGCATCCTCATTGCGCATGCTGTTCCTGAATGCGCCAAACAGAACATTTTCCGAATTGGTCATCATCACGGTCCACCAGTATTACGGCTCAAACCCCAAAACTCACCACACGAAGTCAACACTTCTGATCTCAGACGGCCGGCCCCATGAGATAATTGGGCAGCCACGTTGCGATTTCCGGAAAGATGCACAGCAAAAGTATGCCGATCACCATGCAGGCCATGAACGGCAGCGCACCCTTGAGGATGGTCGCCAGCGGAATGTCGGGAGCGATGCCATTGATGACGTAGAGGTTGAGCCCGACGGGCGGCGTGATCAGTCCGATCTCCATGTTGATCGTGAACACGACCGCAAACCAGTAAGGATCGAAACCCGCCTGCGTCACGATTGGCAGCAGGATCGGCGCCGTCATCAAGATCACCGCAACCGGCGGCAGGAAGAACCCGGCAACCAGCAGGAACACGTTGATGGCCAGCATCAAGACCCATTTGTTGAGCCCGGCACCGGCAATAGCTTCGGCCGCCGTCTGCGTGATGTAGAACGATGACAGCATCTGCGAGAACAACGCCGAGCATGCGATGATCATCAAGATCATCACACTTTCCTTCATCGACGACGACAGCACCGTCCAAAGTTTGGAAGGCTGCCACATCCGGTAGATGACAACCGCCAGCAGTATGCAGCCCGCAGCCCCCACGCCGGCCGCCTCCGACGGCGTCGCGACCCCGCCATAGAGAACCCACAAAACACCAGCGATAATCGCCAGAAACGGCAGCACCCGCGGCAGAATTTCAATGCGCTGCAACCACGTGTAGTTCGTCACATCCGAGAAACGGTAGCCCGACCGCCACGCGATGTAGAGCGACCACATCATGAACAGCACGGTCAGCATCAGACCAGGCAGCAAACCGGCCAGAAACAGCCGGCCAATCGAAGTCTCTGTGGCAATTCCATAGACGATCATCGTGATCGACGGCGGGATGAGGATACCCAGCGTCCCGCCAGCCGCAATCGCCCCGGTCGCCAGGCCGTCCGGATAACCGCGCCGGCGCATTTCGGGGATGCCCATTTTGCCGATCGCTGCACAGGTTGCCGGCGACGACCCAGACAACGCGGCAAAGATCGAACACGCGCCGATATTCGAAATGATCAACCCGCCCGGCACGCGATTAAGCCAGCGGTCAAGCGCTTCATAAAGATCCTTGCCCGCTGGAGAAGCAGCAACCGCCGCCCCCATCACGATGAACATCGGAATCGACAGCAGCGTGAATTCCGCAAGCCCGGCAAAGAAGTTCTCCGCCAGCGACGAAATCGCCAGCAGCCCCTTGCCCAGGACAAGGAACAAGATGGCTGTAATTCCCAGCGTAAAAGCAACCGGCACGCCGATTGACAACAAAACGAATATAGTCAGACCGATCAACAGTCCGGCGACTTCAGGGCCCATCGATCAATGCCCCCTTGCGCCAGTTTGATCTTTCCCTTGCACGACCTTGATCAGGCAGGCAATCGACTGCAGCGCCAACAACCCAAACCCAATGGGAACGCTCGAATAGGGAATCCACAACGGAAACTCATAGATTGAATCCGTTGTCCAGCTTCCGTGAAAGGCCTCCATCGTCAGCAGGAAACCTTTCCAGGTCATAATCCCCGCAAAGATCAACACCACACAGTCAGCCAGTATCGCCATCATTCTACGGGCGCCAGGCGGTGAATACTCGGTCACCAGCGCCACAGAAACGTGACCGCGCTCCTTCATGACCCACGGGCTACCCAGCAACGTCGCCGCAACCAGGGAAAACGTCACGACCTCGGTTTGCCATGCCGCCGACTCGACCAGCACGTACCGGATGAAAACCATCTGGCAAACGATGCCGATGGCCACTGCGATCAACAACGCTGCAATGACACCGGCTACAAACGACAGTCGCTCGATGAGCGCCACCATGACCGCTCCCTCCCCAGAGCATGTTCAGTGATAGTGCAATCGCCGCGGGGCTAATGGCTGCATCATCAATGCGCGATAGGCCCAGCGGCGATTGCCATTGCTGTGTGCCTAAATCACTCAGCAGACAGTGCCATGTCGATCAGCTCTTTGCCGTTCTTGACCTTTTTGGCAAACGCTGCGTACGAAGTCTTGTCGGCAATCTTCTTCCAGGCAGCCGCTTGATCGGCCGTCATTTCCACAACCTCAACGCCCTGCTTCTTGAAGGTTTCGACCATCTTGGCATCAAGCCCGGCAGCCTTTTCGGCGAACCAATCTTCCGCCTTCTGGCCTGCCGCCATGATCGCCTTCTTCTGCGCGTCGTTGAGCTTGTCAAAGGAGGCTTTCGACATCAGGATCGGCTCATACATGAACCACAAAGCATGCTGGCCGGGCGCCGTCATGCACTTGACCTGCTCGTAGATGCGATAGGAGACGAACGAAGCCGATGAGGTATTGGCCCCATCGAGTACACCCTGCTGCAATGCTGTATAGATTTCCGACGACGGCATCGACTGGATCGACGCGCCAGCCCCTTGCAGCATCCGGTTGAAAGCTTTGCCCGCGGCACGGAACACTTGCCCCTTCACATCTTCGGGTCCCTGCACGCACTTCTTGCGCGAGGCAAAGCCGCCAGCCAGCCATGCATCGGAAATGACCATGACGCCGGCCTCGTCGATAACTTTCTTGATTTCAGCCATGAACTTGGAATCGTTCATGCGCTTGGCATGCTCGTGGTTCTTGACCAGGCCCGGCATCAGCGTGGCATCGAATTCGGCGTGGCGATTGGCAGCATACGCCAGCGGAAATGCGGAAATATCCAACTCACCGGTCGTCAACGGCGACCACTGCTCTTTCGGCTTGTAGAGCGTCTTGCCAGGAAACACCTTCACGGTTGCACCGACATTCGCTTTTCCCAGCTCGTCGGCGATAATTTGCACCATCTCATGGCGTACGTCTTTGGTATTCCACTGGTGGGATGCACGCAGTTCGATATCTGCCGCCCCAGCCGACCCCACGCTCAGGCACAGCGCCGAAAGGGCCAGCCCCGACAAGAGTTTACGTGACATAGCTTCTTCCTCCATCATCAACATTTGATCTGCAGAGGGCTCTAACCGGCCCACCTTGACTGTCACTGTTGACACAAATTGTATACACGTCAAGAATTGCCTCACGATCTCGGTTGTGCTGAAGTCGAGTTTCAATGGATTGTAGGCAATGCCCAACAGAACCGACAAACGAGCTTCGCTGCTGGCTAAGGCGCTTGAGGAGGAGATCGCGACTGGCCGACTGGAACCAGGCACGCGCCTGGAGGAAGTCGGCCTGGCCGAGCGGTTTGGCGTTTCGCGTACGCCGATCCGCGAGGCATTGCTGCTGCTGACCGCATCCGGACTGGTCGACTTGCGACCCCGCCGCGGCGCAGTCGTTGCATCCCTCAGCATCGAACGGCTTCTGGAAATGTTCGAGGTCATGGCCGAAATCGAGGCGACCTGCGCACGTTTGGCTGCAATCCGAATGACCGACACCGAGCGCGAAGCCCTGCAACGCCAGCACCACGAATGCGGGCAGGTCAGCACCTCCGGCGACAGCGACCGGTATTACGAGGAAAATGCCAAATTCCACGCGATGATCTATGCCGGCGCGCACAACTCGTTTCTGACCGAGGAAGTCCAACGCCTGCGCCGTCGGCTGCAACCCTATCGCCGCCTGCAACTTCGCCTGGAGGGCCGCATTGAGGCCTCGTTTTCCGAGCACACCGACGTCACCAATGCAATTGTCGGCGGCGATGGCGATGCCGCAGCCGACTGCATGCGCAAGCATGTCGCCATTCAGGGCGACCGCTTCGGAACCTGGCTTTCAGCATACGGGGCGGGTTCGGCCAAAATGCAAGCTCAGGCTTAGAGCACTTTCCGACCAAATCGATTCAATTCTGTTTCTCAAGCGGCGAGTCGATCCAGCAGGAGAGTGGCGCGGGTCGATCTGGGTGATCGGCCGAGCCGCACGACGCACTGGGCGGCCGCCGCTTGGAAACCCGAAGGGCCGGGCGGATTTGCGCCAATCTCTGCGCGTCCCGTCTTGCCCGTGACACCGCCACGCGCTGCGCCGGTCCACTTGATCTTGTCACTAATCCGCCTCGGCAGAATGGTTCGATTTGGTCGGAAAGTGCTCTAGCAGAACCACGGCACAAAACATGACAGTCAGTTCACGCCGCGCTGCCGCAAGCGCGATTGAGCCTCCTCACGCTTCGTCATCAACGGGCAACCAAGCGTCTTCTGCAGCGCCGCGACCAATTCTTCAGTCGTCTCAGTGGAGATGAATTTGCCCCCGGTCTGATCGGCAAGGCACCTTGAAACTGTCTCCCCTCCCCTCATCCCGGACCGTTGCGATTGCCACTGAAAAAAGCGCCCACGCACCTTGAACCCGATGACGTGAACCGTAATCGCGGCTGCTTCGCCCACCAGCGATGACGCCATCCGGCAAGGAGCGCCACCACAGGTTTCATCGCCATCAGTCACCAGGACAACGACCGCCGGCCGCTTGCGAAAGTTCATCGCCTCGGCAGCCGATCGCACGGCCTCAGTTAGCGGAGTATTGCCATCGGGCTCCACCCTTTCCAGTTCGCCAATGATACGCTTTGCCGAATTGAAGGCTGGCGCCAGCTTCATTTCTATATTCTGGCAGGCATCTTTGGGCCCGGGCCCATAGACGACCAACCCGATACGCCGGTAAGCCGTCACGCGCGGCAAAACCCGTCGCACCGCGATCAACGCCTCATGAATGCGCGGATATTCCATTTCATTATAGCCGGCACTGGCCATCGACCCCGACCCGTCGAAGACGAGCATCACATCGTCGGTGCAAGTCGTGTCATCCTCACTGAGGGGCCCCGATTGCGCATGCGCCAAACCGGCACCCAACCAGATGGCCAGCACAATCGAAATGGCCCTTGCCGTCCAAAACTCCATAAGCGCGCTCGCTTCATATAAAGTCCGCCACCGCTGTCCGCTCTGAGACCGTCACAACGGCTCCAACCTTATGGATAAACGCACCGACCGCATTAACAGACCACCTGCCGCAGTTGCTCCAATCGGCATTCGAAATGGTTGGGCCGCACTTCAACGATGTGGCCTTGACGTTTGAACTCGGCCATCACACGACTGACAGTCTCCGTCGTCAGTCCCAAGAGCGCTCCCAGATCCTCACGGCCAAACAACTCGCACCGGTCGGCAGCATTGCGCTCCGCCAGCCAGATCAACAACCTCCCGACCCGCGCCCTGGCAGGCCCTGTGCAGAATTCGATAATCCACCGGTCCGCATCGCTGAGCGCCTTGTGCCATCGCTCCATCAGGTCGTTGTAAAGTCGCGGCTTCTGCCCGGACAACTGCCGTACCGTCTCAACGGGGATTCGGCAGATCTGCGTCTCATGCAACGCCGTCGCCGTGTGCTCGTATTCCGGCGCCACCAAAGCTTCCAGGCCGAACGTATCAGCCGTACACAACAAACGGACGATCCGTTGCGTCCCATCAGGCAGAAACTGCGTCAGCTTCACCAGGCCCGAGCGGATCGTCAAAAGGCTATCGGCCCCTTCCCCCTGCCCATAGATCTGAGCGCCAGGTGGAAAGTTCCACTGGTTGATCGGCCGGTGTATGGCTTCAAAGTCGCGTTCTTCCAGTCCGGCGAACAGCACCGAATTGCGGATCATGCACGACCGGCAATCCGCAATCCCGGTCCAGGCCTCAGATTGTGTGACGCGTTTCATTCAACCCTCATAGCCAGCAACCACTCCTTGGAATTTTTCATCCACAGTACCCTATCGGCTCAAGAACCGGATTTCACGCAAATACCACCCTTGCAACGCGTCACGTCACCTTGCAAAGTTTGGATAATCTCCCGATCTAACAGTCAACCCCAAGGGTCCCGGTTGGCCGACCTGATCAATTGGAACCCTGACCCGGCGTGCTGCGGAGAGCCCTGACCTTGAACGCCGACAACCAATCCGACGAAACCCTCGATCAGTCGATTGCCGATCAGGCTGGCACCGTTGCCCCGGTAATCTGGCTGCTTGGCAAAGTCCAGGCAGGGAAATCCTCGATCGTTCGCGCCCTGACCGGCGCCACTGAAGCCGAAGTCGGCTCAGGATTTCGCGCCTGCACCAAGACGGCCAGCGTTTATGACTTCCCTGCGAATGCACCTCTTGTTCGCTTCCTGGATACAAGGGGCTTGGGCGAAGCCAACTACGATCCCCAGGAAGATCTCGAATTCGCCAGGGGTGTAAGCCATTGCACGATAGCCGTACTGCGAGCCATGGACGCGCAGCAAGACGCCGTTCTGCACGCGCTGCACGAGATCCGCCGCCGCCATCCGGAATGGCCAATTGTCGTTGCCCAGACCCACCTGCACGAAGGCTATCAAGTCGGCGCCGACCATCCCATCCCTTATCCGTTCACCTCAAGCGGTCATGCCGCCGCAAAAATCGAACCCACCGATGATCCCCCCCAAACCTTGGTCGCCGCATTAAACCGCCAACGTGAAGCCTTCCGCAACCTGCCCGGCACTGGCCAAATCGCCTTCGTCCCAATCGACTTCACCAAGGATGGCGACGGCTATCAGCCCGTCAACTACGGCCTTCCCGCATTGCAGGACGCCATAACCCGGCTGGCGCCCGGCGCACTGACAGCAGCACTTGCAGATGCCGGTGAAAAGCCGGCCGCTTCCTCGCGCCGCCACCACGCCCTGATCGTTGGATACGCCACGGCCGCCGCAGCAGCCGACCTCGTCCCTATCGCCGCCGCCGCAGCCGTCCCCGCCGTTCAAGCCAAGTTGCTCCACGCTCTGGCCGCCAATACGAACGACACCTGGACCCGCCGCATGTCGTTGGAATTCGCAGGAGCCCTCGGCGTCGGCGCTATCACCCGCTATGCTGCCGGCTTCGGAATTCGCCAGTTGACCAAGCTGATCCCCGCCTATGGCCAGACGGTTGGCGCAACCGCATCCGCGGCAACAAGTTTCGCCACGACGTACGCCTTGGGCAAAGCCGCCGAGTACTACCTGGAGCATTTCAAAAAGTCTGATGGCAATATCAGCGACGAAGTAAAGGACGTCTGGACAAAGTCTCTGCGCGAAGCCTTCGCTTCAGCAAACAAGCGTGGCTATCAGGACGCCGGAGCCGATGCATCCGCCAGCGACGATAAAGGGCTGAAATCGAAATGAGCCGCCGCAACGACAAGAAAACTTCGGCGCTCCAGCTCCTGCGCGGCGTCATGCTCGCGCTCGCGCTAACCCTGCCGCTGCTCTCCCTTTCGGCATTCGGCATCTGGTGGTTATGGCAGTCAGGTTGGCTACTGATCTGGAGCGCATCTGCGACCCTCGTTGCAATCTGCATTTTCGGCCTGCAGGCCCTGGTCGTCTGGCGAAGCGACCGGCACCTGAAAGACGCCAGCACCAAATCACCTGATGTTGAAGCCCAAGGCCCACACCCCGACGAGCCCCGCGGCCTGACCCCGCGCGAACAGGCTGCCTGGGATGCGATCGAAACAATCGCCCGCGACATCGATCCCGCAAAGCTAACCGACCGCGACGCCATCCTTCAGGCCGGCATCGACACGATCAAGGCCGTCGCCACTGAAATGCACCCCGACGAAAAAGAACCGCTGTGGAAGTTCACAGTCCCCGAAGCCCTCGCCGTCACCCAACAGGTCTCCACCCAGCTTAGAGGCTTTGTGACCGAAAGCATTCCCCTCGGCGACCGCCTGACTATCGGCCAACTGCTGACGCTGTACCGGTGGCGCTCGCTTATCACGGCTTCTGAGCGCGCCTATGTGCTTTGGCGCATCCTACGGTTCGCCAACCCGGCTGCCGCCATCGCCGGCGAATTGCGCGAAAAGATTTCCGGCAAGCTGATCGACGGCTTGCGGACCGAACTGACCCGGCGCCTTGCCCGCGCCTATATCCGCGAAGTCGGACAGGCTGCGGTCGATCTCTACAGCGGACGCCTTCGCCTTGAGACGACGGCTGCCGAAAGCCTCAGCCAAACCCAGTCCCAGGATGCCTCGGAGCGACCGGTCTCGGTCCTGCTCATCGGACAAAAGGAAGCTGGCAAAACCAGCCTCGCAGTGGCGCTGTCCGAACAATTGGAAGCAACCGTCGAAACCATGACCGACGCCCACGGCGACCATATCTCAGTCCTCAAAGGCGGTAACGACGAATTCTCCGCCATCCTCATTGAAACGCCATCACTTGATGACGAGCCCGCGACGCTAAAGCGCCTCGTCGATCAGGCAACCGATTGCGACGTAATATTGTCTGTGGTTTCCGCCACCCGCCCCGACCGCGCCCTCGACCAGACAGCACTCGATCAGATCCGCGACGCCTATTCGCAAATGCCGACCCGTCGCCAACCGCCAATCTGCGCTGTCCTTACCGGTATCGACAAGGTTCGCCCCTTCCGTGAGTGGCAGCCGCCTTACGACCTCAACGAGCCAACAACCCAAAAGGCAAATTCGATCCGCCAGGCTACTGAGGCCGTGTCAGACGACCTCGACATCGAGACCCACGACATCGTGCCCGTCATGACGCAACTCAATTCCGACAGCTACAACATCGATGTGCTCTGGTCGAAATTGTTGGAACAGGCCCCACAGGCCCGCAAGGCGCAGATCGCCCGGCAACTGAATTCAACGAGCAATGCCCCGATCAAATGGAGTGAGCTTTGGTCGCAATCGCTCAATGCCGGCCGCGTGCTCGGCCGCACCATCGCCAAGGGCACGTTCCGCAAAAAAAGCTGACTGCTGCGTCAGAGATTGAGATTGGCGCAAATCATTTCGCCGCATCACTCCAACTTGGCATAGGCCTCGCTGAACCCATTCAGCGGCATCCCGATATTGAGCGTTTTCTTTTTCAGGTTCTGAAATCCCACCCCGAGAATCTTGCCGCTCTTCATCGCAGCAACTTCGCCGGCCTTCAACGCTGCGCCTGCATAACACCCCTTCGCGTCGCAAGTTTGGACCGCAAGCACGCGCGGCTTGCCCTCATCGACCTTTATCGACACCCCTGCAGGCAGAAACAATCCGTGCGGCAGGTGCAGCAGCAGACTGGCGGATTTCTGATCCTTCTTGTTCGCGCTGACCGAGACCATCAACAACCGCTGGCCCGACTTGCGCATTGAAACCGTCTGGAAGGCCTTGCACGACAGTCCTTGCCCGGCATCACCGCACTGCACGCCCCAGCCTGCACGTTTGGCCCCCTGTTTTCCCGCAGACGGTTTCTCTGCCGTTTTATCTTGAGCCGATACCCCACCTAAAAATTGCGACAGGCTCAACATCAATCCCGCAGCAAACAAGCCGGCCCGAAACGTTCTTGAAAGCATCTTTTTCCCCACTGGCATCCCGCCCAAACTCAAACCCCACCCTCTCCGGGATCGATCGTATAGAGCTTGTTGATCTCACCCGAGGTCGGTGCCGTTGCTGAAGGCAGTTGCACACCGGCCAGCACGCAGACATCGAGCAACTCGCTAACCCCGCCTTCGAACCGAATCCACTCCACAACATCACCGCTCGCCAGGTTGATGATCTGCACACCGCACCACGGATCGGCGTCCCTCCTGACAAGTTCGCCGTCAAGCTCAAGACCCGCAAACGATCCATCGCGCGGCAATGACAACCCGACGATCGCGTGGTTGTTGTGGAACGCCAGCCCGCGCACAAAGCCCGGCAGAAACACCAGCGGCTCGAATTCCCCGGTCGAGAAATTCACCGTTCCCAAATGCCCGGTGCCCGAATTCAAAACCCACAGCTTGCCATCGTGCCAGCGCGGCGAATGCGGCATGGAGAGCTTCTCGGTAATGATCTCGTTTTTGGCGACATCAATGACACAACCGCCTTGTTCCCGACGCGCCCGCCAGCCGTTGACGATGTCCGAGCGGCTGGTGGCTGTAACGTATCCCGGCTGACCGTCCTTCATGGCGATACCGTTCAAATGGCAGCGGTCTTCGGCAGCAAGCTTGGAAATAAACGGCGGGACCCAGTAAGGCTTGAACGAATGCACGCCAGACAACATCGATAGGCACGAGAACATCGTATTGGCGAAGATGATCACACCGTCATCGCGCACCACGATGTCATGGATATCCAGATCCCCCGTGGTGTGGGCTACCCGCGGCACGTAATGCTTGTCGGCTTCACCCGCCCGTTGATTGGGCGCCAGCACGTTTTCAAAGCGCCACAACAAGAACTCTGTTGCCAGCAACAGCCGCTGCGGATTTGCCCACAGCCCCATCGCGCGCCCCACACCGACCTCATGGAAGTTCACCCGTCCATCAGGACTGACGCCGACCAGATAAAGCCGCCCCGTCTGATAGGACGACAGCGCCAAGGACACCCGATTGCCCTGCAGCCAACCGGACAGACCGCGCGAGCAAGCAATGTTGACGGGCTCAAGCACGCCCGCACTTTCCCCTCGCCCGGCATCGTCTTGCGCCCCGGGATCATTCTTGGGAGTGTCATTTGAGTTGCTGACCATGCCTCATGTAGCGGGGAATCCGCCACCAGGCCAAGCCCGCCGCCGCAGCTTTTACCCAACAAGCTGCCCGGAAAAAGCATGCCCCACCTACGGGAAGGTGAGGCAGAATTGCCGCCAGTGGCGCGAAATCGACGCATCACCCACAATGAAGTGGGGCATTATCGTCACGCAGACCGCCTGAACGGTGCCGACAGCTTGTGCAAAAAGCCCACCAATCTCGACAGCCCCGTAGCCGAAAGCGTACACATCTAGGAAACGGCTTCTGGTGCGTTTCGATGACGTATGCGCCGTATTTGATTGTGATTTTGTAGATGCGTTCCAGTTTGCGTCCTTCCGCCGTGCAGCTCTGCACCGCACGAGTCTTCCACGCCGATAGCCGGTGAGCGGCTTTCTGGTATCCGGACGCGATCAGACTTTGGGAACTTGCCGAATGGCCACTGACACCACTCACGGGAATCGCGCTGCTCGACGCCGGGCTCAGGCCCTGGCCCGCAAAGCAGATGCACGCGCCCAAAACGCGAGCGGCGCCAAGAAACCGCGGCCATCTTCCCTTTCGGCAAGGCCGCAATGGCGTACAGCACTTCTCAGTACGGCCGCCGCCGGTGCCTTCGTCCTCGCCCAGCCCGGCGATGCCCGCGCACAAGCCGTCGTCAATGCTCCAGGCACCGGCAACTGCGCCAACGTCGGCCTCACCGCGACCTGCACCGGCGATCTTTCCAATGGCGTCACCGCCACCGGCCCGGCCATCGATACGCTGAACGTCAACTCGCTAACCGGCAATATCGCGCCGATGGCCGGAACTGACGCGATCACCTTCGATGTTCCAGCCAACGGCAACATCACAGTCAATTCCAACACCGGCCCGTTCCAGATCATCACCACCGGCAATGCCGATGGCATCAACGCCGACGTCAACAACAACGGTGACATCACCATCAACTCGACCGGCAATATCCAGGCCGGAGGACGCGGCATCCAGGCCGACGTGGGAGATACTGGAAATATCGCCATCACCTCCACCGGCAACATCCAGTCGGACCTTGAGGGCATCGAAGCCGATGTCAATGGCAACGGCAACATCACGATCAACTCGACCGGCAACGTCACCACAACCGGTAACACCGGCCACGGCATCTCGGCTTACACCTATACCGGCGCCATCTCGGTGACCTCGACCGGCAATGTCTCAACGGCGGGCAATCGAGCCGATGCCATCGGCGCATACGCCTACTACGGCAGCACCCAGATAACCTCCACCGGCAATCTTACAACCACCGGGAACTACTCTCGCGGCATCTACGCCTACGGCTACGATGGCAACGTCAGCGTCACGACATCAGGCGACATCTCGACCACCGGGCGCTATTCGCTTGGCATCCACGTCAACGGCGGCGGCACCGGCTCAACCCGCATCGATTCGTCCAGCAACATCACAACGTCCGGCATCAGCGCTTACGGCATCTACGTTAATCGCGTTGGCCCGGGCAACGTATCGATCACCTCATCAGGCGACATCACGACGACCGGAGCCTACGCCGACGGAATATTCGGCACCCACTTCGGCCCGGGCAACCTGACGATCAATTCATCGGGCGACATCTCGGCCAGGGGCGTCAGGGCCTTCGGTATTGCTTCATACAACAACGGCGGCGGCATCACGGTCTCCTCGACCGGCAACATCACGACGGCCGGAGCAAATGCTTACGGCATCGCGACCGCTGTTATCACCACAGCCCCCACCCGCATCAGATCCACAGGCAACATCACAACATCTGGCGCGAGCGCCGATGGCATCAACGCCTACTCCGCCGGTGGTAGAATTTTGATCACCGCGACGGGCGATGTCTCAACCAGCGGCACACTTGCAGATGGCATAACGACAATCAACGCCGGCGGCTCGGCCACCATAACGACCGGCGGCGATGTTTCGACAACCGGCCGCAATGCCGACGGCATAGATGTCAACGCCCCGACCGGAGTTGGCCGCAGCACAATTATCGTTCGCCCCGGCAGCACCATCACCGGCGGCACCGACGGTGGCGACGGCATCGACTTCCAGGATGGCAGCGTCAACCGGGTGTTCAACCAAGGCACCATCACCACCAACGGCGAAAACGCCATCGAGGGTGAAGGCAGCGGCAACGAACTGGTCTTCAACTCCGGAACAGTGACCGGCAACATCGACCTGGGCCCGGGAAACAACGCCTTTCATAACCTGGGACGCGGCCTGTTCAATGCGGGCACGATGGTCAATCTGGGCGCCGGCAACCGCTTCACCAACGCTGGGACGTTTTCTCCTGGCGGAAACGGCGTCATCCAGACGACAGCGCTAACTGGCAACCTTCGCCAGACCAGTACCGGTACGTTTGCCGTCGACCTCAACATGGGCAACGTGTCAGCCGACCTACTCAACGTCACGGGCACCGCCCAGCTCAATGGCACCGTCGATGTAACGCTGCAAAATCCAACCGTTTCCACTCAACGGGTGACAATCCTGTCGGCTGCTGGCGGCACCACCGACAACGGTCTGGCCCTGGTGCCCACCGGCCCGGCCTTAAACCTGCAGTTGCTTTACCCCAACGCCACCGATGTCGTGCTCGGCATCACAGTCGACTTTTCACCGATCGGCCTGAATCCCAACCAAACCAACATCGGCAACAGTCTGAACGCGCTACTCGGGCTGGGCGGCGGCACGTTTGCACCGATTCACAATGCGTTGCTCAACGGCGTTTCCAACCTGACCGATTACAAGAACGCCCTCGATCAGCTCTCGCCGGAAATCTACCTGAACACAGAAACAGCAACACTGTTTGCGTCCGAGGAATTCACCAACAACCTGTTTAGCTGCAAGGTCGCAGGCAGCGCCAGGTCCTTCATCAAGGAGGGCCAATGCCTCTGGGTACGTCCGGAAGGCCGATTCCTTGACCGTGACCGCACCGATCAGAATATCGGCTTCAAGGAAGACATCGGCTCATTCTCAGCAGGCGCCCAACTTGCCCTCGCACCCGGCTGGTCGATCGGCGGCGGGCTTGGTTATGAGTCCGCATCCCTTTCAACCGACACCGGCGCCAATTCAGATAGCGACCGCTTCAACATCGGCGGCGCACTCAAATTCCAATCGGGCTCATTCCTGCTGGCCGCCGCAGTATCAGGCGGCATCGCCAAATTCGAAACCCATCGCCGGATGAACTTCGGTGGCTTCAATGCGGCAACAACGGCCGATCACGACATCAAATACGTCGCCGGGCAACTGCGCGCAGCCTACCTGCTATCAAGCTCGAACTATTACGCCAAACCGCTCGTTGACCTGAACGTTACGCACTTCAACCGCGAGGATGTTACCGAAATTGGCGGCGGTGCAGCCAACCTTGCCGTCGCAGGCGCAGACAGCACTTATTTCAGCGTTACCCCGGCACTCGAAATCGGCGGTGAGTTTGCAGTTCCCGGTGGCTCGCTACTGCGCCCCTTCGTCAGGGCCGGCGTCTCGTTCTTCAACGACGATGAGCACGACCTGACAGCCCGGTTTGCAGGCGCCCCGGGCGGCGTTGGCGCTTTCGCCATCAGCTCCGAGTTCGACGACATCTTCGCCGACATCGAAGCCGGCGTTTCGATCTTCAGCCTCAACGGAGCAGAACTGACCGCATCCTATGAAGGCCGCATATCAGAAGACACCAATCAACACGGCTTCTTCCTCAAAGGCTCCAGCCGGTTCTGATTGCTGTCGCCATTTCTTGCCGGCCAGGATGGCCTCCCACGACCGTTCACGGCCGAACCGCCGCAAGGAGTTCCTGCGCCAGCAATGCCCCACCCGAGACCAGCAACAGGCCGATGAGCAGCATTCTGAATTGATCGTCGCCAAGCTTTCGGTAAAGGAAAATCCCCGCCTGCGTACTCAAAATCGCAACCGGCATGGCGAGCATCGCGAAGTAAAGTGTTTCCCTCGTGTAGGCCCCGTTAAGCGCAAGTAGCACTGCTGCAATCGACATGATCAACGCATTGAAGGGTTGCAACAGCGCGCGTTGTTCTTCCTTCGGCCAGGGATGCAACGCCACCCACATCGTCGGCAACACACCAGCAAGCCCCGCCGCACCTCCCAGAACGCCACCCAGGAATCCGATCGTGGCATCCGTAATAGGCGTGCGCCGTTCAAATCGAGGCAATTCCTTGCGTAGCAAAAAATATCCGCCATAGAGCAACAAGAACCCGGCGATGACCAGCTTCAGGATGCTTGCGTCAAGGGCCTGCAACACCGCAAGCCCCACCGGAACGCCCAAGATCGCAGGCCCGCAAAAACGCACCAGCCGAGGCCGATTGACCGACTTTTTCACCACCCACAGGCCCTGGATGCAACCAACCACCGCGATCAGCAAGACAACGGCAACAGCCTGCACCGGTGGCATTACCTGCAGCCAGAACCCAAGCGCAAATAGCGCCGTCCCAAATCCGGCAAGCCCGGTGACAAGACCGCCTGCAATAGCACCCGCAACCAGGTAGAAATAGAATTCGGCAGGCATTTCGCGATTATCCCGGCAAGCGCCGTGGGCATCATTCAGCGCGTCTGGGCTAGATGGAAGCGCGTCTGCGACGCCACACGCCGCTTGAGAAACAAAAACCGGTTCCAGCCAACCCAGACGCGCTCTAAGCGCGCGAATTCCAACAGCCGGCAATCACGCCCGCTGCTTTCCGTAAAACAACATTGATACGTGCTCTGCTTCCGCAAAGAATAACCAGCGCTCGACAAAAACGCCGACCGCGGCAAAGCCGATGGCCAGGAAGTAGAATGCCATTGCGCCAGATCCACCAACGGTAAGCAGCGCCAGAAGCAACAACGCCGGCACAGCAAACAAACATGCCAGCACCAGGCGGCGCAGCTTGTGGGCATGCTTTCGCGCCACCTCGTATCCCATTTCGCGCATTACGAAATTGGGCCTGGTGTGCGGAGGATCAAGCGGCTTCACCTGGCCAAGATGCCCCAGCCCGGTCGCCATCTCGGAGGTGTATTGCCCTTCGTCAGCATCGATGGTCTGCCAATAGTAAACCTTCAACGCGGCCCCAACGCCAAGCCCCAGCAACGACAACGTCGCAGCCCAAGACGGTGCATGGCCAAACAGCGCCAACAAGAAGCCAAACAACAGCGCTCCGGTTGCCGCAGCCATCGCCAGATAGCCCGCCGGCACCAATTCGAGATTCCACTGCCTGATGGTCCTGAGCGAGGCATAAATCATCCCGGTGCAGTAAACCGTGACAACCGCACCAACCGCAGCAAGCAACGCCAACAGCGCGCTCACCACCCCGCTTCCAAAACCCAATAACCACATCAATGCCAGCAGACCTGACGGCACATAGGTCGCGACTGCCGCCACGCCCTCGCGCGACAACCACGACGTGCGCCATTGCGAGAAAGCGCCGACCGCCCTTTCGGGTCGTCCCAGATGCAGCGTTGAAGCCAGCAACCCGATGGTCACCAGAGCCAAAGCAACCGCAATCGCGACAAACAATAGCCAGCGGCCATCCGGCGCCACGCCGAGCAGGTGCATCACCGACAACCAGAACAACAATCCGTAGCCTGCCCCCGAAGCGGTCGTGAACAAAATTACCGAATAAGCCGGATGCATGGAACGCTCTCCTTATGCCTTGCCCGACAAGGCTTGGTCAGCCCAGGCAAACAAACGCTCGATCGCCGACCCGTTGGGCTTAACCGTCGACGCCGTTGGGCTTGGCGTTTCGACCCGGTCTCCACCAGGGGCGAGCCCCATCCTTGGCGGCAGGTATCTATTGACAGGCTTGTAGCCGAATTCTTCCAACAGGCCGTATCCGCCCCGCTTCGCAACCGACTTCGACACATCGCTATTCGGATCGCCAAGGTCGCCGAAGGCCCGCGCACCTGTCGGGCAGGCCCTGACACACGCCGGGATGCGATCCACTTCCGGGATCGTCTCGTTATAGATTCGGTCCACGCACAACGTGCACTTCTTCATCACCCCGTCGTCGTAATCGTATTCGCGCGCGCCGTAAGGGCAAGCCCAAGAGCATAGTTTGCAACCGATGCACGTCTCCGGGTTGACCAGAACGATGCCGTCTTCCTCGCGCTTATAGGACGCCCCCGTCGGACACACCGTCACGCAGTCGGGCTCCTCGCAATGCAGGCACGACCGCGGGAAATGCACCGTCTTCGATCCAGCCCCCTCCCCCACTTCATAAGAGTGAACCCGGTTAAGCCACGCACCCGATGGATCGGCTCCGTAAGGATCGTGGTCGGACAGCGGCGCGCTATAGCCACCAGTGTTCCATTCCTTGCAACTGGTCGCACAGGCCTGGCAGCCCACACAGATATCCAGGTCGATAACCAGCCCCAGCTTCTTATTGGTTTTTTCCGGCAGCGACGTCATGAACCCGACCCCTTGAATTCTGCACCGTAAGCAACCTTTTCTGGCGAAGGCGGCAATCCGCCCGTGCCGGCGGGTTCAAACATCGGCTGTGTCCCCTGCACGCCGTCTTGGGCCTTTTCGATTGCAACGCGCAAATCGAACCACGCCGCCTGCCCCGTGATCGGGTCGGAATTGGAATAGCGGTAGCCCCCACCACCTTCGGGCAGCAGTTCGGAAATCAGATGATTGAGCAGGAACCCCTGATTGGCTTCTGGTGAATCGTCAGATAACCCCCACGCCCCGCGCCGCTTACCAATAGCATTCCACGTCCACACCGTATCCGGGTTGACGCCATCCATCAGCCGCACCTGACACTTGACCCGCCCCTGATGCGAGCTGAGCCAGACCCAATCGTCATCGGCGACACCGATTTTCGCACCCAGCGAGCGGTGGATGTAAAGCCGGTTGGCCGCCGTAATCTGACGCAGCCATGCGTTCTGGCTCCCCCATGAATGATACATGTGCATCGGCCGCTGCGTGATGGCGTGCAGTGGAAATGCCGCATCTTCCAACATGCTTTCTTCAAGCGGCGGATACCAGAACGGCAGCGGATCGAAATGCTTGCGGATACGTTCGCGATGGCCATCGGGAGGTTGCCGTGGGCCGTGGCCTTCGGCTGCCAGGCGAAACGCCTGTAGCGGCTCGCAGTAGAGTTGGAAGATCGTCCGGCGCGCCTCGATCCTGAAGCCCACTTCGACGGCCCATTCAAGATAGTCCTTGTTGGCATGTTTGAAGTAAGCCTGTTCGGGCTTCAATTCATGCGCAAAGAACGACCCGTTCTCCAGGTAGCGCTCCAACTGATCGGGGTTGGGCGCCCCGCGCCCGAACTGCGAGCCATCCTCGCCCCGCCATCCAGCCAGCGGGCCGATGCCTGGCTTGCGTTGGTGATTGACCATGTAGTCGGAATAGCCGCCAGGAAACTTGGGCGAACCATCCTCGTTGGCGAACGCCGGCAGACCGATCCGTGCTCCCAAATCGATCAGCACCTCCTGGAAGCCGCGCACGTTGCGGTCCGGCTTAACCACCGGATAGCGAATGGAATCGGCTGCCATCTCGGCTGTCGAAATCGGCCGGTCCAATAGCGAAATGCAATCCCACCGCTCAAGGTAGGTCGTGTCGGGCAAGATCAGATCGGCATACGGCACCATCTCGGAGTAATAGGCATCCGAATAGATAATCTTGGGAATAACGTATTCGCCATCCTCGCCCTTGGCCGTCAGGTTATCGATCGTACCAGGCACATTCATCGACGAGTTCCAGGCCATGTTGGCCATATACATGAACAGCACGTCGATATCGTAAGGGTCTTTCTTGGCCGCATTGTTGATGACCATATGCATCAGGCCATGTGCCGACATCGGCGCATCCCAACTGAACCCCTTGTCGATGCGGCTGGGATTGTTGTCGCCATCAAGCAGCAAGTGTTGCGGCCCTAACGGAAACCCCAGATGCGGACCGCCAAGCGGCTCATCGGGGCGAATCTCTTCGAGCGTGCCATGCGGCAACAGCCAAGGCGGCGCCTGCCTTGGATAGGGCGGCTTGTAGCGAAATCCGCCCGGACAATCGATCGACCCCAACAGGATCTGCAGGATGTGGATCATCCGGCACGTCTGGAAACCATTCGAGTGCGCCGAAACCCCGCGCATGGCATGCATCGAAACCGGCCGCCCGATCATCTTGTCGTGCCGCCGCCCCGCCCAGTCCGTCCACGGCTGATCGAGTACGATTTCCTGCTCGAAAGCGACGTCGGCCAGTTCGCGTGCGATCCGGCGAACCTGCTTGGCTTCCACGCCGGTCTGTTCGGCAATCGCTTCAGGCGAATACTCATCGGCTAGGAATCGCTCGGCCATCAACTCAAAAACCGTTCGCGCCGTTCGCCCGTCGGCAAGCTTGCGCGCGCCCGTCAACGCCGGGGTCGTATCCGCACTCATCGCGCTGGCAAAGCCGTCGGTCGCCTTATCAAACACCATCGGTTCGCCATCTTCGCCGCGCGCAAACAGCCCATCATCGCCAGCACCAGGGTCCTGGATGACCAGCCAAGCCGAGTTGGTGTAGCGAATGAGATAGTCCAGATCTATTGTCTGGTTCCTGAACATCTCGTGGATCAGCGCCCCAACGAACAGCCCGTCGGTTCCCGGCCTGATCCCGACCCATTCATCAGCGACCGCGTTATAGCCCGTGCGCACCGGATTGACCGACACCACCTTGGCACCGCGCTCTTTGAGCTGGCCGATGCCGATCTTTATTGGGTTGGATGCGTGGTCTTCAGCCACTCCAAACAGCATGAAGTATTTGGTCAGCTCCCAATCGGGATCGCCGAATTCCCAGAATGCCCCACCGAATGTGTAAAGCCCGCCCGCTGCCATATTGACCGAGCAGAACCCGCCGTGCGCGGCAAAATTGGGCGTCCCGAATTGCATCGCCCACAGCCCGGTCAGCGACTGGCTCTGATCGCGGCCGGTAAAAAACGCCAACCGCTTGGGATCGGTTTTGCGAATGGATCCCAGCCATTCGCCGGCCAGCCCCAGCGCATCTTCCCAGGAAATTTCTTCGAACTCACCCGAACCGCGCGGTCCCACCCGCTTCATAGGCGCGCGCAAACGTGCCGGCGAGTAGTGCTGCATAATCCCCGCCGACCCCTTGCCGCACAGCACGCCCTGGTTGACCGGATGGTCGCGGTTGCCCTCGATGTATCGGACCTTGCCATTGCGAAGGTGCACATCGATGCCGCAACGGCACGCACACATATAACAAGTGGTCTTGGCGACCTTGTCACCGACCGGAGTATTGAGGTCGATTGCCGGTTCGTCTGTCATTACCCCATCCTTGCGCGTGGATTTTCGGGGCAGGGTGTGGGCTCGTGAAATTTTTGGCAACCATTTTCATCAGGTGTGATTTCCAGGCTTGGTCGCACCCAGCAACAAAGTGCCGGTCTCAGCCCGGCATGACCGCGCGTGCAGCAGCCCGGGACGCCTCATCCCAGTTACCATCGAGGGCTCCGTTGTATTTACCCAGTTTCGCAAGGGCGCGCTTGACCTCGATCCGCGTCGCCGGCGACCAGTGCTCCATCGTCCCGCCCAGGTGCTTTACGGCATCTGCCTGTCCACCTTTTGCCGCCTGTAGCAATCTTTCAGCCGCCGCCTTCGGAATAGCAGGTCCGCCCTTGCCCTCATCAAGCAGGGCTGCCAGGCACCACGCACTCACCTCATTACCCATGTTCGCAGCCTTCTCGAACAGCCGCCGCGCTTTACTTTGATCCTGCTTGACGCCCAGGCCGTCACGATAAAGCCAGGCAAGGTTGTTAATCCCGCCGCTGTTTCCCCTGTCAGCCGCCATCTTGAACAAGCGGTGCGCTTCTTGCGGATTTTTCGCCGTCCCCAATCCATCCGCATGCATAAGGCCAAGGCGATTCATGGCTTCGGCATTGCCGCGGTCGGCAGCTTTTCCAAACCAGTGAAGGGCGAGCTTGTAGTCCTGGGCAATGCCCACGCCGTCCTGATACATCCAGCCCAGATTGGCCAATCCATCGCTATCGCCAGCATCAGCCGCCTTCTTGAACCACTTGATCGCCTGATCGGGGTCTGTCTCGACGCCATCACCCTCCGCATACATCAAGCCGATCCAGCTCATCGCATCTCCGTCGCCAAGGGCCGCCGCCTGGCGATAAAGCTTCAGCGCTTGTTTCCAGTCCTGTCCGACGCCATCGCCGGTGTGCAACTTGCGCGCCTGCTGGGTAAGCCCCCGGCCATCGCGAATAACCGGCCCGCCTTGCGACGGCCCCTTGGAGCCTTCGGTGAATTCAAACTCGACCGGCGTGTTAAAGTGAGTGAGTGACCTGTGGCGCTCCAAATCCAGCGCAACACCAATCGCCACAACCAAAACGAGCCCGCCGGCCAGACTACGAGCCCCTCTGCGGTTTCCCCCCAGCCCTGCCTGCCGTGACCGCGACTGTTCCGCCCGCAATGCCCCGGCATCATTATCGGGCTGACCGAATTCCCGCGGCGAGTGAACGCTCCCCATGGTTAAAACTCCATCTGATGTCTGAATTTCTAATTCAATTTCCCTGATCCGGTGAGGCGCCCATTACGTGCCACGACCCTTAGAGAAAGGGCGGGCATGCCTCACGCCAACAAGGCATCACATGGCCGGCCGGCCAGATGCAGTCTCCTGAGGAACAAGGCCTGCCCAGGGTTCCGTTTCGCCAGCCACTCCCCATCCGGCACCTGCCAGGCGCCGCCCAGATTTGCAAAAAACATTTGATTTCAGCCACTAAGCCGCGTTAATTAAAGAATTAATAAAGTCTTTATTAAAGATTAAAGCTGGTGCCATCCTGCGTTTGGCGCGAGCATAGCCAATGGTCTCCCCAACACGAGTGAACGGTACACACCCCATGTCAGCGTATCCCCAAAAATCGAGACGCAAGTTTCTGCTCAAAACCGCAGGTGTAGCCGCAGCAATGATGGTGACCAGTGCCGCCCAGGCCGGTCGCAGGGGCGGGCGCCCACGTGGCGGCGGCGGTCCATACGGCGGCGGTGGAGGTGGCGGCCATGGTGGCGGCGGCGGAGGCGGAGGCGGCCACGGCGTGCCATGTTTCCTCAAAGGCACAACCATCAAGACCGCATCAGGCCAGGTTGCCGTCGAAGATCTGGTCGTCGGTCAGGAAATCGAAACGATCTCGGGCGAACTGCGCGCCATCAAATGGATCGGCAATTTTTCCGCCGAAAAAGGTGCCAACGGCCACTGGCACCGTTACGAACGCCCCATCAGAATTGAACGCGGCGCCATTGACGAGGCTACTCCCAGCCGCGACCTTTGGGTGTCGCCGGGCCATGCGCTCTTCATCGATGGTGTTCTGATTTCGGCAGCCGACCTCGTCAACGGTATGACCATCTGTGCCGCAGATCCCGACGGCATCGACACGCTGGAATACTTCCACTTCGAACTCGACAGTCACGACGTCGTGTTTGCCAACGGCGCACCTGCTGAAACTTATCTCGAGTTGCGCGCACTTACCGCCGATAGCGACCAGCAACCAACGCCGGCCATAGCTTATGCACCTGTCCTGCGCCTCCAAGGCGGACGCGAACGTATGGCGTCTTATCTGCGCTCGGCAACCGCACCGCTCATCGACCGCCGCACCAAGCTGGAGTTGATCCGCGACCGCCTCACCCAGCGCGCACTTCACCTGCGCTCCAAGACGATTAGTTCAGCCGCCTGACAAACAAGGGCCGCCCTATCGGTAATTTAAAAAAGCGAGCTTGCTCCAGGCAGGCTCGCTTTTTTTGCGCATCGACTTCTCAATACCTGTCGAGCCAACGACCACCGGCATGAGTTGCTTGTCAGTTCCACCAGGAATTCAGTGGTGGCAGAATGTTTTCGTAAATCTTGCAGCTTGCATCCATCTGGTCGAGAATCTTTGGGCTCACGCAGCGCGAAACCTCCCAGCCCTTGACCTTCCTTTCAAGGTCGACCGATTGCCATTTCCTATGCCCGGTCCGTTTCAATTCATCGAGATAACGCTTCAACGCACAAGCCACCTTGCCAACCCGGTAGCACTTCTCTTTTTGCGGCTTGCTGGTCGACTTGTAATCATAGGTCACGAGAACGGCTTTCACCGCAATCGTGCGGACGCGCTCCCTCATCCACGGATAGCTTGAACCATCAAGCCATTGATCGACCTCATAGACGTCAGGGTTTCGCCCCAAGAGAATTGGCACGAAGTGCAGCCCGTCGGATCGCTTCACCTGCTCCACGAACAGCGGAACAGGCGCTCCTGCGACATAAACCATCGCATCGATCCGCCCATCCTTGAGTTGATCCAGGGCCTTCTGTCCGCCTTCCCCAACCTTGCGTCCAGGCCGTACACCCGCCAAAAGAAACAACCGCTCAGCCGTGATCGCGCTGCCGCTCGAAGCAGATCCGATTGCAACGACCTTGTTATGCAGATCGGCAAGGCTTGAGATACCCGCTTCCCGCCGCGCCAGAATATGGACTTCCTCATCGTACAGCGGCGCGACAATGCGAGTCCGCTGCACCATCTGCCGCGTCGTTGCATGACACGGATCTTTCGAGCGGACGGACGGCAGCTCTTTGATGCGCGCCAGAACGTCATGCTGCACGATGCCCAATTGCGCGTCCGGCTCCTTGCGTACCCGGCGCATATTTTCCAATGAGCCCGGTGAAGCCAGAACGCCAAGTTTCAACCCCAGCTTTTCACCAACGAGCTTTTGCAGATCCTTGCCGAACTGAAAATAAGTCCCTGTTTCACCACCCGTCGTGATCCCGATATCGAACCAGATTTCCTTGTTGGGATTGCACGGTTTTGCAACCCCGGCAGAAGGCACGGCCAACACCAGCATAGCCACCATGAGGGCCTTCAACGTGCGCGATATTCCCACCGGCGGTGACATGGAGAAATTAAACAGTTTCATGATTTAAAAACCTCGTCAGGGATCATCCTCAGTCCAATGTCATCGCAACTCTGAAGCCCAGGTATTCGCGCTCATAATCGAAAGAATTCGGAAACCGGTAGGAAGCTCGTATATACTTGGGAACATCTCGCCACGACCCGCCGCGAACAACATGACTGAATGAAATCCAGCAGCCTTCCTTCAAAGCCCCGCCATCCCGCCGTGCCGAGCTGTGGTCCTTGTGCCAGCAATCCGCAACCCACTCGGACACGTTTCCATGCATATCATGTAGGCCGAAGGCATTGGCTTGAAACGACCCCACCGGCGCCGACGACTTGTTGTCCCAAGGGCTCCCACAGCCATGACAATTGGCTGCACCGCTGCCAACCTTCACGCCCCACGAATAACGTGTGTGCGCACCAGCCCGAGCTGCATATTCCCATTCCGCTTCACTTGGCAGTCGATATTTTTTGCCAGTCTTCCCGGAAAGCCATTTCGCGTACTTCTCCGCCTGCTTATGCTCGACATTCACAACCGGCCGGCGCCCCCACGCCTTATCATCTCCGGCATTCCTTGTTTTCGGTTTGACGAGCTTTTTGCACCCGCCAGCCTCAACACAAGCCTCCCACTCATCCCAGGTCACTTCATATTTGCCCATCGCGAATGGCTTCTTGAAAGTCACCTCGTAGGCGGGCTTTTCTTCATCATCGCCGTTGTTGTCGCCAATGATGAATGAACCCGCGGGCACAATGATCATCTCCGGGCAGACATCGGCACAGTCGCGGAATGCATTGGCATCCCTGCTCTTCGACTTCTTATTCGTTTTCGGGGCGGGCTCCGATAAGGACGCCTCGACATCCCCGGCCTTCCCAACGCCCCCGGCCTTCCCAGACTTGTCCGACGCCTCCTGATCCGGCCTCCTGTTCGATATATCGGCGCTCACCTTGGGCGGGCTCGCTTGATTGGAAGCGGTCTTCGCCGCGCCATCGCGCCCTTCGTTCAGGACGCCGGAGAAATAAAGCCCGCCGGCCACGACCAGCAATCCGATTGCACTTACCGCTGCCAGACCAGCAACCAGATTGCTCTTTTGATCAGGCTTTTTCGCTGATCTGCCGACAATCCGGATCGCGGCAATCAGTTCATCAACGTCGCGGCCAAATTTCTCATGGCTGATTTCATGCTTCTGGTAGGAGACCAATTCGCGAATATCTTCTGGCAGTTCGCCGGGCGGGGGGAGCTGCGTGCCATCGATCAGAACCGGGATCACGACGATTTTGCGGGAAAGTGCTGCTGCGATCTCATCGCGAACATGATCACGCTGCCCTGACTTGACCCGCTCTTTCAGCAAATTCAGCCATTTCGGCCCGATCACTGCCAGCAGGACGTCACATTGGCCCAGTGCATTATCGAGCTCATCCTCAAACCTCTGACCTGGCAACAGGTTGTCGACATCCATAAAAACGTTGGTTTTCCCAAACGCCCGCTGCAAACCGTCATGCAACCCGCGTGCATCCGCTCGCGCATCATCGCGTCGATAACTGATAAAAAGCTTACCCGGCATGAAGCCCCTCCGTACGTGCCAGATGGAGGGTATAGCCTTATCGTCTGCAAGCGTCACGATTGTCTTTTGAAAAAACGATTTTTCAATCGCCGGCAGCCGCTTTGCAGGCCCTCAAATGCCCGGAATCCTGCAAAATTGGCCTGTTAGCCCAACGCCGCGGCGCTTTGTAGATGGCAGTCACAGGGCGCGATGGCTCAGGCAGGATAATCAGCAACCCGCAACCGATTACTCTCCACCTGTGATCGCGGGAACCAGCTCGGCGGGAAGTGGCAATTGAAGTGCCGCATCACGTCCCGCAGACGACATCTTTCGCGCCGTCTTCTCAACAATTCGGAACAGTTCGTCGGCCGGCCTGGCAGAAGCAAACGGCGAGAAGTACCAACGCATGAAAACCAGGCATGCAACGTCCTCAAGGGTCTGAGCTTCGGCATCGGACTTGATACCCTTCTTGCGGATCAGAACACCGACCCGCTCACATTCCTCATCGCTGTAGCCCTCAAGCCGCATCAGTTCCCCAACCCTTACTGCGTGATACCTGGCAGCATCGCGACGCCACTCCAGATACCCAACCCGGCCCTGCGGGTAGTCCTTGCGAGGCCGTTTCCAACGCTCGATATGCTGTCCGCGCACCGCAATCTGCAATAGTTCACCAGCACCTGTTTCGAATCCAGCTAAAACGTTCGACATACGCTGACCGTAAAGCAATGCCGCCGGTGCCTCCTGCAAACCATCCTGTTCCACATTAGGGTCAGCGCTATTGGCGTCATCAATGCGATTCAGGACCGCCTCTAAACGGGTCGACATAGCCAACGTTCCTTTCCACGCAAAGAAATTCACGACGCTGCAAGTCGACTTGCTTGATGACCGGCCAGTGACTTGATGGGGCTTGGGGCCGTGTCCGCCTTGTTGGCAACTTCGCCATCGTGGAATAGCCACAAGCTGCCCGGCCGCATCGTGGTCCATTCCTCGTTATCCGTCAGCGGCTGGGTCGCGATCACAGCCACACGGTCGCGCGGTGTCGTCACCTCGCTGAAATCGATCGTGACGTCTTCATCGGTAAGGTGCGCCTGGGCAAACGGAGCACACCGCACAATGTAGGAGAGTTCGGTGGAACTGTGCGCCAGCAGGCAGTCGCCATTCGACAACAGGTAGTTGAAGATGCCGGTTCCCGCCAACGGCATCGTCAAGTCGTGCAGCGTCTGGAAAATTTCATCGCGCGTCGGCGGGTTGTTGCCGAACCTCTGTTTCAGATTCTGCAGAAACCAGCAGAATATCCGCTCACTATCGGTCGTACCCACGGGCGCGAAGCTGCCATCCAGTTCAGGCTGAAATTCCGGCAAGTGTCCGTTGTGGGCGAAAATCCAGTTCTGCCCCCACATCTCGCGAATGAACGGATGCGTGTTTTCCAGGCTGGTTCGCCCAACGGTCGATTTGCGAATATGCGCGATCACGTTCAGCGAATGTATCGGATAGCTCCGCACCAACTCCGAAACCTTCGATTCCGCCGACGGCTCGGGATCGAGAAACATCCTGACACCCTTGCCCTCGAAAAACGCAATTCCCCACCCATCGGAGTGAATGTCAGTCGCTCCGCCGCGCGCCCGAAAGCCGGTAAACGAAAAGCAGATGTCGGTGGGGACGTTGCAATTCATGCCGAGCAGTTGACACATGTCGTCAGGGCTTTCTTTCGTGAGCGCTTCAACAGCCTGCAAAATTTCTATAGCGTGGCCAGGATGTGGAGCCCCAGCCGTCTAATGAGTCCACCTTGGACGCCAATTGAGTGTAGCAAGGACCACAGACGGTTCTCAACGCCCACGCTCATTCTAAACAGTTACACACCGACCTCATAGCGATTTGAACCCACCCCGGAAACGAATATCGCCAGCAATTCTTAAGGATCCGACCAATGACAACACAGACCCAGGCGACCGATATCCGCACCACGAGCGGCCAGGGCCGGCTCTATGATAGCGTCCTGGATACCGTCGGCAACACACCTTGCATCCGCATCAACAACCTGGCGCCCGATCACGTCCAGCTCTACGTCAAGGCTGAATTCTTCAACCCCGCCGCTTCCGTAAAAGACCGCCTGGCGCTTAACATCATCGAATCCGCAGAACGTTCCGGCGCCCTCAAGCCCGGCCAGACCGTCATCGAGGCAACCAGCGGCAACACCGGCATCGGCCTGGCCATGGTATGCGCCGCGAAGGGGTATCCTCTGGTCGTCACAATGGCCGAAAGCTTTTCCATCGAACGCCGCAGACTGATGCGCTTTCTTGGCGCCAAGGTCGTCTTGACGCCCAAAGCGGCCAAGGGCTTCGGAATGTATCAAAAAGCGGTCGAACTGGCCGAAGCCAACGGCTGGTTCCTGGCCCGCCAGTTCGAAACCGACGCCAACGCCGACATCCACGAGAGTACCACCGCCCGTGAAATACTTGGCGATTTCGAAGGCCGGCGCCTCGACTACTGGGTCACCGGTTACGGCACCGGCGGCACAGTCTCAGGCGTCGCCCGCGTCCTGCGCAAGGAGCGCCCGCAAACCAAGATCATCTTAAGCGAACCCGCCAATGCAGCCCTGGTAACGAGCGGCATCGCCCAGGAGCGCGGCCCAGATAATTCTCCCGCCGTCAGTCACGCCGCATTCGAACCCCATCCCATCCAGGGCTGGACACCCGACTTCATCCCCCACGTTCTGCAAGAGGCAATCGACAACTCCTACTTTGACCAGTTGATCCCGGTCCCAGGTCCACAAGGCATCGAATGGTCGCAACAATTGGCCCGCCGGGAAGGTATCCTAACCGGCGTCTCGGGCGGTGCCTCGTTCGCGGTTGCCATGCAGATCGCAAAGGCCGCTGAACCCGGCTCGGTCATCTTGTGCATGCTGCCCGATACCGGCGAGCGATATCTGTCTTCGCCGTTGTTTGAGGGCATCCCCGAAGTGATGACGGACGAAGAACTGGAACTGTCCAAATCGACACCCGGCAATCAGATGGGATAACCGATCGGGGAAGTGAATGAGTGGCGAGACAGGGAAGCGGCAATACCATAGAATTTTCCTCGTCCCTGCCCCGCCACGCTCACCATGACCTGGCCGAATGAAACGTATTCAGCCACTTCAAGTCCTGAGCGCATTCCACCTTTCTCGGCAGATTGGCGACTGAAGAAAACAGCACTGGTGCTTCAGGTGTCGATCCGCGCAGCTTTCTTAAATGCTCGCCTAGTTCCCGGTAGCACGCCTCGAAATCGGCTGAAGCGGAATCGCCGACGGCCGCCAGATGTCGCGCCCGGATGCGCCGATACGACATGACGCTCAGCGCAAGCGCATACCGCCGCTCCATCTTGTGCGCGGCAAGCGCCAGAATACTCGAAAACGCCAGAAATATTACGAGGCGCAATAGCCAGGTCCGGATCTTCTCACGCGCGCTGTTCTCCGGCTCGGTCGAAGTTGGCTTCGCTTGCACGGCCTCCCGGCGCTCCTCGTTTTCGTTCATCCAGTTTTCGTCGAAATTCTTGTCGTGCAATGACTGGGCTTCTTCATCTTCCGGCTTGGCAGCCGGGAGCAGCTTTGCCTGCAAATGCCCCACAAGCCAATTGACCGGAATCGCCGCCAACGCCAACCGCTGGGACAACAGCGGCAACCGTTCAGGCTCCCACACCTGCCCGACCTTTTCATAACCGATCAACTGCTGAATTTCAGGGACCACGTCGCGTGTAAATTCCAGCCTAAGCGTACGTTTGTCCAATCCCAGCGCTTCGTATTCCCGCTTGAATTCCGCCTTGCCGGGTATCGCTGCTCCGAATGTCAACACACCGGCAACTTTGCGCCCGCGCGTTGCAAACTCCCAGGCTCCCAGAAACGACAACGCACCGCCCAACGAATGGCCGACGAAAATGAACCGCTGCTGATCCTTCAGTGGTGTTGTCGCAATCCAGGCTTCCACCTGGTCGCGGATGACATCCCAGCCTTGTGCAAAGCCCCAGTGCCTCGCAGGCGCCTCCCATTTGGGAGACTTTGGCGGATTTTGCCAGTTGGGCTCGTTGGGTAGGAATTCATTCGGGCCCGTTCGCCCCGCTTTAAGGTTTCGCGCCCAGTCGCCCCAACCCTTCGTCCCTCGCATCACAATGAACGCCGCACCTCCGTAGACGAACCCGAACCCCTCCGTGTCCTCGTTGGCAAATTGCTGCACGTAGCGATGTTGAGGGCAGTTCTTTTCAAGATACTGTTCAAGCGTCAGCGGCTGGTCCTTGCTGGGCTCGTGGTAGGAAAGCGCTGCCATGTAGGCTGCGAATTCGCACAACTCGAGCGGATACTTCCCCTGTTCAATGAAGCGCGCCGAATCGACCAGCCCGCCCGGTCCTGGCAACTCACGTTGGTCCGACACCGCCAACGGCAAAACCTTTTCGTCCTCAAGCGCGGGGTCCACCTGCAATCGCATTAAATCTTGGGATGACGGCCGGATAAACCAGGCCACGAAGCCCAGGATCGCAGCCGCTACGCACAGAGCGGCCGGGAGAATGAAATGCTCCCACCAATCCTCTCCCGTTGCCGAAACGAGTACGTTTTCGGGGTCTCTTGCATCGAACAACACATGGGCCGGGCCACCGACCTTGAACGCGCTTGGACAGGAAAAAGACGTCGACATGAATTCGCGAAGCTGACCGTTGCGAGCCGGAAACTCGACTCGCGGCGCAACCGGAATGCAGGCCGGCTCAGTCTCAGCAGTCTGCTCGCCCACAGCCGCCTTCCCGTCGTCGGCATCGGCCCCAGCCTCGCTCTCAGCCGCCTGCCCAAAACCCTCAGTGGCATCTAATTCCGCACCCGGTTCCGACACTGCAATGCCCGGCCCGCCACCAGCCCTCTGTGCATCCTCTACAGCCCCTGCCGCCAACTCCTCGCCGGGCCTTGCCACCAGTTCGACAACGCGGCCAGTCGCCTTTTGCCCGTTTTGCATCAAGTCGATCACCGGCACCGCCAGATAGGCCGCCAGCCAGACCAGCGACATGGCGCCAAGCCCTACCAGCATCGACGCAGACCGGTTGTAGAGCCAGATAACAAAGTCCTTGGTCATAGCCAGGAGCCCTCCCTCGCCCCAGGGTTAAGACAGTATCGCAACAGTATCATTAAGCGCCCGTTGGCCGATTGGCTCTCCTGGATAAGGACGCCAGCGCTTGGTAAAAGCAGTAATCATTTCATAAAGTTTCAGATGTTCAGGGCACCATATCACCGGGCATTCGACAAGCCCCCTAGCCAGGATTGCAAAACCGCCTCTTTTGGATGTCACCCTTCAAACCGGTGAATAAAGGGCATTCGCAAAGATGAAGCGGCACAACGTTGCAGAATTTCGCAAATGGGCTTAGCTTTCCCACTCTCGGATCGAACGGATACGGAAATGTCGGAAGTGATATGGCGAACGATGAGAGGACGCACCGCACGCTGTGCGGTCGCTATTATCGTTTGTCTTTCGGTTCTCGTTTCCAACTTGGCCGGCCCCGGCATTGACATTGCCCACGCCGCTCAAACACCCCATCATCACGTCGCTCACATGACGCACCATGATCATCACGGCCATGCGGCAGCGACAACAACGGCCACACCGGCCAACGACACCGCGAACCCACACTCCGAGCATGAGGCTCCGGGTCATGATCGCACTCACGATGGCGATTGCGACGGGCTGTGCGATGTGCATCACCACCATTGCTGCCTGGCCCTGATCTGGCCCACAACGCCATCAGTCCGCCCGCCGAATGCCCCGCGGACAATCCACATCCTTAATCAGGACGCCCCCCACGGCGAGCTGGCCGACCTTTTGGACCGACCACCCAAGCACCGCCTCTGACAAACGAACAAGCCAGCAGGGCGTGGCCCGGCTGTTGATGACCGCTGTCTAAGGCACTTTACCCATGTCCAAAATCTGCTCGAAAACCGTTTTCGCGGTGGCCGCTTTCGCAGTCCTGCTGGCGCCCGCTTTCTTGCCCCTGGCGCTCGCCGGTCCAGGCCACGACCACGGCCCATCACCCTCGGTTGCAGCCGGCCCGTCCAGCCCGCGCATTGTAGCCGTTTCTGAGACCTACGAGTTCGTCGCCATCTTCAAGGATGGCCAACTCACGATTTACCTCGACCGATTGGCCGACACGTCTCCGGTTGGCGACGCAAAAATCGAGTTGATCGTAGATGGTGAATCCGGTGTCGCAGAACCCCAGCCCGACGATACCTACCTGTTCAAGTCGCCTCATTTGGCGAAAGAAGGCGAACGCGAAGTCATTGTCACAATTCAGCATGGCGAAAAAAGCGACCTGCTGGTCGGCAAACTCACAATTCCACACGCCCAACACACCCACGGCCATGACCATGACCACCCCCATGACGATACTGTTGCCGACGGCAATCAAAACGCCAAGCAGCCCTTACTCACCCAGAAGCTAACCGAAAAACTCTCAAAGCCACCCGTCCTAATCGGCCTCGCCTTGGCTTTCGGGGTCCTGGTCGGCGCGCTCGTCCATGGCAGAACCGGCCTTATGATCGGCCTCGTCGGGCTCATCGCCGTATTTGGTGCGGGATCGGTATTGGCCGGCCCCGGTCACGACCACGGACACGGTCACGACGGCGGTGGCGCTTCAGGCAACGGCGACGCCCCGCGGCGACTGCCCGATGGCTCGGTGTTCCTGCCCAAACCCACCCAACGGCTTCTCGACATCCGCACCCGCATCCTGGCGCCAAAGACAACACAACGCGCCGAACAACTCATCGGGCGTGTCATCACCGACCCCAATCGCTCCGGCCTGATACAAAGCACCATCGGCGGACGCATCAAGCCCGCGCCAGCAGGCCTGCCTGTACTCGGCCAGAAGGTCAGCGCCGGTGACATCATCGCCTACGTCGAACCGGCCTTCGCCCCCATTGATGCAAGCGACGTGAGCCAGACAGCCGGCGAATTGGCCCAGCGCATTACATTGCTGGAAGCCCGCATCCGTCGTCAAAAAAGGTTGGTGCGCAAGAAAGTCGCCGGCCGCGCCAATCTGGAAGACCTCCGCATCGAACTGGAAGGCCTCCAGGCCCGCCGTGAGCAGCTCACCAAATCCTCGGTCGAGCCTGAAGCGCTGCGCGCGCCGGTTGACGGCGTCATCGCCGAAGTCAAGGTCGCCGCCGGTCAGGTCGTCGGTGCCGCCGACACCTTGTTCCATATTGTCGATCCCGCCAGCCTCTGGGTGGAAGCGATCTCGTACGATCCCGGCCTTCGCGTCGATGGCGCCGGCATAAAGGCCCGCACCGCCAATGGCGACGTTTTTAAACTCACCTTTGTCGGCCGCAGCCGCACCCTGCAACAACAAGCAGCCGTCCTGCAGTTCAAGATCGCCAACCCGACCGACGCGCTCCACATCGGCAGCCCGGTCAAGGTGCTGATCGAAACAGGCGCCCCCCTCACCGGCCTGATCATCCCGCGCAGCGCAATTGCCCAGGCCCCCAATGGCCAGATGGTCACCTTCCTCAGACTCGAACCCGAAAAGTATCAACCCCAACCCGTCCGCTTCGATACGCTCGATGCCGACCGCGTGCACATCACCGGCGGCCTCAAACAAGGCGACCAGATCATCATTCGCAGCGCTCCGCTGGTAAACCAGATCCGCTGACAAGGAGAGCACACCAAAATGTTCAAGGCTCTTCTCGCCGTCTCCCTGTCGCAGCGCATGTTTGTCATCGCCGCCTCGGTTCTCCTCGCAGCCTATGGCGCCTACGTCCTGCCGCGCCTCCCAGTAGACGTCTTCCCCGATCTCAACCGGCCGACCGTCACGCTGTTGACGGAAGCCGAAGGTTACGCCCCCCAGGAGGTCGAACAGCTCGTCACCTACCCGCTGGAAACCGCGCTGAATGGTATGCCCGGCGTCATCCGCCTGCGGTCTGTCTCAAGCGTGGGCTTGTCAATCGTCTATATCGAATTCGACTGGGGCACCGACACCTATCGCAATCGCCAACTGGTCAATGAACGCCTTGCCATTGTCGGCCCGCAACTGCCCAACAACATCCAGCCCCAGCTGGGCCCGATCTCCTCCATCATGGGCGAGATCATGCTCATCGCCATCACCGGCAAAACCGTCTCGCCAATGGAATTACGCGAGATCGCAGACTTCGTCATCAGGCCGCAGATCCTCACCGTTCCCGGTGTCGCCCAGGTCATCCCCATCGGCGGCGAAGTGCGCCAGTACCGCGTCAGCCCCGACCTTATCGCCATGCAGCGCCTCGATATCAAACCCCACCAGATCGAGCAGGCGATAACCCAGTTCGGCACCAACGCCGGCGGCGGCTTCATCGACCAGCACGCCCGCGAATATCTGATCCGGAACATCGGCCGCACCACCCGCCTCGACGACCTTCGCAACCTCGTTATCCTGACGCGCGACGGCCTGCCGATATTGCTTCGCCAGGTTGCCAAGGTCGACTTCGCACCTCGCGTCAAGCGCGGAGATGCCGGCTACCAGGGCGAACCCGCCGTCATCATCAGCGTCCAGAAACAACCCCAGGCCGACACCGTCTCGGTGACGACCGCCATCGAGGCGCAACTAGCAAAACTGCAGCGCTCGATGCCCGAGGGCGTCATTGCCGACCGTATTCAGTTTCGCCAGGCAACGTTCATCGAAACCTCAATCGCCAACGTCAAGAGCGTCCTGGTCGAGGCCGCCATCGTCGTCGCCTTCATCCTCTTGTTGTTCCTGATGAACTGGCGCGCCACCGTCATATCGCTCACCGCCATCCCGATCTCGATCTTCATCACGGTTCTGGTGTTCTACGCCTTCGGCTTGTCGATCAACACAATGACGTTGGGCGGCATTGCTATCGCCATCGGCGAACTGGTCGACGATGCCGTAGTCGGCGTCGAAAACGCACTTCGGCGGTTGCGTTTGAATGCTCAGTCGCACAGCCCCCGCCCGCGCCTGTCGGTAATCCTCGACGCGTCCCACGAGGTCCGCTCCTCTATCGTCTACGCCACCGCCATCATCGTCCTGGTCTTCGTTCCGTTATTCGCCATGACCGGCCTGGAAGGACAACTGTTCCGCCCATTGGGCCTCGCCTATATCGTTGCGATTCTCGCCAGCCTGCTGACCTCGATCACGCTGACCCCGGTGCTGTGCCACCTGCTCTTGAAAGTGCCAAGCGAACCCGAGCGCGACACTTTTCTAGTCCGCAACCTCAAGGCCGCCCACAAAGCGCTGCTTGGCTGGACATTTGCGCACCCCCGCCTGGTCGTCATATCGATCCTGGCTGGCGTAATCGCAGCAGCTTCACTTGCGACCCAACTGCCGCGCGCCTTCCTGCCCCCCTTTAACGAAGGCACGCTGCTAGCAAGCGTTATCTATAATCCCGGAATTTCCCTGGCCGAATCCAACCGCCTGGCAGCCATCGCCGAACGCCTGGTCATGCAGGTCGAGGAAGTCAAAAGCGTCGGGCGGCGCACCGGGCGGGCGGAACTCGACGAGCACGCCGAAGGCGTCCACGTCAGTGAACTGGATGTCGAATTGGCGCGCTCAGAGCGTTCCCGCAACGAAATCTACGCCGACATTCGCGAAGTCCTGTCGGCCCTGCCCGCAACCATCAGCCTCGGCCAGCCGATCTCCCACCGCCTCGATCATATGCTCTCAGGCGTGCGCGCCCAGATCGCCCTCAAGATCTTCGGCGAAGACCTCGACCGGCTGCGAACGCTGGCCGCCGACATGCGCGCCAGACTGCAAGCCATACCCGGCATCGCCGACCTGCAGATTGAAAAGCAGGTATTGATCCCGCAGCTTCAGGTCGTCCCCGATTATGCCCGCTCCGGACTCTATGGCGTCACCCCACCCGCACTCACCGCCACGCTTGCCGACCTGACCAACGGGCGCACCGTCTCCCAGATCATCGAAGGCAACCGTCGCTTCGATGTCGTCATGAGGCTTGCCGACGACGACCGCTCAACCGCCGGCCTGGGCGACGCCCTCGTTTCGACACCATCCGGCTACGTGCCCCTGAAACGGCTTGCCGACGTCAAGGAAACCGAAGGGCCCAACCAGATCCTGCGCGAAAACCAGCAGCGCCGCATCGTCGTTTCCGCCAACGGTGACGGCAACCGCGACATGGCCGCCATCATCGCTGACATCCGCCAGGCAATCGACGAGACATCCATGCCGCCGGGGTATACCGTCCGCCTTGAAGGAAAATTCCGCGCCCAAGAAGAAGCCACCCGCACCATCGGCCTGCTCTCGTTGATCTCGCTTAGCCTGATCTTCCTGGTGCTCTATTCGCGCTACAATTCAACCACACTGGCCGCAATCGTACTGACCAACATTCCCCTTGGCATCATTGGCAGCGTCGCAGCACTTTGGATTGCCGGGCTGCCCTTCTCGGTCGCAAGCCTCGTCGGCTTCATCACGCTGGCAGGAATATCCGCCCGCAACGGCATCCTCAAGGTCAGCCACTACATCAACCTGGCGCTTTATGAAGGTGAAACCTTCGGCACCCGCCTCGTTGTGCGCGGCACGCTTGAACGCCTCACTCCCGTCCTGATGACCGCCCTGTCGGCCGGCCTGGCCCTGGTGCCGTTGATCATTGCAGCCGACGAGCCCGGACGCGAAATCCTGCACCCCTTGGCCGTGACGATTTTCGGCGGCCTGATTTCGGCCACCCTGATCGATGCCGTGCTCACGCCGTTGTTGTTCCTGAAATTCGGACGCCAACCGCTGCAACGCATTCTCGATGAACGGAAAGCCAAACCACTGGGCGACACCGCCCCCGCCGAAGCCTATTGAAGCCAACCAAAGGAGATGACCATCATGAATATCACCCTGGCACGACGGATCTGCGCGGCTGCGATCATGGCAATTGCGCTCGCCGGTCCATCTGCATTCCCCCCCGCAGTGGCCCACGACGACAACGTCAAGGGCAAACCCCAACACGGCGGTCAATACACGATGGACGAATTCCACTTCGGCGTTGAAATGGTGGTCACCGATACCGCCATCGATTTCCATATCACCGAACATCTCGAACCCGCCGATATGACTGGCAGCACGTTCAAAGCAATCGTACAATCAGACGCCGGAACCAAAATCATTCCATTGAAGGCCGAGGGCAGCAAACTCACCGCCGCACTCGCAGCACCCCTGGCAAACGGGACCAAGGTCGCCCTGTCAGGAAAAGATGCTGACGGCCAAACGATCCAGGCGCGCTTCGTCAAGCAGTGAGCGTCCGCGCCAACGCACTTCGTTGGCGACGAGACTTGGCGTCGAAACCAACCTCTGAGTCCCGGTCGCCCAGCCGGGCTTCAGCTTCACGGCTCTCGAAGCACTCCCCAATACCCATCAGCACCGGCGAGCGAAGGTCGAATTCGGCGATGCCGTGCGCCAGCGTTCCCAGGTCGCCCGACCAACGCCGCTCATTGGGCCTGGTGACTGCAGCCATGATCACCGCGGGAGTTGAGGCCGCTAATCCAGCAGCCATCAGCCGCTCTGCAATTAACGGAGCAGTGCGCGCACCCATGTAGAAGACAAGAGTGGTTTCAGCATCCGCCAGACCATTCCAATCCAGATCGGCAGGAAGCTCGCCATTTCGCGCGTGCCCGGTAACGAAGCGAACCGATTGGGCATGATCCCGGTGTGTCAGCGAAGCCAGCAGAGACGACGCCATCGCCGAAGCAGCGGTAATGCCAGGCACGACCGTAACCGGTATTCCTGCTTGCTCAAGTTCGCCGATCTCTTCGCCGGCGCGACCGAAAACCATCGGGTCGCCGGACTTCAGCCGCACAACGTGCTTGCCCTGCTTGGCAAGCTTGATCATCAACTCGTTGATGTCGCTCTGCTTGCAACTGACCCGGCCGCCGCGCTTTCCCACCAACATCCGTTTGGCTTCGCTCCGCGCAAACTCCAACACCTCGTCGGACACCAGCGCATCAAACAAAATCACGTCAGCCGACTGCAGCGCCTTGATGGCCTTCAGTGTCAAAAGGTCGGGATCACCCGGACCGGCGCCAACAAGCGTTACCCGCCCCGAAGCATAAGCAGCCACCGTTGTCATCTGGATGGATTCCCCCTGTGCGGCATAGGAAAAATTGATGGAACGCCCCGTCTGATAGGACCGCTGGCTCAGGAAGTTGACTTGTTGAACGTGAGATCGAGATAGACTTGCCCGTCCTGCACGCGGACCGGAAAGTTGTTGGTCTGCCCTTCGTCCGCCCCCTGGGCGCAACCGGTTTCCAAAGAAATGACCCAGTTGTGCAGGGGACAGGTCACGCAGTTATCGTGGACGATGCCCTGGCTGAGCGGCCCATTCTGGTGCGGGCACTTGTCTTCCAGTGCGAAGACTTGGTCGTCGACGGTGCGGAACACGGCAATCGTCATGTCGCCGTTTTTCACACACCGCGCACCCCGCCTGGGGATGTCATCGATCGTTCCGACAGGCGTCCAGGTTCTAATCTCGGCGTTCATTCTGCCGCCTCCATTGTAGCGACTGACATTGGTTGGAATTCATGCGCATCCTTGCCGGCAACCCGCTCGGCCCAAGGATCGATTTGCGCAAACTTCTGCGAATAAACGAAGCGCTCGTAGAGCTCGACGCGCCGTTCACGGTCATCGAGAATTTGCTCGCGAATCTTCTCGGTTCCCACCCGCTTGGCCCATTTGTAGATGCGCTCCAGATAGCGGCCTTGTTCACGGTAGAGCTGGGTCAGAGCCCCGATCACCTCAATCGCTTCTTCTTCGCTGGCCACGTTGCCGAGCACTTCAGTGCCCTTGATGTCGAGGCCCGCAGCACCGCCGAAATGGATTTCGTAGCCGCTATCGACGCAAATCACGCCAATGTCCTTGCACGTCGCCTCGGCGCAGTTGCGCGGGCATCCGGATACTGCAAGCTTCAACTTCGCCGGCGTCCACGAACCCCACAGGAATTTCTCAAGCTTAATTCCAAGCCCCGTCGAATCCTGGGTCCCAAAGCGGCACCAGTCCTTGCCCACGCAGGTCTTCACCGTGCGCAAGCCCTTGGCATAAGCCGCACCTGAAACCATGCCCGCCGCGTTGAGGTCGGCCCACACCGCCAGCAGGTCTTCCTTCTTGACACCCAGCATGTCGATGCGCTGACCACCGGTGCATTTCACCGTCGGGATATCGAACTTTTCGACGACATCGGCAATCGCCCGCAGTTCACTGGCGCTCGTCACGCCGCCCCACATGCGCGGAACGACCGAATAGGTGCCATCCTTTTGAATGTTGGCGTGCACGCGCTCGTTGATGAAACGCGATTGGTTATCGTCCTCGTACTCGCCCGGCCACGTTGCCAGCAGGTAGTAGTTGAGAGCCGGGCGGCACTTCGCGCACCCGCACGACGTCTTCCACTCAAGCTGCTGCATGACGTCGGGCAGCGACTTGATTTCCTTGGCAACGATCAGCCGGCGCACTTCGTCATGGCCCAGGTCGGTACAGCCGCACATCGGTGTAACCACAGCCGGATTGTAGGCATCTCCCAACTGCGCCTTGAGGATCTGCTCGACGAGCCCGGTACATGTACCGCACGAGGCCGACGCCTTTGTGTGGGCGCGCACGTCATCAAGTGACTTCAGGCCGAGCCCGGCAATCGCCCCCGTAATGTCGCCTTTACAAACGCCGTTGCAACCACACACTTCCGCCTCATCGGGAAGGGCGGCAACCGCAGCCCCCGGATCGAGCGGAATCCCGCCGGCGTAATTCTGGCCAAAGATCAACGTCTCGCGCATATCGGAAACATCGACGTCCCGCTTCAACAGATCGAAGAACCAGGCGCCATCGGCAGTATCACCATACATCACGATGCCGATTATCTTGTTGTCCTTCAAGACAAGGCGGCGGTAGTTGCCGCGCGCACCGTCCCGCAAGACGATCTCCTCGCGGCCCTCCCCTTCGGCAAAGTCACCTGCCGAGTAGAGGTTGATGCCGGTCACCTTGAGCTTTGTTGCGGTCGCCGAGGATTTGAACGACTTGCTTTCCTCACCCGTCAGTTGAGCTGCTACGACGTTGGCCATTTCATACAGCGGCGCAACAAGCCCGAACACTTCACCATCGGCCTCTGCGCACTCACCAAGCGCAAAAATTTCAGGGTCGTCCGTACGCATCGAATTGTCGACGACAATACCGCGATTAACCGCCAGACCGGCAGCCTCAGCGAGCCCCGAATTCGGCCGGATACCGACAGCCATCACGACAAGGTCGGCCGGCAGCACCTGACCGCTGTCGAGTTCGACGGCCTCCACCTTGTTGTCACCCACGATCGCCTTGGTGTTGGCTCGCGTTATGACATCGATACCGCGCGCTTCCAGCGACCTCTGCAAAAGGTGACCGGCGGCTGGATCGAGTTGGCGTTCCATCAGCGTCGGCATCAGGTGCAGGACCGTAACCGACATGCCCTGTTCCATCAGACCGGCAGCAGCTTCCAGCCCCAGAAGTCCACCACCGATGACAACGGCGTTCCCCTTCGACTTTGCCGCCAACAGCATTGCGTTGACGTCATCGAGGTCACGATAGGCAAGGACACCGGGAAGGTCGTGCCCGGGAACCGGAATGATGATGGGAGAAGAACCGGTCGCGACAATTAGTTTGTCGTATTCGACGCTGATCGGCGGTTGCAGGGGAGCCTGGCCCGAACCAGAGGCAACGAACTCGGCTGTCACCGTTTTCGCAATCCGGTCGATCCCGGTGACCTTTGCGCCCTTGTAAAGCGTGATGCCGTTTTGCACGTACCAGCCATCGCCATGGATCACGATCTCTTCGAACGATTTCTCGCCCGATAGGACCGGCGACAGCATGATCCGGTCGTAATTGACCCTCGGCTCGGCGTTGAAAATCGTGATGTCGTAGCTATCGGGTGCCCGTTCGATCAACCGCTCCAGCGCCCGTCCGGGTGCCATCCCGTTGCCAACGACCACCAGTCGTTTCTTATCACAATTGTTGACCATTCTGCTCCCCGAAAGCGATTAACCTGCCCCGTTGTTGCGGCGCACCAGTTAACGTTCGCAAAGCGCGTGCCAGAATGGGGCAACCCCACACAATTGAGCAAAAATGGCGTGTTAAGCCGCCCATTCAAGGGATCACCGGTCAGGCGCAACAATGCATCTTGAGTTTACCGCACTGCACAATTGGCGATCAAAACGAGGGCAGATTGCCTGGATTTCAATCAAGCCCCCACAGTGCCTTCAATTCATGCAGAAAAGTGCCCGAAAAGAAAACGCATGAGCCCGCCAAGAACTGCAGAACAGCCCCCTGCTCATCCACGATAGCAATCTTTCAACCGCGTGATCCGCGACGCAGCCCACGCCAACCGGCGGCCACTCCATCACAAAACCGTTCGTGCAGTTGATCGCGCTGTTTGCCGCCCTTAGTTAGAAAGGTGCCGCAATCGCGCTATGACTTTCTGCTAGGTCCCTTGCGCATCGCCCAAGCAACTTGCACGCCCGCCAGGAGGAATTCGCATGCAGTCCGCCAATCTCAACCGTCGCAGTCTCCTCGCCGCGGGCGGCTACGTTCTGGCAACCGGATTTACCGGCCTCCTTGCGCCAGCCAACGCCAAGGACATCGCACCGACCCGCACAATGCGCGGCGGCGCCAACAATTACCGCCCAGGTGCCCCGATCGTCGAGCGGATCGGCGGCGGCGGCTTCTGGATGTCCGGCACCGTGCGCCGCGCAGGCGATGGGGAGCCGCTTGCCGGCCAGCGCATCCAGATCTGGGCGCACACGACCGAGGGTCATGAGCGGGACCCGCAGAGCCATGGCGCCACCCTCACCGACGCCAACGGTGAGTTCCGCCTCGAGATGCCGCAGATCGTCCCCGCTTTCGGACAACCCCACGGTCACCTGGCCTACGACAGCGGTGATTATAAAACGGTTTTCCTGCGCCCCATAATGGCGAGCGCAAAGGACACCAGCCTTGAGGCGCACTTTGTGCTTCAACCGGCCTGAGCGGCCAGAACGGGTTGGCGTCGAGGGGCAGGCAATTGGCACGCACAGCGTTGATCTGGGTCGCCCTCGCAGCGGCCATTGCCGTGCCGCTTGCGGCCGCAGCAGCAAGCCCGCTTCTAGCCTATCGCGATCCAATCTACATCACGGCCGGCTTCGCAGGCGTTGCAGCACTGGGCCTGTTGCTTGTTCAGCCGGCGTTGATTGGCGGTTACCTGCCAGGACTTTCAGCCTTTCGCTCGCGGCGCGTACACCGCTGGGTCGGAGCGAGCCTGGTCATCTTGGTGGTGATCCACGTCGGCGGGCTTTGGATCACCAGCCCACCTGATGTTATCGACGCCCTGACGTTCACGTCGCCAACGCCATTTTCCGACTGGGGCGTCGTTGCCATGTGGGCAATCTTCGCCGTCGCGCTTCTGGCGGCATTCCGCCAACGGATGGGCCTGCGACCTCGAACGTGGCGCATCAGCCATACGATACTTGCAGCGGTGATCGTCGTCGGCAGCGTCGTCCATAGCATATTGATCGAGGGAACGATGGAGACATGGACCAAGGCCGCCCTGTGCGCACTCGTCATCGCTCTGACTTCGATAGTGTTTATTAAACTGCGGGTATGGTCGAGGCGAACGAGGTCACGCGCGACTTGATCTTCGCGAGCGCAGAGGCGCCCGTGAAGGCGCGACAAGCCGTCCGCGTCTGGAGCGGTGCCCAGGACGCGTTTCGATCCACACGCCCGTGAGGGCGCGACTGCCATAAACCGGCTGGTTGGACACCGAGCGATAGTTTCGATCCACACGCCCGTGAGGGCGCGACGTGACGTTCGAGGCGCGGCTTGATCGCACCCTGGACGTTTCGATCCACACGCCCGTGAGGGCGCGACTCGATCCGCAGACGGGGCACCTGAAGCCAGAGTGGTTTCGATCCACACGCCCGTGAGGGCGCGACAGGCGGCGGACTGACTCTGCCGCTCTTTCTCGCGTTTCGATCCACGCGCCCGTGAGGGCGCGACGGTCGTCCCAAGTATCTTCCTCAGTGGCCAAGACGTTTCGATCCACGCGCCCGTGAGGGCGCGACTGTTACCACCGGCCCATATCAGACG
>JAHZKP010000075.1 GCA_022600345.1 Alphaproteobacteria bacterium | reverse complement strand
GATTTCGGGGATGCCCTACTTCCCCGATAAGGGCGGCGATGGCGGCAGCGGCTCCTCGGATGAGATTTCGGGGATGCCCTACTTCCCCGAGAAGGGCGGCGATGGCGGCAGCGGCTCCTCCGATGAGATTTCCGGGATGCCCTACTTCCCCGATAAGGGCGGCGATGGCGACAGCGGCTCCTCCGATGAGATTTCGGGGATGCCCTACTTCCCCGATAAGGGCGGCGATGGCGGCAGCGGCTCCTCGGATGAGATTTCGGGGATGCCCTACTTCCCCGATAAGGGCGGCGATGGCGGCAGCGGCTCCTCCGATGAGATTTCGGGGATGCCCTACTTCCCCGACAAGGGCGGACAAGATGCCAACAGCGACTCCAGCGGATTTGAAAACGAGCCCGTCCAAGGATCAACTTTGGTGGTGCCCGAGTTGAGTTCTGGCCTCAGTATTGAAATCGCGCAGGATCCATTGTCGGTAGCCATACTCGCCGATCCCGTCGGTCTGCGCACAGACGGTGCGGGTCAACCCACAAATACCATCGAGCCCGGAGCTGCCGAAAAATTCCCCGTAAGTGACCACGAACCAAACCATCTGGTTTCGCTCAATGACTATCCTACCCACCTCTTCGAACTCGACGTTCTTGCCTGACGCCCTCGACAACATTTGAGAATGGGTTGGTTCGAACCCGATATTCAAGACATTGGCTCGCCCGAGCCAATGCCTTGCAAGTCATGCGCTTCGATGTCGACGAAAGCTGCAAGTCTCGGCTACAATTTCATTGAATTGCCGATCCGAATCGATGGGCGATGCCTCTATAAATGGCGAAGGCCGATCCTTCACCGAGCCCGGGCTCCGTCTAGCGCCAGCTATGATACCGGTGACTTCGCGTATCACCCGCAGGGGCGACGTAGTCCAAATCTTATCGCAGTCGCTTTGGGCTCCATCATTCTCGCCCGGTTCCTTTCCCGGCACACCGATAGTCGTGCACAGGTCAAGGCCGAGGGCCGCAGCCCGGCTTTCTCCACATCCCCTATTGATGCGACAATTAACGGAAAATTATTGACTTAGGAACTGTCCGGAGTCTTAATCAAAATGCCGTCATCAGATCGTTGCTCAGCCAACCTGAGAGGCGTTTTGAGCGGCAAGGTCACGAGGTGCGAGGCTGTTTGATGCGGCTTTTTTGTTTTCCTCTGATTGGTCGATTTAGTTGATGTGTCAGCGTGCTGAGCCCGTCGGGGGACGGCTGCTGCCTGTTTTTATTGAGGCCGAAGGTTGACGAGTCGGATTGATTGAGCGCGGCGCTGAATGCCTGCCCTACTTCTCCGCATCGGCAGCTCTAATCCTGAGGTGGGATTATGTTGGACAAGCTTAAAAACTTTAAATTTTTCGGCGACTTATGTCGCACAACAAATGTAAGGGCAGGGGGCAGATTGGCAGCTATAGCTGGGGTCGCCGTCGTGACGGCCCTGGCAATCGGTTTCAACAACTCCCCTGCACACGCACAGAGCAAAGAGCCAATTGCAGCGGCGCTAGCAGGCAAGAGCTCCGACCAAACCTCGATCTCGGGCGCTTTGGCAAAGAAGGGGGTGGTTCGCATCATCGTGGAGGTGTCGGCGGCAATCTCGCCCTCTGATTTTGCAACGCCGCAGGGGGCAAGCCGTGCGGTGGCAACCGTATCTTCGGCACAAGATTCAGTCCTCGCAACGCATCTTGCCGGTGATCAGAAGCGCGCCGCACGCTGGAATCTTCGGCGAATGAAAAATTCGCCTCGTATGGTCATGACCGTGACCGCAGACGAACTTTCGGCACTGGCGTCAGATGGTCGGGTCGTCCGGATCTGGGAAGATAAAATCGAGGCGCCAAACCTCGATCAAAGCGTGCCTCTGGTTGGTGCCACCGCCACCACTTGGCCGTTTGCCCATGCTTATTCCGTCGCGATCCTGGATACGGGCGTTCAAAAATCACATCCGTTCATCACCTCGGGTCGCGTCGTTGCCGAGGCCTGTTTCTCGACGACCTCTGCGGCCAATGGGTCTGTGTCGGTTTGCCCCAGTGGTGAGGGGGCCTATGCGGGCGCGGGTGTTAACTGCGCCTCGAACATTGATGGCTGTGATCATGGCACGCACGTGGCTGGAATCGCAGCAGGAAATCGCACCGGGGCATCCGGTCCGGCCAGGGGTGTCGCAAATTCCTCGGGCATAATTGCCGTTCAGGTTTTCTCGAATTTCAATAGCGGCAGCACTTGCACCGGGTTTGGCAAGCCCACGCCTTGCGCACTAACCTTTACCAGCGACCAGCTACAAGCTCTCGATTACATCCAGACGATTGCGGCTGCCCGGAAGGTTGCGGCAGTCAATATGAGCCTTGGCGGTGGCAACAACAGTGCGCCTTGCGATAGTGACTCGCGAAAGACACCGATCGACAACTTGCGCGCCGCCGGCGTGGCAACCGTCATCTCTTCGGGCAATTCGGGCACCACGAACTCCGGTGGAGCGCCCGGCTGTATCTCCTCGGCCATAACAGTCGGCTCATCCACCAAATCGGATGGAATCTCCAGCTTTTCCAGCATGCATGCGCATGTGGATGTAATGGCCCCGGGTTCATCCATTACGTCTTCCGTCCTGAACAATGGTTTTTCGAGCTTCAATGGAACCTCGATGGCAGCCCCTCATGTGGCTGGTGCCTTCGCACTGCTGAAGTCATGCGATCCTACGAAGTCCGTCACGCAGATCGAGCAGGCCCTGGAGTCAACAGGGACGCCGATCAACGATTCGCGCTCGGGCGGCGTCCACACCAAGCCACGCATCCGCGTCGACCTCGCCGCCCAATCGCTGGGCTGCAGCAGCGGCGGCGGAACCATCACTGTTACGCCTTCAACCCTCTTGACTTCGTCAGGCCCGGTTGGGGGGCCGTTCTCTCCAAACCAGCGCGTGTATACGATTACCAGCACACAACAGTTTGGTGTCATTAACTGGACCGCCAACGCCACCCAGAATTGGCTCACCATGTCACCGACATCCGGCAGCCTCAATCCTGGTGCGTCGGCCAATGTGACGGTCACCATTAACAGTGCCGCCGACGGATTAGGTGTGGGCAATTATGCCGCCGCTCTGAATTTCAACAGCGGTGGGACCCAAATTATCCGTAACGTCAGCCTGGGAGTCTCCGCACCAAACTCGGGCAACGACAACTTTGCCAATGCCAGCCTCTTGACGGGCTCTACAGGCACGAGGGTGGCCAACAACGCAGGCGCAACCGGCGAGTCGGGAGAGCCCAACCACGCGGGCACGTCGACCCCACTCAATTCGTTGTGGTGGAGGTACGTCGCTCCTGCCACTGGCAAGCTCAATCTGAGTACGGGTGGTAGCGACTTCGACACAACGCTCGCCGCCTACAGGGGTGGCAGTGTGTCCAACCTGACTGGGGTCGGCAGCAATGACGATCACAACCCGCCGAACCGTACGAGCTATGTCCGTATCCCTGTCGTCAAGGGCAACTCCTACTACATCGCTGTCGATGGATGGTCCTCCGAGACGGGTAATATCCAGCTAACCTACAACCAACCACCCGCAAGGCTTTCGGTAACTCCCGCAAGGCGATTGACGGCGCGACGGGTTGGCCAGCGCCTTCGTTACCGGATCTACAATCGGGGCGGTAAAGATATCATTGTGCGTGTCACTTCGACTTCCTGGCTGACACACAGACCTGGCTTTATGCGCATCCCCGCCTATACGGCACGCTTTGTAACCGTGACGGTAAACGGTCGCGCGCGCCGATTTAGAGGTGGACGGAGCTATATCGGGCGTATGATCCTTCGGCCGGTCGGGCAACGAGCGATCGTGCGGACAATTCTCTATCGTCCGCCCGCCGGCACCTGATCGGTATTGAGCCAAGACGCGAAAAACAAGAAGCCGGGCACAGCAGTGCCCGGCTTCTTGTTAGCGGCGATGCTTTAGAGTCTGTCTGAGTTGGATGAAATCGTTCCAAAAGTGCAAAGCCAAAAGGACATAAGCGAAATCCATCAAATGAAGCGCGCGTTTTCCCGAAGTCCTCGCTGAAATGGTGAACTCAACCCTCCCAACATTCTCAAACACGGTCCCCTGGCTGCTTGCTGCGGGCATTCTTCTGGCGTCGTGCAGCCTGGATACCCCGCTGATGGTCGCAATATCCTGCGGGCTCGGCTGGACAATGCTGTCCATCGCCGTCAGTGACGTGAAATCGTTGGTGGTTCCTGATGTGTTGTGCCTGCCCGCAATTGCCGCCGGCCTCATTGCCTCCGGTCAGTTTATCAACCCCCACGTCGCGCTGATTGTCGATCCCGACCACCTGATAGGTGCTGCCGCCGGCTTTGCCGCATTCTGGGGGCTGCGCGAGGCCTACTACCACCTGCGCGGCCGCGAAGGCATGGGATTGGGCGATGCAAAACTCGCAGCCGCTGGTGGCGCCTGGATCGGTTGGCAAGACCTGCCACTGGTCGTGCTGGTCGCCTCGGCTGGACTCTTGGCAGTCGTCGCGGCGATGCTTATCATCCCCTCACGCCAGCCGGTTGCCTACGATCTGCGCCTCCCATTCGGCGCAGCGTTGGCGCCCGCGATCTGGGTCATCTGGCTCATTAATCAGCTTTCAGTCGGCTGAAATCCGACATCGGACCGCTGCGGGCCGACCATCAACGGTCATAAGTGAGTTCACACCGGCTTACCGGATCATCGCTCCCGCAACTCCAAAACCGGCGTAGGAATGACGCATATGTGGATCGCCGAGAAGCTCAATTCATTCCGACCGCCGAACCCTCAGTTCGAAGACCCGATGCTTGTGGCGCACTCCGGGCCTGGGGCGCCATCGCCGGCAATCCAGGAAGGCCACGCCGTCGCCGCCTCCACCTGCTCTAAGCACTCGGCCTCCGGCTGCGCTCATCAAGAAGCGTCGAGTAGCAGTTGCCCCCGCCAACCAAGTCCGCGAAAGCCGCGGCCAAGATCCGATAGGAACTCCGGCTTCACTCTCATCGAGGCCCTCGTCGCATTGACAATTCTGGCGTTGTCCCTGACCACCCTGTTCCAATCCTATAGTTCCGGCCTGCATCTCGTCCGCACAATGGACGACCATCTAAAGGCACGCACCCTTGCACGATCATTGTTGAACGAAGGCGCCTACCTGGCCCCAACAACCGATCTTGATCGCAAGGGCACAGTGGGCGTACTCGATTGGTCCCTGAAGGTGACGCCGGCACCAGCGCGCCTATCGCCCGATGAGCAAGAAAATCGGTGGCGGCTATATCAGGTGACCGCCGTGGTTGACATTCCAGGCCGGCGTTCAATCAGGTTCGACACCCTGGTCATGGGTTCGCGACGATGACGCGGATAACGTTGAAGAGCCGGCTCGAACCGAAAAAACAGGCCAGGGCATATCGCTTAACTCGCAAGACCGCCTGTGCACGACCGCGATTAGGTGTCCGGTTGAGCCTGTTGCCATCCAGTCCGACGCGTGCCTCGAATACGCTTGAAAACGAGCGCCAATCAGCACGATGCCAAGCCGGTTTTACGATCATCGAAATGCTCGTCGCACTGACCATCGCCGCTATCGTCATAAGCGCGATCGCAGGCAGCATCAGTCTCATTGGCCGCGGTTGGGATTGGAGCGTCGCGAAGGTATTAAATCAGGACATGATTGCCCGCGCCCTAGATGTTGTAAGCCGCGATCTCAACGGCTTGCAACGGGTCGTCAACGTCCGAAACGACCGCCTGTCCTACGTCTTCAGCGGCACGCGTTCTCAGATGCGCTTTGTGACTGTGGCACCTCCCTACCCAACCAGAAGCGGGCTCTACTGTATCCGTCTGGAAGTACGCAGCACCCCGTCAACGCGTTCCCTCATCCGGACGCGGGCCCCCTACAAGGACGGCTGTAAGGGCAGCGTATGGAGGGACGAGGTCGAATTGATAAGGGGGCCCTATTCCTTCCGGCTGTCCTATGGCCAGGACCAGGACGGCCGGATCGCCTGGCACAGCCGGTTCAAAACAGGTAACGAACTGCCCGGCCTGATCAGGCTGGCGATCGTCCGTGATGGTACCGGTGCCTCAGTGATCCCAGACTACATCGTGCGCCCGCGTATAGATGGCGAACGCGACTGCGTCGCCCTGGAGGCCCCGTTGTGCGCTGTCCGAACCGGCGGCCTGCTTCCCGACCGTCTCTCCGAAGCCGTTCGGAAAGCCGAACAGCCAATCCCACCTAACGGTGAAAATGCGCAAGGAACGGCTGAAAATCCACAAGCCCCGACTATCGAGCCGCCAGGCAGTCTCGCCCAGCCTTCCACCGGAGGCGCAGGACCGAAATGACGAGCCCATCGAACCGCAGCCCGAATAGGATCGCTAGACTGGAGACCGCAATTCTCGAACGTCTATCGATTCGCAAGAACCGCCGCGTTGCCACTGCCGCCCCACACAACCGCATCGCTCGCCAGTGCCTGCGCAGGACAGTGCGGAACGGTAATCGCGAAAGCGGTCTGATCTTGATCGTTGTCCTTCTCGCGGTCGCCACGCTTTCCCTGCTGGTCTCCGCTTTCAATGCCTCATTGCGCAATTCCGCCCACATAGCCCGCAACGAACTTGCTATCGCCAACGCGGAAGGAATTCTGGAGGCGGGAATAGCGATTGCGGCAGCACGGATGATGTCGACCGATCCGCTCAGCCGATGGGAGCCGGGCAGCGAACCCCACACTGTCGATTTTGCCGGCAGCCGGCTGGTCATCTTGATCGAAGATTTAAACGGTCGCGTCGACCTCAATCTGGCCAGCGAAGTTGTCCTGGAAGGCCTCCTTGCGCAAGTCGCTGATAATCCCAGGCAGGTGCGACTTGCGCTGAAAAGTATTCTCGAACGACGGAAATCCGGTTTGGCCACGACCAAACGGCCGGCCGCGAACTCTCTTCGCCCAGAGCCGGAAAGCTCGGAAACAACCGATTCCGCAACAAGCACCGCCAAAAGCAAGGCTGACAGCAACTCTGGCGCTAGAGGCGCAAGTTCCCAAACTGCGGCCTCCCAACAATCAACGTTCAATCAACCCGGGCGGGAAAAGAGTTCAGCAAATTCGTCGGATGCCAACGAACTTGGCCGGGACGACGCCCTCGAGGAAGAAGCAAAAACCGGAAACTTCGTGGCGACAGCCGAACTGTTCGGACTAGCTAACGTCACGCCGCGCCTCGCTCAGCGCTTGCAACCCTTCGTAACCGTGCACGCAAAATCCGGACGCATCAACGCATTGAGCGCCCCGCCAACCGTATTGCGGGCCATTCCGGGCATTACCGCCGAAGATGCCCGTAGAATCGTGAAACTGCGCGATCGGGGCGCGGCAGGACGGCGGACGCTGCTGTCCATGCTCGCCAACCTTGAAAACTTTATCGAATTAACCAACGGTCCGGCCTACTCGGTGAAGGTGCGCTTGACCGGCAATTCGGACCTGAACGGTTTTGCAGCACAAGCTATAATCGGCCCTTCACTGGACAAAAATGCCCCCTATCGAGTGTTGTCGTGGCAGGATTGGTCGCTTGACCAGCACCAGCAATCAGCCGACCGGCAATCGCAACAAGGGCGTGCCGGGGGAAAAACCAAATGAACCGGGAAAGCGGGCGTTCCAGCGCATGCCAGGACTGAACGAAAAGATCCGCGCCGCAGGCGGGTGGTGGCTTGCAGGACTTGCCCGTGCGCTGCTGCCGGGTTTGCATCGGCCAGCCGATTGGCGCGCCATGCTGATCAACGAAGGTAATCGCATCGACATTTGGCTGAGACCCCGCTCTCAGCCCGTTCTTGCCGCGACCATCGAGCCCGGTCAGCCCGACACGCTGGACCGGAAAATCCGGCGAAAACTCAAGCGGATACCCAAGGAAGCAGTTGTCTTGCGCATGCTGCCCGCTTCTGCGGTTGTCAGCACGATTGAGGTGCCCGAATCCGCGCGCACCCTCATCGATGCGATCTTGCGAAACCAGATCGAACGCCAGGCACCCTGGCCCATCGACAAGGCCATGTATGGTTGGCGATTGATGAGTGTGGATCGTGAACGCGGCCAACTCAAAGTGCAGCTCGCCGTCACAAATCGAGAAGATGTAGCAGAGCTGACAGGCCAGGCGCGTGCACTCGGCGCCGACCCCGGCGTTATAGATTGCGGAACATCCACCAAGGACACCTCCGCCATCTCGTTCGTCAGTTCGCTAGAGAGCAGAATCTCTCGCGCCCGATACCGAGTAGGCCGCGGGCTTGCCTTAGCCCTGTTTGCCACCATCATCGTCGCCGGATACGGCGCCTATTTGTTCTTCCAGGACTACCAACGCCTCGTATCGATTGACCAGGCAATCGCCCAGGTTCGCCGCGCCAACGCCAAGACCTCCAGCATCAATGCCACGGGCGATGAACTCCTCAAACGCGCCCGCCTCGTCATCGACCGCCGCAAGAACGAGCAGGCAGTCGTATCGGTCCTGGATGCAGTAAGCAGCGCACTTCCCGACGACAGTTGGCTCGACCGGCTGGAAGTGCGCCAAGGTGCAGTCTACCTGGCCGGCCGGTCAGGCAACGCGTCAGCAATCATCAGCGCTCTCGAGGCCGCGCCGGAACTGGCCGACGTTGCCTTTGACGCTCCGCTGGTCAGAGCCGGCACCGGCCTGAAGACGTTCTCGGCAAAGGCGTCCATCGCACCTCGCACGGGCTTGGAGGTGAACCGTGTCCGTTGACCGCCCCCCTGACGACCGCAAGTCCGCTTTTGTGCCCTTGGCTCTACTTGCAGTATTTTCATTGCTCCTGGCTGCATTTGCCGCCGCACCGTTCCTGGCGCACCCAGTGCTTGAGGAAGAAATTGCCGGGAAAGCAAACGTCTTGCGGCTCCAACGTGCAAAGACGCGAAGCCTGAACCGATCTCAACTATCGGCCATGACACCGCAAGCCGCACGCCGGGCCTTCCTGCGCGCAACAACCGACGGCATCGCGGGCGCGGAACTTCAGCAGCGCATTCTCAACATTGCTGCACGGTTGGGACTGGAGGTCCAGAGCTCCCAAAGTTTGCAGCCCGTTCGCAGCGACGGCCTCGCCTTAATTGCCGTTCGTTTGGAACTCACCGGTACCATCGCGCACCTTCAAGCTCTCCTCCACAGCATTGAGACGAGCGAGCCGATCTTGTTTGTCGAACAGTTGTCGATTGCTGTCGCCCCCAGCAATCGAGCCGCCAAGAAATCAGCCTCGAATGATCCAAACCCGCAGACGAAAACCTTGCAGATCGGGTTGACCGTTCAAGGCTACCTGGACGAGGAGCAAAGCTCATGACCGACCGGAGGCTGACCTTCCTGGTTGCCCTGATGGCAGGCCTCTCTATCTTATTTGCCTGGGACCGGGGTTGGCTTGCCTCCCCCACCCAGGATGCCGCGCATGGCGAAAACAACCAGGCAACCGCCAAGCGCTTAGACATGGATCGCACTGCCGGCCGCACCGCGACTTTCAATGCTTCCCAGGAAACCCATGCCACCGTCGACACCAGTCCGCAGCCAGGGGCGAGTGCTCCCCGCGGCGATACCTCCATCAATCCAATTAGCCAACTGACCCTGACGCGATTAGAGGCCACCAGAGCCCGCCCGCTTTTCGAAAAATCGCGACGCCCGCCAGTGGCCAAGGTGATCTTCAAGGCCCGGCCCCCTGAGCCCGAACCGCCCCCGCCGCAAGGCCCGCCCTCTCTCCGGCTGATAGGTCTGGCGGCGTCGCAAGATCAGTGGATCGCCGTGATTGCACCAGATGGAAATAGCGCCCCCAAGCGCCTGAAGGAGGGGGACACGATCGATGGGTGGCGCCTTGAGGTCATTTCATCGACAGGCGTCGTCGTCTCCAAGAACGGAGAGGACTATCCATTGATCCTCTTTTCAAAATAGAGCGAGCAAAACCGCTTCGCGATTTGCGAATGCGACTGGCCTGACGATTGCAGCACTGTCTGGCCACCTGGGTCTTGCTTCACGACCCCGTCAGCGAGACCCGGCCTGTCAACCAATTGACCCGCACCTCGGCGCCGTGCCGTCCCCGGCTAAAGCGCAGTGTGGCTCCCGACGAACTGCCGTTGGGAAAGAAGCGAATACCGACCCGTTGACCAGACTGCTGCTCGCTGGCCGCAGTCGTCGCGGTGATCGCGGTGTTGCCGCCTCTCCCGATCAGCACGCTACCCGTCGGCCCATCGATACGTCCCGTGCCGGTATCGACCGTAACAAGTGTCGGGCGCCCGTTGCGGATGGCCATGACGCGCGCCTCCCGCAGCCGGACGGCGACGCGGGCGGCTTCTGCCTGGATCGACACACGCGCCGAACCGCTGCCGCGCCAGGACAGCACCGACATCGTTGCAATCGATAAGATGACGACAACAGCCAACAACTCGATGAGGCTGAAGCCAGCTTCAAACTGACGCCGATTTCTGGAACGCTCACCAACTGGTGATGTCGGCATCCTCACCCGAGCCCCCTTCCTGGTTATCACGACCCAACGAATATAAATCGAAGGCGCCATGCTGACCGGGAGAGCGATAATTGTAGTCATGTCCCCAGGGTGTCTTGGGCACCTGCGGCTTGTTCAGATAAGGACCACTCCAGCGCGACACGCCGCTCGGCTTCGCCACCAGCCCATCGAGCCCCTCCGCCGTCGACGGGTAACGGCCGACATCAAGGTAGAACAGCTCAAGGCTCGTCTTCAGGCTCTCGATCTGGACCTGCGCGGCCTTGCTGCGGGAACTGCCAAGGTAATTTATGACGCGCGGAGCAACGAGTCCGGCCAGCAGCACCAGGATGACCATAACGACAAGAAGTTCGACAAGCGTGAAACCAGCCTCCGGCGATGCCCGGCGGCCCCGGGCTGTTTGCGCACCGCTCCCCGGCATGCAACTGCAACGCTGGATTGCCGCGGTGATCCAGGACCAAGCCCGATCCATGCGCCCCCGCAGCAAAGCTCCAAAGGTGCGCAAATCAAACAGACGGTGCAGCAGCTTCATGCGGTGACCTTTCTACTCATAACAGTTCGCCTGCCCAACCCACGCCGGTGGCTGATTGGCAGGCGACAAATAACTCCAGCCCTCGCAGCGCAACCTCGTGCGCTTGGGTCCCGTCATATTGCCAGATCATTGACGCTGACCACGGCACCGACGATTGTAAGAATGATGCCGGCAACAAACAAACTCACGAGAATAACGATCGCCGGCTCCAGCAAGGCGAATAACCGGCCAACGCCCGCTTCAAATTGCTCCTCAAACATTCCCGCAAGCTGCAAAGCCGCCGGTCCGATGTTGCCGGTCTCGGCACCGACTTTCAGCATAGTCACCACCAGCGGCGGAAACAACATCGAGCGGCCCATCGGCTCGGTAAAGTCCCGTCCCTGCCGAACCGCTGTTGCCATATCGTCCACCAGTCCGGCCGCTGTCCGGTCGCCAACAACCTGACGCACCAGTGTCAGGGCCTTCGGCAACCCGACGCCATTGCAGATAAGGATTCCCAGCGTTCTGCAGAACCGGGCAGCCAAACTCAGTCGCAACAAGCCGCCGACGAAAGGCGTCCGCAAAAGCACACCCGAAAGCGCGCGTCCGCCACCGCTACTGCGCCAGGCTATCGATAGAGCCACCAGGCTCAGGCCCACCCCGGCACCCAGCCAGATCCAGTTTGCGATCAGCCAATCGGAAGCCCAGATGATGACCTTTGCCGAGTCAGGAGCACCCGCACCCGCATCGACGATCATTTGTTTGAAGCGCGGTACGACAACGACGAGCATCACGATCACCGAGCAGATCGCGATCACGATCAGCACGAACGGATATATCAATGCGGACAAGGCCTTCGACCTGAGACGTTGCTCCCGCTCGCGAGCATCTGCGATGAGGGAGAATGCATCCGCCATCGTCCCCCCGGCCTCTGCCGCCTCAACCATGCTGCACTGAACGGGAGAAAAAGCATCCCCCGCACCCGCCATGGCTTCGTGCATACTTTTCCCTGAACTGAGGCTTGCCCGTAGGTGCGAAAGCAACCGGCTGACACCACGCCCGTGGCTCGCCTGTTCAAGAATGTCCAAGGCCTGGCTCAGTGTCATCCCAGCGGCGAGCAGCATGGCGATTTCACGTGTCAGCGCCGTCACGTCGCGAAACCTGGTAATACCGCGCGGAAGTTCAGCCTCCACCGGCCGGGCGCTATCGTCCACCGACGCTTCGCTGACCTCGATCGGCAGATAGCCTTCATCGGACAGTTGTTGCAGCGCCCGCTCGCGGCTACCCGCATCAAGCGCCCCGCTGATCGTTTGGCCGTCCGATTGCCGAACGACGGTGTAATTGAAGCTGGGCATCTAGGGTCCCTGGTTTTCGCAGCCGGCCCAGGGCGCAGAACAAGTGTTCACGTGTCACGCTGCTGATTGCGGCCTTATTTTCGAGGTTATGAAAAATACCTGCCCGGTGTCTCAACACCTACAGCCAAACAACACAAAGATCACCAGTCGAGTGTCACCCTTCTCACTTCCTCGAGCGTGGTCAGGCCTTGGCGGCATTTTTCCAATCCATCGACGATCATTGGGCGCAGCCCGAGTTCCAACGCACGCCGCTCGACTTCCTGAGCCGTCACACCGGGACGAATGAGTTCTTGGACCGGCTGGGTCACATCAAGGATCTCAAACAACCCGATCCGGCCGCGATACCCGCTGTGTGAGCATTGGCTACATCCACCGGCCTGGGCTCTATACAAAACCACCCGATCTGTGGGCGAAAGACCTGCGGCAGCTAATGTCGCTTCCGGTAGTTCCGGGGCGGCTTCAAAGGATTGCCGGCAATTTGGACACAGCACCCGGACGAGCCGTTGCCCAATCACACACCGCAAAGACGACGCCATCAGAAAAGACTCGCAACCCATATCGAGCAGACGCGACACCGCACCGGCCGCTGAGTTGGTGTGCAGCGTGCTCAAGACCAAATGCCCGGTCAGGGCGGCATGAATGCCAATACGCGCGGTCTCTGCGTCGCGCATTTCGCCGACCATGATCACCTCGGGATCATGCCGCAGAAATGAGCGAAGGACGCTTGCAAAGGTGACCCCGATCTCCGGTTTGACCTGGGTCTGATTGACCCCCTCGATTTGGATTTCAACCGGATCTTCAACTGAAAGGATTTTGCGATGCGGCTCATTCAACAGGCTCAGTGCGGTCGCCAGCGTGGTCGTCTTGCCGCTGCCGGTTGGCCCGGTGACCAGAAAGAGACCATAGGGCGCCTCCAAATGGCGCCGGAGAGTTTTCTCGTGCCCTTCTGACAGGCCCAACGCATGAAAATCGAGGTTCTGCTGCAGATTATCGAGGAAGCGAAGTGCTATGGCCTCACCGTGCACTGTCGGAACGGTGGCCACACGCACATCAAGCTGGCGCTGATCGATAGGCATCACGGCGTGCCCGTCTTGCGGCAACCGCCGCTCGGCGATATTCAGGCCTGCCAAGATCTTGATCCGCGATGCAACGGCCCGGGCCATAGTCGCTGCCGGCGGTGGCATCGCCCGAAGAATGCCATCGATACGGGCCCGCACCACGACCTTGTCGCGAAACGTCTCGATATGAAGATCGGTCGCGCGTTGCCGCACGGCTTCAGCCAGTAGGTCGTTGACGTAGTGAACGACCGGCGCTCCTGTGGCCAGGTCCTTGAGCTGCTCGATTTCATCTTGCGAACCCGCAGCGGCGTTGGCCGACACGTCCTCATGGCCATTTTCCGAACCGGCTGGCCGGACAAGACTGTCCTGACGCAAGAGCTCAAGCCGCGCCTCAATCGCATCGTATGCGGCAAGCCTCAGGCTGAGTGAGCGTTTTGCCGCCAGGCGAACGGAGTCGAGTGTTTTCGTACGGCCTGGGTCCGCGACCGCAAGCACGACCTCATCATCACTCGCCGCAAGTGGAAGAACCGTCGCTTCGCGCAGAAACGTCCAGGAGAAGCGATCGGCTAATACCGCCCGCTCGGGCCACTCATCATCGCCGACGGTCTCAAGTTGATAAAAAGCGGCAATGGCTGCAACGAACTCCGGGCGCGAGGCTTTGCCCAACCTGCGTAAAGCGGCAATAGGCGACTGTTCCCCCTGGCGAACCACCGCGTCGAGTTTGCGCGCATCGTCCGTGGAGAGAAGTCCGTTCTGGGTGAGATAATTTAGCAACAGCGTATCGCTGGCTCCCGGACTGGGATCAGCCGACGCGGTTGGTTCAAAAGTAGCAGTATCCGGCGACGATTTGATCAGCGGATCTTTAGCTGTTGGCGACATCGGACCGCAGATCTCATGATGGTGCTGGAACCAGCTAGGGGCAGCGCCGGCCACACCCATTTTGGGAATAGGTTCTAAGCCATTGAAGTAACATTGACAAGCTCGGAGAGCTCCCGCATGACTACTGTCCGACGCCCGCATACGGCGATCTCCAGGATGTGAAATCCCAGATCGTAAAGTGCTCGATGGAACAGTCTCACTTTCGAAAATGGGCGTAACGGCGGTACGCGAACCATCAAGGTTGGAGGAGGTCGATTGCACGGGAAGCGACCCCATTCAACGGGTGCGACGTATGCGGATCTGAGTATACTATTTTTGGATTTGGCATCCCGGCAATTTGCTGCCAACACGGGTCCAGTTTAGGACAAGCGGCTTGTTGGCCAAGAGGGCTTGTTAGTGTATCGCGTTTGTGTAGCCCAAAGTCTGTCAAGACTTCTGACAGCTCTGACACTTGGTGTCTTAGTTGCCCTGGGCGGCTGCGCAACCAGGATTGACGACCTCTACCCGACAAAAGAAAAAGTCGATCATCGGATCATGGGCGATATCATGAACGCCGACCTTTCGCCACGTCCACCCCGGCGTGTCGAGCAGGAAGCGATCGAGGATTCCGCCGCCGAATTAGGCCCCCGCGACCCCGAACTCTACCACGGTCGGGCAACCCGGCCCGGCGGCGCCCTTCGAGGCCGCCGAACGGCCCGGCTCATTCCGGCGACAGGCGAGTTCGAACTGAGCTTCGCCGGCACCAAGCTGGCCGACGTCGTCAAGGTCGTTCTCGGCGAAATGCTGCAGGAGGCCTTTGTCCTCGATCCGCGCGTCCAGGGTTCTGTCACTATGTCGACCGGCCGGCCGGTGTCGCGCGCTGAAATGATCTCGGTTCTTGAAACCATCGTCCAGATGAATAACGGCGCACTGGTCAAAGAAGGGGGCCGTTACGTCATCCGTCCCGCAGGCGAGGCCATGAGCTCCACGCTGGGAGAAATATCATTGGCCCGCTCCGGCCGTGACCTGCCACCCGGCTTTGGCCTGACCGTGCTGCCCCTGCGCCATGTGTCGGCAAAAAACATGATGCAGCTACTCCAGGGCTTCGCCATTCGCTCCGGTACGGTGAAAGCCCAGATCGTCAGCAACATGCTGCTCGTCAAGGGGACCGGCCAGGAACGCAGGTCGTTCGTCGAGGTCGCCTTGATGTTTGATGTCGACTGGTTGCGCGGCCAGTCGGCGGGCCTTTATCCATTGGCCCATACTTCACCAGAAGAAATTATCGCCGACTTGAAACAGGTCTTCCGCAATGGCCAGAACGCCGAAGGCGCAGGGCTTATCCGTTTCAGGCCGATCGATCGGCTCAGTGCCATACTGGTTCTCACCGACGATTCATCAATCCTTGAAGAGGTGACCACCTGGGTACAGCGTCTCGACCGGGCTAACGAATCCAAGACCGGTCACTATGTCTACCGGGTCCAGAACGGCAAAGCGGTGGATCTGGCTGCTATTCTCAATGAGACGTTTTCGGATTCCTCAAGTGAACGCAGTCCGATTTCAAGCGAGGTCGCCCCAGGTGGTGTTGTCAGAGCGCGCGGCGCGCTGGACCGGCCCGATGGCAGCCCGCCCGATCTAGCAGACGATGGTGCCGACACCGCAGAGGAAGACGAGCCGCGCCGAGAACCAACCCGCCGCCGCCGACCCAGCGCAACAACCGCAGCCAATGGCGTCCGCATTGTCCCCGACGAGCTCAACAATACGCTCATCATTCGCGGCAAGGCGAAGGACTATCGTGAAATCGTCAGTGTCTTGCAGCGCATAGACAAGGCGCCGCTTCAGGTCCTCATTCATGCAACCATTGCCGAGGTCACACTCAACAATGCACTGCGCTACGGCGTGCAAGGCTTCCTGCGGTCAAGCGAAGCCAACCTGGGGCCAGACAACGGCTCGGTTGGTGTCTTCGACGCCGTCAAGGAACTCGTCCTCAAGCCGGCATTCCCCGGCCTCAACTTCATTCTCGGGTCGGGCCGCGATCCAAGCTTGATCCTGGATGCCTTGAGCGAGGTCACCGAAGTCAAACTGGTCTCATCGCCGTCGCTGGTCGTTCTCGACAATCAGACCGCAACACTGAAGGTGGGAGACGAGGTACCCATCACAACGCAGCAAGTCCAAAGCGTCAGGGCAAGCGAAGCGCCAACCGTCAATTCGGTGGAGTTTCGCGACACCGGTGTAATTTTGAAGGTTACACCCCGGGTTAGCGCCAACGGTCTGGTCACCATGGAGATCGAGCAGGAGGTCTCAAATGTTGCGCCAAACTCGGAGGGCGCTCAAACACTGACGCCGACGATTTCGCAACGGCGCATCGCCAGCACCATCGCGGTTCAGTCGGGCCAGCTCGTAGTCCTCGGCGGCCTCATCAGCGAACGCCGGGATAAAACCAAGACGGGTGTCCCGATCATCAATCAGGTCCCCATCCTTGGCGATCTTCTGGGTAGCACGGACAACAATTCCCGGCGCACCGAACTCATCGTCTTCATTGGCCCCAAGGTCATCCGCAACAGCAGAGAGGCAAGCGAGGTCGCCGAAGCCCTGCGCAGTCAACTGCAATCGATGCACATGGATAATCCGCGCCGCCGCCGCTTTGAACGCTACAGAGATAGCGACATCGCCAGTTCAAAGGACTAACGCGCCATAGTCCCTGCGTCAGAACCCCGCCCATGCGCAGGGCTCCGGCCCGTAAGAACAAAAATGGTGCGGTCGGATGAAGATTGTCTCAACACAGGCATCGCCTTTGGCGATGCGGAAGCAAGGCGACCCGGCTGCCCAACATCGGCTTGCCGAATGTTGGCCAACACCCAGACTGCCGCCCCATCGGAGCGCGTTCAGCGCTTGAGATCTAAAATGGTGCGGTCGGATGAAGATTGTTTCAATACGTTCATCGCCTTTGGCGATGCGGAAGCAAGGCGACCCGGCACGAGTGCCGCCCCATCGGAGCGCGTCCAGCGCGTGAGATCTAAAATGGTGCGGTCGAGAGGACTCGAACCTCCACGGTGTTACCCACTACCACCTCAAGGTAGCGCGTCTACCAATTCCGCCACGACCGCAACCGGGCACCTGAAAAGCTGCCCTGCTCAAAGCAATACACATTGGGCGAACCCAGCGTGACCTTTGAAGTGGATGCTGCTACCAGATGGCACCAACTATGGCAAGTGCCGATCGACCAACAGCTCGAAAACCCGACCGAATTTTTGCACGCATCGACCGACATTGCCATTGCAATGCGATACGTCAGGAACCCGATGACCAAACTACCTGTCCCACAAAACGAACCGCACCGTGCATCACCGGTCGAGGTTATCTCAAGCGGTGGCACCCTGGTCGATTACGACAAGGCGCTCGCCACCATGGAACAGCGCGTATCAGACATCCACGCCCGCACGGCGCCCGAAGCCCTCTGGCTTCTCGAACATCCCCCGCTATACACCGCCGGCACCAGCGCCAAGCCACAAGACTTGATCGCCCCCGACCGCTTCCCTGTCTACAACGCCGGACGCGGCGGCCAGTACACCTATCACGGCCCCGGACAGCGCGTGATCTATGTTATGCTCGACGTCAAACGGCGCTTTGGCGGGGACGTTCGCCGCTTCGTCAAGGCATTGGAAGCAGCCGTCATCGAAGTGCTCGCCCAGTTCGATATCAAGGGTGAAATCCGCGAAGGCCGCGTTGGTGTCTGGGTGCGAATGCCCCACAGGGAAGAAACCCGCACAGCTCAGTCACCGTCGACATATGCAAACGGCAGCGAAGCCAAAATAGCAGCCATTGGAATTCGCATTCGCCGCGGCATCAGCTTTCACGGAATTTCGATTAACTGCGATCCCGACCTTACTCACTTTGCCGGAATCGTTCCGTGCGGGATTGAAGAGTTTGGCGTCACCAGCATCAAGCAGTTGCAGCCATCGGTAACAATGGCCGATCTCGACGGCGCCATCGACAATGTGTTCCTGGACTGCATTGAACGATACGCCTTGCAACCAAAGAAGGATGCGAGCCAAACCTGATGGGCCGCCCCGAACGTGCCACGTCTGGTGCGAGATAGCATCATCCCCGATTGCCGAAGGAGATAAAACAAGGCCAGCATGATTATCGCGGCTTGCCCTTGGGCTTCCCACCGTCATTCTGCGACTTGGCGTCGTCTTTTGCAGGTTTGTCAGACCGGCCTTCGTAGTACACCACGCCTTCCTCGATGGTCACGATCTCCCGGCCTTCAGGCAGCGTGTAAAGGCCATCCTCGACACCGCTGAGCGTCAGGATGCATCCCTCCAGGCAGGCTCCTTCCAACACACCACCAGCCGCAATCTCATGCGTGGACTTCTTGCCCCGCTCGTCGATGATCAGGCTGTAGGACTTGGTATCCTTGTTGGAAATGAAGACCGCCGAGGCGGGATGCACCGTCACGAAAGCAAGGGCGACGGCCCCGCTCATGACGCCGGCACCCCGGGCCATCCAACATCGTCCCCAACCTGAATCCATCAACTCATCAACCCTTCTTTGCAGCCGGCTTGCGGGCAGTTCGCTTTTTGGCTGCGGGCTTCTTGGCTGAAACCTTCCGGGCGCCCGTGCTCTTTGAGGCGGCAGCGGTCCGGGTTGCCGTTTTGCGGGCTGCAGGTTTCTTTGCCGACACCTTGCGCGCGGCAGGTTTCTTGGCAGCAGCCTTCCTTGCCGTCGATTTTCTTGCGGTGGATTTCTTCGCAGCAGGCTTCTTGGCGGCCGGTTTTCTGGCGGCGGCCTTCTTGGCCGCTGGCTTCTTAGCAGCCGACTTGCGCGCTGACGGCTTCTTGGCAACCGATTTCTTGCTGACCGTCTTTTTAGCAACGGGCTTCCTGGCAGCCGGCTTCTTCGCAGCGGACTTTTTCGCGGCCGGCTTCTTGGTAACGGCTTTCTTTGCTGCCGTCTTGCGTGCAGCCGGTTTCTTGGCAGCCGTCTTCTTGGCGGCGACTTTCCGGGCGGTTGGTTTCTTTGCCGCTGCTACTTTCTTGGCAGCGGGCTTCTTTGCTGCCGTTTTTTTGGCAGCCGGCTTCTTGGCCGCTGACTTGCTGCTCTTGGTTTTCATTACTCAAATTCCTCTACTAGACCAGACAACTCGTGAAACCTTAACGCGATGCGCACATTCCCGCGCGCGCGAGTTTGTGCACTCTGGAAGCAAACGTACTGTTCCTCAAACGGAATTTTCCGGTTGAGGGTATCGAAAATTTCGATAGGTATCTGTTAGCGTCTCAAGTAGAGTACCAACCTTCGATGGATATCAACCTTGCAAGAACGTTCCTGACCGTCTCCGAGACCGGCAGTTTTGTCGACGCCGCACGCCAGATGAACCTGACGCAGTCGACGGTCTCCGCGCGCATTCGCGGTCTGGAAGAACAACTGGGCAGGCCCTTGTTCGAGCGCTCTCATATGGGCGCGGATCTGACAGCGGCCGGCGAACAGTTCCGCAAGCATGCCCTCGCCCTGGTGCGTGTCTGGCAGCACGCCCAGCTCGAAGTGAAACTCTCCAGCGATCATCGCGACCATCTGGCCGTCGGCGCCGAACTCAGCTTCTGGCAGGACTTCCTGACCAACTGGCTCGGCTGGCTGCGCTCCGAGATGCCCGACATAGCGGTGTCGGCCACCGCAACCGGCGCGCCCTACCTCATTCAGCGCCTGCTTGAAGGTACGCTTGATCTGGCGGTCATGTATCAGCCCACTCAGCCACCAGGATTGGTCAGTGAGCACCTGTTCGATGAGACATTCGTACTGGTGACATCAACGCCGCCAAATCGAAGACGGCGCAACGATGACTACGTCTCAACCGATTGGGGCGGTGAATTTCTTCGCGACCACGCATCGGCTTTTCCCGAATTGCCCTCCGGCGGGCTGCATCTGGACATCGGTGCAAACGGCGTCGCCTACCTGTTGGAAAACGAAGCCTCCTGCTACTGCCCACGCCGCCTGGTCAAGCATCACGTCGCGCGGGGGCGGTTGCGGTTGGCCGCGCGGTCCCGCAAGTTCGTCTATCCGGTATTCGCCGTTTATCCTGAGGCGCGCGACGTCGATGCCTACGAGCCAATTCTCGAAGGATTGCGCCGCCTGGCTTCCAAGGCTGGCTAACGAATAGTGGAGCTTTTGGTGCGAGGACGCTGAAGGTCCCAAGCAGCCTCAACTGGAAACAGGCGCGCTCCTCAATTCAGTTGATCGCCGCCTTGATGGCTTTGCGAACACCGACCGGCAAACTCTTGAAGACCGTTTTGGCAACTGACGTCGCGCTGGTTAGCCCGAGCGCATTACCCGCGTGGCCAAACGAGCTCACCGGCAGAACGTAGTCATTCACCGCCGTCGTCTTATCGGCCAGTTTCGTTTTGTAGTCCGACAGCGGCGCTAAAAGATCGTACTCGCCCACACCATCGGCAGCACACTCCAGGATCTGCGCTTCAAGTTGGGACAACCCCGGACTGGTGTGTTCATAGTCAAGACTAAAGGCGCCGACGTGGGCATGATGCCGCCCCTTGAACCGCAAGCCCAATTCAACGGCGATGGGCCGCCCATCCAGTTCAAGAACACCTGCCCTTAACCCAACGCGCTGATCCTTCGAGGCTGCCACCCGGCGCCAGAAAGCGCCAAACCGTTCATCGGAATAGGCCTGCGAAATGATCCCGTGCTTGGCAAACCATTCCTCCTTGAACGTGAGTGCATGATCAACCGCGCGCATTGCTTCATCGCCTTCGCGATGGACCGAATACCGCGGCGCGCCTTCTTTACTGAGCTGCTTTCGACGCCTGCGACGCGACTTTGCAGTCGACCGGCCCAGCCTCTTATCCAGGTCCGCCAAAGTCTGCAGTCCGCCCGGGTCAACCGATGCGGCATGCTCCGTACCCACCAGCCTCGCGCCCGTTTGCGTAAGAGCCTTGGCAACCAGCCCGTCCTCGCGAACCATCCGGGCAATGAACAGGTCGCCACCAAGGGACCTCTTGATGAAGTGCAAGCCCGCCTTGATGAAGTCTTCCCGCCACGGCCCATCTTCTACGAGCACATCGCAATATTGACTGACGGGCAGCCCCATCCAGGTGAGAATCCGCATGCCGAATTGCTTCTCGCGCACCAATGGCCAGATCGCCGCAACCCGGCCATCGGCCCGGGCGACAACCACCTGCAATTGCGGTCCATCTGGGCTCACAAAGCAATGTGCCCAATGCGACAGCCATGAGTGCTGTAAAAAGACGTGATTGGGATTACCCACCGCGGCGATGAGTTTGTCCCATTCCGGACGCAACGCATCGAATTCCTCAACGGTCCCAATAACCTCGAAGCGCAATACCGGCCGCTGTGCGGATCCCGTTTCTGAGGCGTTAAGCATCTTCGGACTATAGCCCAATCCCCAACCGAATGTAGAGCCCCCTCGAAGGGCCGCTCCGCTGCCATTTCCTGAAACAAACTTTAGCGGCATTCTCAATCCCGGTTTTAACGCTCAATCTTAATGGCTCACAGGTGCGAAAACAGCACCCGATCTGTGGACATGAGCCAACTGGAATGCAGGAGCGATGCCAAAACCCTGCTGCGTATTGCCTGGAGCGCCACAACCGTTAAACGGAAGCCAAACCTGCCGCTCCTGCGCTCACCATTCTGCGAACACTGAAGGTCACCTCACCGAAATGAACACCCAGCCAAGGTGTCAGGTCAGCTCATGTAGTTTGGCAGCCAGCCCTCGTGAGCCTTGCGCAGTTTCGCCAGCTCCAAGGCGTCCTCGCCCGGTTTGACAAGGCCCTTCCCGCCGGTGCGCCCTATGATCCGGGCCGGCAACGCCAGCAGCGCTGCGCGCTCGATCACCGCCTCGGCCACCGACGGATCGACTGCCACGACATACCTTCCCTGATCCTCGCCAAACCAGATTGAGTGCTCCGGCGCCTTGCCCTCGTACTGGAACAACTCAACTCCGATATCGCCAGCAAGCGCCATCTCTCCAATAGCAACCAACAACCCGCCATCGGAGCAATCATGAACTGTATCGGTCACCCCCTCGCGGATCATGTTCCTTACCAGCCGCCCGGCCTTGATTTCGTCGGCAAGATCAACCGGCGGCGGTGCGCCCTCCAGTTGGCCGACAACAATCTCCTGATAGAGCGATTGCCCAAGCCAACCCTGCTCAGCGCCGATCACGATCAGCAATTCGCCCTCGCGTTTCAGTGCCGCTGATGCGGTTTTCTCAGAATCTGGGATCAGGCCGACGCCGCCGATCGCTGGTGTGGGTGGAATGCCGACTCCGTTGGTTTCGTTGTAAAGCGATACATTGCCCGAGACGACAGGATAATCGAGAACCCGGCAGGCTTCGCCCATTCCTTCGATGGCCCCCACGAACTGTCCCATGATCTCGGGGCGTTCGGGTGACGCGAAGTTGAGGTTATCGGTAATCGCCAACGGGTCGGCGCCAACCGCCGTCAGGTTTCGCCAGGTTTCAACGACCGCCTGTTTGGTCCCCATTGCCGGATCGGCCGTGACGTAGCGCGGTGTGACATCGCAGGTGGCCGCAATGGCCTTGGTTGTTCCATGCACCCTGACGACCGCCGCATCGCCACCGGGCTGCTGGATGGTATCGCCCATCACCATGTGGTCGTACTGCTCCCAGATCCAACGGCGCGAACAAAGCTGTGGCGTATTCATCATGTCAGCCAGTGTCGCCAACATCCCCTTCTGGGGAGCCGCAACCCACTCTGGCAGCAACACGCGTTTGTCGGGCGTCGTTTCATACGGGCGTTGGTATAAAGGTGCGGAGTCCGCCAGCGTCGCCACCGGCATATCGGCAACGACGTCTCCTTTGTGACTGACGATCATGCGGCCGGTATCCGTGGTCTTGCCGATGATGGCGAAATCCAGATCCCATTTCTTGAATACGGCTTCAGCCGCCGGTTCTGATCCGGGCCTGAGCACCATCAGCATGCGCTCCTGGCTTTCCGACAGCATCATCTCATAGGCCGTCATATCGTCTTCGCGCTGGGGCACCATGTCGAGGTTCAGCTCAATGCCGACCCCGCCCTTATCTGCCATCTCCGCGGTAGACGATGTCAGCCCGGCAGCTCCCATGTCCTGGATGGCGATGATAGCATCGGATGCCATCAGTTCCAGGCAGGCTTCAATCAGCAGTTTCTCGGTAAACGGATCGCCCACCTGCACCGTCGGGCGTTTCTCATCGGAGTTTTCATCGAACTCGGCTGAGGCCATCGTCGCGCCGTGAATGCCATCGCGTCCGGTTTTCGAGCCGACATAAACCACGGGCAGCCCGACGCCCTTGGCGGCGGAATAAAAGATCTTATCGGTCCGCGCCAGGCCAACGCACATCGCATTGACCAGAATGTTGTTGTCGTATCCGGCGTCGAAGTTCGTTTCACCACCAACGGTTGGAACACCAACGCAGTTGCCATACCCCCCGATGCCGGCAACAACACCCGACACCAAATGCCTTGTCTTTGGATGTTCCGGTGCGCCGAACCGCAGCGCATTGAGGTTGGCGATCGGCCTTGCACCCATCGTGAAAACGTCGCGCATGATGCCGCCGACACCCGTTGCGGCACCCTGATAGGGCTCGATGTAGGAAGGATGGTTGTGGCTTTCCATCTTGAAGACGGCAGCCCAGCCATCGCCCAGGTCGACAATGCCGGCATTCTCGCCCGGCCCTTGAATGACTTGCGGACCGCTGATGGGAAGTGTCTTCAGCCAGAACCGCGATGACTTATATGAGCAGTGCTCCGACCACATCACTGAGAAGATACCCAGTTCGGTCAGCGACGGTTCGCGGCCCATGATCTCAAGCAGGCGATCGTATTCTTCCGGGCTCAGCCCGTGTTCGGCTACGAGTTCTGGGGTGATCTTGGCGGCATTGTCTGCGGTCATGGTGGTCCTGATCGGCTGTGTCGATACATCTGTCGCGACTGAAACCAACGCTCCCTCAACCCTCAGACTTGTCCAGGAGAGGCAAACCGCGCGACGCGTGCTTATAACCGGGCTTCCTGTTGTTGTCTTCAGTCGGCCGTTAACGGTGCACAGCCTGCATTGCCGCACCCATTTTCAGCGCTCGATCACTTCTAGCGGCTGACGCTCCTGCCACCGTGCTCTTTGCAGTTCGGGATCGATATGTTCTTCGACAGGCCAGCCGACGCAGACGTAGGCAACCAGTTTCCAGTTTTTCGGAACATCGAGGGTTTCCCTCAATTGGGCCGGATCGAATATCGACACCCAACCCAGCCCCAGCCCGTGAGCCCGCGCCGCCAGCCAGAACGTATACACGCTCAAAGCCGTGGAATACCTCAGCATCTCCGGCATGGTCTGACGCCCTAACCCACGCCCTTGCTCCGTGCCCTCATCGCAAAACACCGCAAACTGAACCGGCGCTTCTTCTAGGCCCGCCAGCTTCAGGTTGACGTAGGCCTCTTGCTCCACCCCGGAATATCGCGCAGCGGCATGCTTGTTGGCCCGCTCAAAGTTGGCCTGGACGGCGGCGCGGCGTTCATCCGACGTTACCCGCACCCACCGCCACGGTTGGCTGTTGCCAACTGACGGTGCCAGGTTGGCCAGGTCGAGCAAATGGGCAACCAACGCTTCGGGTACGGGATCAGTGCGAAACCTGCGCACATCCCGGCGCCATTCGAACAAGGACTGAAGATTCTCACGAAAACCTTCGTCGAACTCTGGCGGCTCAAGCGGCAACGAGCTGACCCTGCAAGCGTCCCAGCAGCTCCAACACGTCCTGACCGGCAAAAACGTAGCCATCGACGCCAGCTTCACTTAGCGCCGTCTCCAAATCGCCGGGACGCCCTGCAAGCAGAACCTGTGCCGCGCCTGCTTCCTTCAATGCGGTGGCCGCCGCCGCACCAGTCCGGGCATAAACGTCATCTGAAGAACAAATGCAGGCCACCGTAGTTCCCGATGCCTTGAACGCATCGGCTGCTTCTTGCGCGGTTTCATACCCATCGCTCACGACAGCCTCGATGCCGCCTGCTCCAAGCAGGTTCCTGATCCATGTCGACCGCCCTGTATGGGCTGCAATTGGCCCCAGGCTGGCTAAGAACACCTTGGGTAGCGCTCCCGTTTTGGCCTTATGGGCATCCGCGGCATCGCGCAGCGCTTCGAAGGGTTCACCCAGCCGCGTCGATGGCAAGGCCTGCGCCACAAGGCTGGCACCTGGCCCCGGCGTCACTTCATCGCGCGATTTACCCGCCAGCAATCCGGCAATGATTTCGGCAAAATCCATATCGCCCGACCCATCGACCGGCTTCGCAAGCCCACGGTCCAGGTCAACTTTCACATCGAGCACCTCCAGCGCCCCCTCGCTCAGGAGCGGGAATTCACTGGTCCCCGTCAACGCTTCGACTCGCCGGGCGACGTTCTTTTCGCTGGCCTCCCGTTTGGACGCTATACGGCTTTGGATGCCGCCCGCCTTCAGGCTCGCAACAATTCCCGATTCTGCCTCCAGTTCCTGGAACAACGACCAGCCCGCCTGAGCCAACTCATCGGTGAGCGCTTCGTAGCCGCCAGACCCGGCAGCCGGATCGGCAACGCGATACAGGTTGGATTCTTCCAGCAAGACACTTTGGGTATTGCGGGCAACGCGGCGTGCAAATCCGTCGGGCAACCCCAACACCTGGGTATGGGGAAGCACCGTCATGCTGTCAGCCCCACCGATCCCGGCAGTAAATGTCGCAACCGTCGAACGCAGCATGTTCACCCAGGCATCCCGCCGCGTCATCATCCGCCAGGCGCTTTCGGCATTGATGCGGATCGGTTGGGCATCGATCCCGCTGGCCTCCTCGACGCGCGCCCACAGGCGCCGCATGGCCCGCAGCTTGGCAATGCCCATGAACTGGTCGGCATCAATGGCGAAGCTGAAGGAGATCGCACGGCTGGCGTCTTCGCCCGTCCAACCGGTCTCCGACAGTATCCTCAGGTAGGCCACCCCGGTAGCAAGCGCGATGCCCAGTTCCTGCGCAGGGCTTGCTCCAGCTTCGTGGTAACATCGCGTATCGCAGTTGAGGAACGGCCCGCTGAACCCCTTGCCCTTCAGGCACCATGCAGCATCCGCCACTCGTTTCGATACCGTCGGCCAATCTGCCGCCATCATCCCGCGATGCGCCAGATTTCCAACCGGGTCCATGCCGAAATCGATCGAACATTCAGCCGGGTCAAGACCCCGCTTTTCGATCAATGCGGCAACCAGCCCGGCGTTGATCCGGCTCAGAGGCCCCGGATCGACCCTGAGCGCGATCATCTCAAGTGTAACCCCGGCCAGTGCGGCCTCAAGCTGGTCCAGCGTCTGGCATGCGATCCCATATCCGCGCGACGACAGACTGCCCGGAAATACTAAGTTGAGTGAATCAGCACCGTTCCTGAGATCATCCAGCGCCAATTCATTGGCGCTTCTGGGATCGGGGTGATCGACGCGCGCAGAAATCCGCCACGGCCGCCCCGCCGTTTCGCCAGCGATTGCTTCAGCGTTTTCGCGCCGGCCATAGAGCGGCTGGATACGAATGTCATCCGCCGTCCTGGCCACCAGGCGCTTTTCGAAGTCGCCGCCCTTGAGAGCCTTGTCGACGACACCGCGCCATTGGTCCTGCGTCGGGGCATCAAATCCGTTGGCAAGTTTCAAAGTGTCTGCGCTCATCGAGATTAGGCCTTCTGGTGCTTGGGATGCGAGGGGTTGTCACAATGGATAAGGGCGTTTGTTATACCCGGTTGTGAGCTTTCGGCCACTGTTTAGCTAAACCGTGTGGCCTGTCAAAACCCCGCCTTCCGTTGACGATCCGAATTTGGGGCAAAACGACCCGGCCTGAGCAACTCTCAAAGCCGCGCCTTCGCCCAATCCGCCCTTGATGCCGCCCACCGCCTGGCCCACCGGCCTGCAGCTTCATCCCAATGACACGCCGATTGCGAACAACTGTTTGAAGAGAAAAGCTGTTGGTCGTTCATGCAACTGCTATTTTCTTTTGCCCCATAACTATGCCATTAGGCGCAGTAACGGTTCAGATTCGAAACTTGAGGCCTGCAGTGTTTTCGTGGTGTTCCCGAGCCAGATGGCCTTCTCTCAGCGCTGCGTTTCGCGCGGATAATCTCCAAAAGGGGTAATCAGACGATGAGCGGCACGGTCCTTCAGGACGGAAAAATCTATCTGGGCACCAGCGTCAAGCCGGAATACCTGGATTTGAAACTGGCCAACCGCCATGGCCTGGTCACCGGCGCAACCGGCACCGGCAAAACGGTTTCCTTGCAGATCCTCGCCGAAGGATTTTCCAAGAACGGCGTCCCGGTATTTGCAGCAGACATCAAGGGCGATCTGTCGGGCATTGCCAAGGCTGGCACGCCCAAGGATTTCATCACCAAAAGGGTCGAGAAGATCGGCCTCGACGGCTACCAGAACAAGGCCTATCCGACGGTTTTCTGGGACGTTTTCGGTGAGCAGGGCCACCCCATCCGCGCCACCGTCGCAGATATGGGGCCGCTGCTTTTATCCCGCCTGATGGAACTCAACGAAGTCCAGGAAGGCGTTTTGAACATCGTCTTCCGGATTGCCGCCGACGAAGTCGCAGCCGGCCATAGCGAATACCTCCTCCTTGACCTGAAGGACTTACGCTCGGCGCTTGCCAATGTCGGCAAACGCGCCAAGGAAGTCTCCACCATGTATGGCAATATCTCGCCGGCTTCCGTTGGTGCGATCCAGCGCCGCCTGCTCGTGCTGGAAGAACAAGGCGCCGACCAGTTCTTCGGCGAACCAGCGCTTGATATCGATGATCTGATGCGCGTCAGCATGGATGGCAGCGGCATCGTCAATCTACTGGCCGCTGACAAGCTGATGCAGAGCCCCCGGCTCTATTCGACCTTCCTTTTGTGGCTTTTGACCAACCTGTGGCAACGCCTTCCCGAAGTCGGCGACCAGCCCAAGCCCAAATTGGTGTTCTTCTTTGATGAAGCCCACTTGTTGTTCGATGAAGCCCCCAAGGCCCTTTTGCAGCGCATCGAGCAGGTCGCCCGGCTCATTCGTTCCAAGGGCGTCGGCGTCTACTTCATCACCCAGAACCCGCTCGATGTGCCCGATACGGTTTCATCCCAGCTCGGTAATCGCATCCAGCACCAGTTGCGCGCCTTCACGCCCAAGGAGCGCCGCGCCGTTAAGGCTGCCGCCGAAACCTTCCGCCCCAATCCCGATATCGAGACCGAACGCGCCATCCTCGATCTGGGCATCGGCGAAGCACTTGTCTCGACGCTGGAAAACAAGGGTGAACCCTCCGTCGTGCAGCGCACGTTGATCCGCCCGCCCGAAGGCCAGATAGGCCCGCTGACAGCGCAAGAACGCGCAACCCAGATGCAGCGCAGCCCGGTTTCAGGCAAGTATGAGACCGCAGTCGACCGCGAAAGCGCCCACGAGCTTCTCGCCAAGCGCGCCGAAGCGCTGGCCAAGAAAGAAGCCGAGTTGCAGGCTGAGGCAGCCTCCGGCGGTGGTTGGGGACAAGAGCTGGGCAAGACGATCTTCGGTCGCGGCCCGCGCGGTGGCAAATCGCTGGGGGAACAAGCCGTCTCTTACGCAGGCAAGTCGATCATGCGCCGGATGATCAGCCAGATCGTCCGCTCGGCCATGAAGGGCTTCCGTTAAACGCGGTTTTATTGATCTAACGCATCGTTCTGCTGCCAAAATCAGCCGATAGTATTCGCCATCAGATCGCTGGTCCGAGAGGTGTAATTTGCTTCGACCTATCGCCTTAGTTCTCATCATGATACTGGCTTGCGCATCGCACGCGATCGCCGAAGAAACCGACGTCAACGACTCATCGATGGCCGCCATTGTCGCCATCGGTGAATCGATTGCAGAAGACCAATGCGGACGTTGCCACGCGCTGGGCACAAATGACGATTCCCCGCACAAGAGCGCCCCGCCGTTCCGCATTGTGGCCAAGCGATACAAGCTCGAAGACCTGGCCGAAAGCCTCGTCGAAGGCATCATGGTCGGCCACCCCGACATGCCGACGGTCGCTTTGAAAGAAGAAGAAGTCGACGCCTTCCTGACCTATTTGGGAAGCCTTCTGCCGGAACGGTGAAGCATCAAAACTGCCACGCGAATGAAAATGCGCGACGGTGCCACCGCCAATCGGCAGGGTTGGTGACTTTAACCGCGATCATTCAGTCGCGGTCGCCATAAAGCCGATCCAATCCCTCTTTCGAAGCTTCGCAAACACCGCGCTCGGTAATCAGGCCGCTCACAAGCCGCGCCGGCGTCACATCGAATGCGGGGTTGCCGGCTCCCGAGCCAGGTGCCGCGATCTCAACCGTCACGACGGACCCATCTGCCAGACGCCCTGGCATCTTCAACACTTCGTCGGACGAACGTTCCTCGATTGGAATCAGAAAGCCATCGTCGAGCTGCCAGTCGATGGTGGAGTGCGGCAGCGCAACGTAGAACGGAATGTCGTTATCCTTGGCCGCCAGCGCTTTGAGATAGGTGCCGATCTTGTTGCAAACGTCACCGTTGGCGGTCACCCGGTCTGTCCCCACGATCACCACATCGACCTTGCCGTGCTGCATCAAATGCCCACCGGCGTTATCGACCACGATAGTGTGCGGCACCCCATGCGCGCCAAGTTCATAGGCCGTCAGCGAGGCCCCCTGGTTGCGCGGCCGCGTTTCATCCACCCAGACATGCATCTGAATGCCCTTGTCGTGGGCCTGATAGACAGGCGAAGTCGCTGTCCCCCAATCGACGCATGCGATCCAACCGGCATTGCAGTGAGTAAGTACGTTAACTGGTTCGCCCGGCGCCTTTCTGGCGGCGATCTCCTCAATCAGCTTCAAACCGTGCACGCCGATCATCCGGCAGGTCTCCACATCCTCCTCGCAAAGCCGTGCCGCTCGTGCATAGGCTGCCGCAACCCGATCCTCGCGAGGTAGGTTGCGCACCGCATGCAGCATCTCATCGAGTGCCCAGCGCAGGTTGACCGCTGTCGGGCGTTGCTCGGCCAGATGCGCAACCGCTGCCTCCAACGCCTCATCCGATGCGTCTTCCCTCAGCGCCAGGCAGACCCCATACGCTGCCGTCGCCCCGATCAACGGAGCGCCACGCACCTGCATCGTCTTAATCGCGACCGCGGCATCTTCCATTGTTGCAAGCCGAGCAGTGACGAATTCGTGCGGCAACCGCGTCTGGTCGATGATCTCAACCGACCAACCATCGTCGCCAAGCCAGATTGTTCGGTAGGCCGTCCCGTTGATCTTCATTGTCATCCCCTGCGAACAATAACCGCAGCGCTTCAGTCGATGGCCGCGTTATGGGCGCTTTCGGGAATTGCGATGGCCTCGTCAAGGTCGCAAGCCCCGCACTTCAGCGCATACCACGACATGTGTGGGCGCGCCGACTTGTCGATGATGCCTAGTCCGTCCGCGCCACACAACGGACAGCCAACCGAAACGCTTTTATCGGCCTCCCAAGTCCGCACAGTGTCGATGGCGGCCTTGGCCGATGCCGGTGAATTGATCCGTTTGATCGGAGCTGGCATCAATGACCCTCAAAAGCCATCAGGGCCGTACAGGCAACCCCCATGGCCTCGATCTTCGCCCGTCCGCCCAGCTCAGGCAGATCGATTACGAAGGCAGCACCCTCGATCACCCCGCCCGCCCGCGTGATGATTTTGACAGCTGCTTCAGCCGTGCCCCCGGTCGCAATCAGGTCATCCACGATCAGGATGCGCTCGCCTTCGCTAACGGCATCTTCATGGATTTCAATCGTATCGGTACCGTATTCCAGTTCGTAGTCCTGGGAGATCGTTTTCCAGGGCAGCTTGCCCTTCTTGCGGATCGGAATGAAGCCACACCCCAGCCGGTCGGCAATCGCGCCGCCTAGAATGAAGCCGCGCGCCTCAATTCCCGCAACAGCATCAATGGGTTGCGTCCGATAGGGTTCAGCGATTTGCGCAATCGCCGCCTTGAACCCCTGTGCATCCGCAAACAGCGTCGTCACATCGCGGAACATGATTCCTGGTTTGGGGTAATCCGGGATCGCCCGGACGAGACTTTTTAGTTCAGACAAGATCACCTCCACGACAAATTCGCCGCGTTTCATAGCAAGTTCAGGTCTGGGAAGATAGAAGGGCATACAAACTAGATTCGCGCACCGCGTATTAATCGCCCCTATCAGGCAATTTACATGGCTGTAGAGTGTGCGCACGAAGAGGATTGAGACATGTCAGACACACATTTCCCGCTATCGGCGGATGATGACATTGACGACCTGCCCAGAACGCTCAGACGCGAACATGCCGCCCGGGCCGCCCGGGAACGCGAGGCTTCCGCCCCGGAAATGCGGGCAACGCCAGCTCCCGAACTCGGTGACAACATTGACCAGAGATACGGGCAGGAAGCCTACGCGCAAGAAGAGCTGACACCCACGGTGGTGCAGCAACTCGACTTGTCGTTCTTCCACATGATGGCGTTTTTCCTAAAAGCCGTGCTGGCAGCCATCCCCGCATTGATCCTTTTGGGAGCAATTATCTGGGGCGCGGGCGAAATCCTGCAGCATTACTTCCCATGGCTGGTGAAGATGAAAATCGTCATCTTGTTCCCTGACGGCGCTTAGCCCCCAGGTGAGAAAGGCGGGTGGGTGGGTTAATCGTCGAACTTGGCCACACCGATGCAGTCGCTGTGTAATGAGCACCCGGCCAGCACTCACCCACGGGCAAGTTCCTGGCCCCGCTTATTGGCCGCCAGAATGGCCCGTTTGAACAGTTCGCACATCGCCTGCTCGTCCATCAGGACATCAAGAGCCGCCGCCGTCGTCCCCCCTGGCGAGGTGACGTTGCGGCGAAGTTGATCGGCGGGAAGTTCGGAGCGCTCCAGCAACGCACCCGCTCCAGCAATCGTCTGGCGGGCCAATTGGGCGGCAAGCTCCGGCTCCAGCCCGGCAGCTACTCCAGCCTCAGCCATGCACTCTGCCAAATGAAAAACGTAAGCCGGCCCTGATCCCGAAACCGCGGTCACAGCATCCATGAGGGTCTCGTCCTCGACCCACGCGACCTTTCCAACGGCTTCGAGTAGCCCTGTTGCAAGGTCGCGCTGGCTAGCCGATGTCGAAGAATTCGCGCAGCAAACCGTCATGCCGTGGCCGATCGCAGCAGGCGTGTTCGGCATCGCACGTACCACCGGTGCACCCGCCGCCAGCATGTCTTCAAAGCTCCTAAGCGTCCGCCCGGCCGCAATCGAAACCGTCAGTGTATCAGGACCAGCCAGCCGCGCGACGCTCGGAAACACCTGATCCATGACTTGCGGCTTTACAGCAGCCAGTATGACGGCCGGGGCTGCTTCAAGGGCCCCAAAAGACGCTTCACACCTGAGCCCGCGCTCCAAGATAAGCGCTTTTGTTTCGTCAGGCGGGGATGGGTCCTGGATCAGGATCAGTTTGGGTTCAAGGCCACGCTCCATCAGGCCCGATAGCAGAGCGCCACCCATCTTCCCAGCCCCAAGGCACAACACCGGCCCCTTCAAATCGAACAGCATACGCGATCACACCTCTACTAACCCAAGCACCCAACTCAAGTCCCCGCAGGGGCCGCACCATACTGCGTTGGCCCCGATTGTCTCAATGCGAAGGCCAGCCCGCCATCAGGCCTGCCCCTCGGTCTCAAACATCGCGGACACAAGCGCTTCACGGCTCGGCTTGCCGGCCCAAACGACGAATTGGAAGGCCTGATAATAGCGCTCACAAGATTCCAACGCCGCCTGTAGCATTGTTTCGCACTGCTCCATGCTGGCCACTGATCCCCCCAGCAACAGCGAATTGCGGTACATCACCAGGCCTTCATTGGTCCAGAGATCGAAGTGCCCGATCCAAAGCTGCTCGTTGATTTGGGCAACCAGCCGGTACATCTCGTTCTGGCGCTGTTCGGGAACCCTGAAGTCGAAAGCGCTGGCGATATGAAGGGCCTGCAGGTCTTCGCGCCAATTAAGCGAGACATGGTAGTCGGTCCACGTCCCCGCGATAATGATCGTCAGCTCTTCGTCGCCATTGCGGTCGCATTGCCAGTCATGGCGGTGCGCCATACCCTCGATCAGATCGATCGGGTTATTGAGGCGTTTGTACCCTGAAGAAGCTGAAGCCATTCGTCGTCCTCGTTTCTTATTGGTCGTTTCGCCGGCCCTACGGCGGGCCGCATCAAGCGACCATTTGAAAACTGCTACCGGTTGAAGCGAAGACGTTCCGGCGGCCCATGTCGGGCACAAAACACCGGCACCCAGTGAGTCGCAACCAACCTGGGCCCAGTGTCCACGGGCATCATGTCCGATGCCGGGCACTGGCTATTCAATTGGGGGTTTTCTGTTGAAAAGGGCGGGATAGCCGGTGGGCGAGGCTTGGCCGCACTCGACATCCAGCGAACCCGCAAAACAGGCGATTCAAAGGGCTGCGACGACGGCAAATCACACCGGCTGAAAGCGACTTAGATGTTGCCGCCCATCCCCTTGATTTCAGCTTCAAGCGCCGCAACCCGGCTCTCCAGGCTCTCGTTTTGTTCGCGTGCTTTCTCGGCCATCGCCCGCACCGCTTCAAAGTCTTCCCGGCTCACGACATCCATGTCCCGCAGAAATTTTTCGCCTTGGGCCCGGATGACAGTCTCAACTTCGCGCTGCACGCCCTGGGCCGCCCCGGCCGCATCGGTCATCATCTTTGCGAAATCATCGAAAATCCGGTTCGAAGTCTGTGTCATCGGGCTATGATCCAATCTAGAATTTACCGCGGCGTTGAACGACGCCGTTTGGGCGGAAAAGTTCGCCTCCCCCTGGTTAACACAGACTATGGGCAAGCTGGCCACTGCCTGCAAGATCCCGCCCCGAAGATGTCGCCCCGAAGATGTCGCCAGCCATCATCCAGCCTTGACACCTTGGCTGGCATCCTCAAAACGTGGCCCGTCACTATCGGCCCCTCGGCGACACCCACGTATTAGCGAGCCCCAATGAGCCTCTTGGAGATCCCGTTCCCAGCCATCGATCCAGTCGCCCTGCAGATCGGGCCCCTGGCCGTCCGCTGGTATGGCCTAGCCTACGCATCTGGCCTGATCCTGGGCTGGCTTTACATCAGACGACTGCTGAGCGAACAAACGCTGTGGCCGGCAGATAAACAGCCCATGAGCGCCGACGATGCCGACGAACTGCTGATCTGGGTCACTGCCGGCGTGATCATCGGCGGCCGCCTTGGCCACGTGCTTTTCTATCAATCGGGCTACTATCTCTCCAACCCCTTGGAGATCTTCGCCATTTGGAAAGGCGGCATGGCATTTCACGGCGGCCTGCTGGGAACGGGCCTGGCGATGCTCTCATTCGCCCGCCGCCATGGCGTATCGATTTGGCCGGTCATGGACCTCGTCTCGGCAGCCGTTCCAATTGGCTTGTTCTTCGGCAGGATGGCGAATTTCATCAATGCGGAAGTCGTCGGCTCGCCCACCGACATGCCCTGGGGCATGGTCTTTCCCGGCTGGGGCAACGACCCCCGCCACCCCGCCATGCTGTACGAGGCCGCCCTTGAGGGCATCGCGCTGTTCTTGATCCTCCGCTACGCAACCCATTCGTTGAAAACCTTGAAACTGCCGGGCCTGACCACAGGGGTCTTTCTGGTCGGCTACGGTGCCTTCCGCATTTTCTGCGAACTGTTCAAGGTCATCGAGTACCGCATTTTTGTCGAGGGCTCGTCCATCACCAAGGGCATGGTCTATTCCGTGCCCATGATCCTGATCGGCGCCTGGTTCATTTACAGGGCCAGAAATCAGCCCGCCGCCGATGCCGTGGAGCGCTAATCGTGACGCCCTACGACCCAGAAGCGCGTCGCAACACGCCACTACTTAAGGAGATCAAGGCCCGGATTGCTGAGCGCGGCCCAATGCGAGTCAGCGACTACATTCACCTGTGCTTATTCGACCCCGAACACGGTTACTACCGCAGTCGCCCCGCCATCGGCCGCCGCGGTGACTTCATAACCGCCCCTGAGATCAGCCAGACGTTTGGCGAACTCATCGGCCTATGGTCGGTCGCGGTCTGGCAGCAAATGGGCGCCCCCGCAGCCTTTCACCTCATCGAATATGGCGCCGGCCGCGGCACCTTGATGCGCGATGCCTTGCGTGCGGCCCGCATCGTTCCCCAATTCATGGAGGCTGCCAAGATCAGCCTTTGCGATATCAACCCGGTGCTGCGCGAACAGCAAGAACAGGCCTTGGGCGGACTCGGTCTGCCCGCAGGTAAAGTCCGATTTGTCGAAGGCATGGACGACGACGACCTATATCAGGCAAACCTCGCCAACGAACCGGCCATCATTATCGCAAACGAATTCCTAGATGTCTGGCCGGTCCGCCAGTACATCCGCAAGCAGGACGGCTGGATCGGCAGATGGGTCGGGCTTGATGAAAACGGTCAACTTCAATTTGTCCCTCCCAGGACACACGATGGCCTTGGGGAACCCGCCTCGCTATCACCCTCGGATATCGACTCCAGATTCGGACACGCTGCCGAAGGCGACATCGTAACGGTCACGCACTACGGCTTCGCCGACGAATTGCTGGGCCCCTGGCAACGCTTTGCAGCCTTGTTCATTGACTACGGCCACGTTGCAGCAGAAATTGGCGACACACTCCAGGCTGTCCGCAACCACGCCTATGAACATCCCCTCACGTCACCCGGCGAAGCCGATTTGACCCACCAGGTCGATTTCCAGGATTTCGCCGGCCGCGTTAAGGGCCATAGCCCCAACCACCGGATCGACGGGCCGATTACCCAGGCTGAGTTCCTGGGGCGGTTGGGTATAATGGAGCGCGCCTCCCGCCTGATGGCAGCCAATCCTGATCAAGCCGCCCAATTGGAGGCCGGTATTGTGCGGCTGATGTCGCCGCAAGGTATGGGCGGACGCTTCAAGGCAATCGCAGTGCGCTCGCAGGATCTGCCAGTCACGCCCGGGTTCGAGTGAGCCCCGACCCGATATAGCAAATCGGCATGCGAATGCGGCGCTTTCACACCAGGAGCCAAAATGCCAAGCCCTCTGACTTCTGAGACCCTGAGCGAACTTCCCGGCATCCGACACGGTTTCTTTACACGTAATGGAGGCGTATCGGACGGGATCTATGCGTCTCTCAACTGCGGATTGGGCTCCAAGGACAATGCCGAGGCGGTCAAGCGGAACCGCGCCCGTGTGGCCCTGCAACTAAGCTCGCCCCAGCCGATCGTGCTGACCCCTTACCAAGTCCATAGCGCCACGGCTCTCATCGTTGATCAGCCCTTCACGCCCGGGCCGCCGCCGCGCGGTGATGCCCTGGTCACCAATACCCCAGGCCTCGCTATCGGCATCCTCACCGCCGATTGCGGGCCGGTCCTTTTGGCTGATCCGGTCGCCCGGGTCGTCGCAGCCGCCCATGCCGGATGGCGCGGTGCCGTTGGCGGCATTCTTGAGGCGACCTTGGCCAAGATGGTGGAACTTGGCGCGAAACCCGCCCGCGTCTGCGCCAGCCTTGGCCCCTGCATCAACCAGCAAAACTACGAAGTCGGCCCCGAATTCCTTGACGATTTCACCGCACGCGAACCCTCCAATAGACGGTTTTTCACCACACCCGATGGTGCCGCCAAGCCCCACTTCGACCTGCCGGCCTTCATCGCTGCTCGCTTGGAAGGCCTCGGGATCGCCAATTTCGACCTCAATGCGCCCTGCACGTACGATAACGAATCGAAGTTTTTCAGCTTCAGGCGCTCAACCCACAGCTCAGAGCCCGATTACGGTCGTCAAATCTCCGCAATCCTCGTGACATAAATGCAATATCCACAGAAGGCAGGCGTAAAGCAGGCTAGATGATTAAGCTTCATGGAGCATGCAACCGAAAGTGGCTGGACGCGGACAAATGCACTACTGTAAACAAGTCATAACGAGTACCGGTAGTAGGACTTGTCTAGGCCGCAAGGTAAGTACGTCGGCCGCCGGATGATCAGCGGGTCATTACAGGGGGACGTCGTGGTGACGACCAATAATGCTGCTGCGTCGAGGCGTGCGAAGTCATTCGCCAACGTCACGATCCTCGCAGCCTTCCTCGGATTTGCGCTCGCAGGGTGCAGTACAACTGGGCCACTTCTGCCAGGTGCGGAAACAGCGGCTCAGCAACAGGTGCCGCCTGCTGCGTTAGCGACGAATTCCAACAAGATTGCCATCGCGCCTGTGATCGGTGCGCCTGACGGCGTTGCCAAACAGATTCAGGCACAACTCACGACGGCCATGCAGGGCCGCAACATCGCTATCGCAAACGGCGGCGGTGCAAACTACACCCTGCGCGGCTATGTCGTTTCGGCTCGCGAAAAAGCCGGAACAAAGGTTTCCTATATTTGGGATGTAACCGACCTGGCCGGTAAGCGCGTTCATCGCATTACCGGCGAGGAGATTGCACCCGCAGGTGCAGGAAGCAATCCATGGGCATCAGTGACACCGGCCATCACGGCCCGGATCTCGGACAAGACGGCAACGTCGCTGGCAGCCTGGCTTCCAGCCCAGCGCCCCGCCGCAGCTCCAGCGGTCGCAGGTGCCGTCCAGGCAGCACCCGGCGCTGGCCCAGTGAGACAGGCCGCGAATACGGCGACCGGTCAACTGACGCAGGCACGTGCTGCGGCCGGCAATCGGGTGCCCAACGGGACGACCACCGGTAGCATCGGGCGCGGCCCGGTCGCCGCAATCGTTCCCAGTGTCACCGGTGCTCCCGGTGACGGGTCGGTATCGCTGACCACGGCAATCCGCAAGGAGCTGTCACGCAATGGCGTCTCTCTGGCAGGCACGCCCACCGCACAGTCCTATCGTGTGGAAGGGCGTGTAGCCCTGAAGCAGGCAGGCAGTGGCAAGCAGGAAATCAAGATCGATTGGGACGTAAAAGACCCAACGGGTAAGAACCTGGGCACTGTTTCGCAGAAAAATGCGATCAAGGCGGGTTCGCTTGATGGCGCCTGGGGCAGAACAGCCGATGCCGCAGCAGCAGCAGCGGCCCAGGGCATCCTGAAACTTTTGCCAAAGAACAATACCAAGACCAACTGACCTTCTCAGTCGGTCCTGAGAATTACAACCAGCAACAAAGCCCGGCACATGTCGGGCTTTGTTTTTTGTATGCACCGGATGCGAATTATTCTCCAATCGTAACAGTGTTGTCGCAACCTGCGCCTATACGGCAGGTTTACAGTAGCCCGAGCAGCTTGTTACAGACCTGTCACACGAGTATTGCTGAGGGGTTTTAAGAGCATGCCATTTGACGCTTTTGACGGCGAGGATTCGGTCAATCCACCGCCGGATCTAAAACTGGTGGCGGGCAATAGTAACCCTCCGCTGGCCCGGGCCATCAGCGAACTCCTCAATGTTCCGCTGACCGAGTGCGAAGTGGAGCGTTTCGCGGACAAGGAAATCTTCGTTGAGGTCTCCGAAAACGTCCGCGGTCAGGATTGCTACATCCTGCAATCGACCTCGTTTCCAGCCAATGACAACTTGATGGAATTGCTCGTCCTGATCGATTGCCTCAAGCGGGCGTCAGCCAAGCGGATCACCGCCGTCATTCCCTATTTCGGTTACGCCCGCCAGGATCGCAAACCCAAGCCAAGAACACCGATTACCTCGAAACTGGTCGCCAACCTGATCGAGCGCGCAGGCGCCGACCGTGTCCTGACGCTCGACCTGCACGCCGGCCAGATCCAGGGCTTCTTCGACATCCCCACCGACAACCTTTACGCAGCACCCGTCATCGTTCGCGACATCCACAATCGGCTGTCGACGGATAAGTTGACCGTCGTGTCACCCGACGCGGGCGGCGTCGTCCGCGCCCGTGAACTGGCCAATCGCCTCAAGTCGCCAATCGCCATCTGCAACAAATGGCGCGAGGCCCCCGGCAAGGCCAGCATCATGAACGTCATCGGCGACGTTGAGGGCAGACGCTGCATCCTCATCGACGACATCGTCGATTCAGGCGGCACGCTGGTCAGCGCGGCGGAAGAGTTGATCAAGGCCGGCGCCATCGAGGTCCACGCCTACATCACTCACGGCGTCTTATCGGGCGGAGCCGTCGCCAAGATCAGTAATTCCCAGATCAAGACCTTGGTGATTACCGACACTATTCTGCCGACCGAAGCCGTCCGCGCGGCTGCCAATGTCCAGGTGCTGTCGATTTCCACCCTACTGGCAAAGGCGATTTTGAGAACATCGCGCGAACAAAGTGTTTCCGGATTGTTTGGATCGGGATAGAGCCGGATCGAATTCGCGAGCCGTTGCCATCGGCTATCGACCCAGCTATAAGCACAGCCCTCACAGAACAAATAGGTGAGCGCGCCCTGCTTGCACCCTTGGAGGCCGGGGCGTGATTTTTTGATGGGATCCACCTAGCCGGGCGGATCCCTCGTCTTGTTTATGGAGAACAAGCAATGGCAACCGAGACCATCGAATTTGAAGTTGCCTCGCGCGAGCGTGTCGGTAAGGGGGCCGCACGCCAAGTCCGCCGCGAGGGCCGCGTTCCAGCCGTCATCTATGGTGACAAGAAGGAACCGCAGGCAATTTCCCTTGACTATAAAGAAGTCTGGAAGATGTACCTGAAGGGCCAGTTCACCGCCAAGGTATTCAAGCTGAAGCTTGATGGCCAGGAACATCTTGTGGTTTCGCGTGATGTGCAACTCGACCCCGTCAAGGATACGGTGGTGCACGTGGACTTCCTGCGGATTGGCGGCGATGGCCTGATCCGCGTGGCAATTCCCGTCAAGTTCCTCAACGAGCACATCTGCCCGGGCATGAAGCGCGGCGGCGTCCTTAACGTCGTCCGGCATGACATCGAAGTCTGGTGTCCATACGACAAGATCCCGGATGCCTTCGAAATTGACCTGGCCGAAGCCCAGATCGGCCAATCGATCCACGTTTCTGCAGTCACAATGCCTGAGGGTGCCAAACCCACGATTCAGGATCGCGACTTCACCATCGCCACGATCGCAGGCCGCGGTCCGGCCGGTGGCGCTGAAGATGAAGATGAGGCTGCAACCGATGAAGCAGCGGCCGAAGGCGAAGGCGAAGAAAAGCAGGAGTAACTCCCGCTGCCGTCGGGCGGTTTGTTGTCAACCAAACCGCCCCCCACTCCAATTCGCAGCATGGCTGGCCTAAGTTCGCTGTGTTTCGATGGATGAACACCGTGCGGGCGCAGTCGTGCCCGCGCGACAGACCGACCGCCAGGAGCGTTTTCGATGAAAATCATTGTCGGCCTGGGCAATCCCGGTCAGCAGTACGAAAACAACCGCCACAACGTCGGCTTTTTGGCCGTCGACAAGATTGCCGACGACTACGGGTTTGCCCCATATCGCAAGCGATTCAAGGGATTGGTGGCGGAAGGCCGGATCGGCAACGAGCGCGCGCTGATCATCAAGCCCCAGACATTCATGAACGAATCCGGTCAATCGGTCGGTGAAGCAGCCCGCTTTCTCAAAATCCCGGAAGCAGATGTCATCGTTCTCTATGACGAAATCGATCTGGCGCCGGGCAAGTTGAAGGCCAAAGTTGGCGGCGGCAATGCGGGCCACAACGGCTTGCGTTCGATCTCAGCACACCTGGGCAACGACTATGCCCGCATTCGCATCGGTGTCGGCCACCCCGGCCGCAAGGATCAGGTCGCAAACTATGTCCTCCACGACTTTGCCAAGGCTGACTACGACTGGCTGGACCCACTGTTGGACGCCATTGCAAAACACGCCGGCCCGATGATCTCTGGCGATCTGACGGCCTTCACGAGTGCTGTAGGCCGTGAACTCAACGACGATGACGCCCCCGCCCCGCCTGTCGCCCGCAAGCCCAAGCCGGCAAATCAAGCCAAACCCGCCCGCACCAAATCTGCGGCCGGTCATCCCGCAGGCGAACGCGCCTCCAAGCAACAAAACGCACTCGCCGAGAACCTGAAAAAATGGATGGCCAAACGTACCAGCGGGCAAGGCGACGGCGGTTAAAAAGGAGCTTTGTTGTTGGAAGTATCGCACCCAGCGGGCGCCTCAATCCCATGCCCGGCAGGGCCAGCCCGGCATCCGCGAACCGCTCCTGCGCTCACTTGCCGATTGCGCCAAGCCTTCCCCACGTAGTAGCTCAATCCAACCAAACACGAAAAACCAAAAGGACACCGCCAGCCATGGGCTTCAAATGCGGCATCGTCGGCCTGCCCAACGTCGGCAAATCGACCCTCTTCAACGCCCTGACGCAAACCGCCGCGGCAGAAGCTGCCAACTACCCCTTTTGCACCATCGAGCCCAATGTCGGCGAAGTCGGCGTTCCCGATGAACGCCTTGAAAAGCTGGCAGCCATCGCGAAATCAAAGGACGTCATTCCAACGCGTCTGACCTTCGTCGATATCGCCGGTCTCGTGCGTGGTGCCTCTCAAGGCGAAGGGTTGGGCAACCAGTTCCTCTCCCACATCCGCGAAGTCGATGCGATTGCCTACGTTCTGCGTTGTTTTGAGGACGGTGACATTACCCACGTCGAAGGCCGCATCGATCCCGTCGCAGATGCCGACACGGTCGAGACTGAACTCATGCTGGCCGACCTGGATTCGCTAGAGCGCCGCCGCACGCCTTTGGAGAAGAAAGCCAAGACCGGCGACAAGGAAGCAAAGGCCAACATCGCCATCATCGACAAGGTGCTGCCCTTGCTTCGCGAAGGTCAGCCAGCCCGTAAGGCCGACATCACCGATGACGAGCGTAAATCGTTCGACATGCTGCAACTGCTGACCGCCAAGCCGGTCTTATACGTCTGCAACGTCGATGAAGCCTCAGCCGCCGATGGTAACGAATTTTCCCAAACGGTCGCCCAGCGCGCCGCCGATGAGGATGCCGAATACGTTGTCATTTCAGCCAAGATCGAATCCGAGCTATCGGGGCTTGATGCCGAAGAATGCCAGGCCTTCCTGGAAGAAATGGGCCTCACCGAACCAGGTCTCAACCGCCTGATCCGGTCAGGTTACAAGCTGCTCGACCTGGTGACCTATTTCACGGTCGGCCCCAAGGAAGCCCGCGCCTGGACCATTATTACCGGGACCAAAGCCCCCCAGGCGGCCGGCGTCATCCACACCGATTTCGAAAAAGGTTTCATCCGCGCCGAAACCATAGCCTACGATGACTATATCGCTCTCGACGGCGAAGTGGGTGCCAAGGAAGCCGGCAAAATGCGGCTTGAAGGCAAGGAATACGTCGTCAAGGATGGCGACGTGATGCACTTCCGGTTTGCCAATTGATCTCTGGTTTCCCCGCCCTGAGTTGCCGCAACGCCCGATTCCGGCCATAACCCGCAGGCCCATTGATACAGTCCTTGGCAAGATTGCCGGCCAACACCTACGGGCCGCACAAATGCCAACTGAAGTCCGCAGACCCCGCCGGGCCATTTGAAGGAGCATCATCTCGTGTTGCGCACCGCCGTCTCATTCGCATTTTTCATCGTAGCGCTGGCCCCGATGCTGGCGTCGTGTGCAAACGAACCAAACCTGTCTGGCGGAACCACCCCCACTGCGGCCGGGGGACCTCCAGCACCCACTGCAACACCTGAGAACACCCTGGTCATCGAGACCAAGACCGGCAAGATCAAGATCGCCCTGCGCCCCGATATCGCCCCCAATCATGTGGCCCGCATTAAGAAGCTGGCTCGCGAAGGTTTTTACAACGGTATCGTCTTTCACCGCGTCATCCCCCGCTTCATGGCTCAGACCGGCGACCCGACTGGAACTGGCGCAGGCGGCTCCAAGTACCCCGACCTCAAGGCCGAGTTCTCGCAAGCCAAGTTCGAACGCGGCACCTTGGGCGCGGCCCGCAGCCAAAGCCCCAACTCCGCAAATTCGCAGTTCTTCATCACCTACACAAAAACCCCCCACCTCGATGGCCAGTACACCGTCTTCGGTCAGGTCATCGAAGGCATGGAGCACGTCGACCGCATCAAGAAGGGCAGCGCGGCTGAAAACGGCAAGGTGGATAATCCCGACAAGATGTTGAAGGTCTACGTCGCAGCCGACGCCAAATAACCCATCCGCACCGTTCAACGCGCCGGGGCGAGGTTAGTCCAGCCTAGTGCCAAACACACGCGGAGCGCGACCCAGCCGCCATGGCGTTGAAGCGGCCAATTCAATTGAGCGAAACACCCGGCGCAAAAGCGCCGTCCACACCTGCTAATTCAAACAACCGGAGAAAACCCAGATGGCTGACATCAAAGATCCAGAAAACACACTTATCGTTGAGACCACACAGGGCAAAGTCGTCATCGAGATGCGCCCTGATCTGGCCCCTCAGCATGTCGAGCGTATCAAGACGCTGGCGCGTGAAGGTTTCTACGACGGCATCGCCTTCCACCGCGTTATCGACGGCTTTATGGCCCAGACCGGCTGCCCGCATGGCTCCGGAACGGGCGGCTCGTCCTATCCCAACCTTGCGGCTGAATTCAACGCCGAACCGCATGTGCGCGGCGTCTGCTCGATGGCTCGCGCAGCTTCCCCCAATTCGGCCAACTCGCAATTCTTCATCTGCTTTGGCGATGCCGGCTTCCTCGATAAACAGTACACCGCCTGGGGCAAGGTGATCGAGGGCATGGAAAACGTCGACAAGATCAAGCGCGGCGAACCCGTCCAGAACCCCGACAAGATGATCTCGATGAAAGTCGCTGCCGACGTCTGATCTGGCTTTGAAGACCGCTGCATTCTCACAGATTGCTGCGGTCCTCGCACCTATACTCATTCGGGCTTTCGTGAAATCACCCACGCGCCCGCCCGAGCGTCACAAGGTACAATTGTTTTGGGCGGTCGGCTGCTCCACACGACCTTGGGACGTCAACACAAGCTTGCGCAGTGTTGAGCAAGGGAGGTGTGGACTTTAACAACGGGGGCGCGGGTCGGCCGTGTGATTCCGCCTAAGGCGAAAATGATATAAGGCTAAAACGCCATGCCGCATGTTCTGATCGCAATCGCAGGAGTGCTCGGAGCAGCCGGCGTCAGCCTTGCTGCAATTGCAGCCCACGTTGCTGACAGTACCGCGATCCGCGCCGCCGCCGAACTGGCGATGGTCCATGCCGCCGCCGCAATCGGCCTCATCGCATTCGCGCACCATTCTGCACGGTCGACCGCCTGGAGGCTCGTTGCAGCCGCCATGTTGCTGGGGGCAATCCTGTTCACTGGTGCAGTGGCGCTGGGAACGCTGGCAGGTTTCCGTCCCATCCCCGCCCTCGCCCCCATTGGCGGCAGCCTGACAATCCTCTCGTGGCTAGCCCTAACGATAGTCGCGATTTGGGATGGGGTCAGTAAGGGTACGTGATGCGAAAAGTTGCAAAGAGCCTGGGCTATCTCACGGCTGCATCCGTATTGGGCGTAGTCGCCGTTGTTGGCTGGCTATCCTGGACAAGCGTAACCTCTGGAGACCTGCCGGCGCTTAAGAACGGCGATATCATCTTTCAGACCATCCAGTCTTCTCAGACAGCAGCAATCGGTGTTGCCACGCGCAGCCCCTTTACTCATGTCGGCATAATCAAATTGATCAACGGCAAACCCTTTGTCGTTGAAGCTGTCGGCCCCGTACGGGAAGTCTCCCTGGACGCGTGGATAAAGCAAGGCATCGGCGGCCGCATCGCCATTAAGCGCCTCAGCAATCTGACCGCCGACCAAGCACGTCGCGTCCTGAGCGCTGCCAGAAAATATTATGGTCGGCCCTACGACTTCTTCTTCCTTTTCGACAAGGAATCCATCTACTGCAGCGAACTGGTCTACTACGCGTTTCGCGACGGCATGAAGCTCACGCTCGGAAAGGTCGAGAAACTGAAAGAGCTTTCTATGGACAACTCAATCGTTCGCTCCCTGGTCAAGGAGCGATGGAAGCGCTACCCACCTTGCTCCCGCATTGGCGATTATGAGAAGTGCTTCCGCGTCGTTCTTGAGCAGGAACTTGTTTCGCCAGCCAGCATTGCTGAAGATCCCAAATTGGAAACGGTCTACTCAAACTACAAACTCTGACGGATTTGCTGACCGGCAGCAGGAATTGCAAAGATCAGTTGAATGAAAACAGACCTGTTCGACTTCGACCTGCCCGAGGACCGTATCGCGTTGCGCCCCGTCAGCCCGCGTGACACAGCCAGAATGCTCGTCGTCAACGCGGCTCAGTCGACCCAACCGGCTGACCGAACTGTCACCGACCTCCCCAAACTTCTTCGTCCAGGCGATTGCCTCGTCTTCAACGACACGCGTGTTATCCCCGCCTGCCTGACGGGAACACGCCAACGCGGCGAAGCTATCGCCCATATCGAATGCAACCTGCACAAGCGCATCGATGACAACCGATGGCGCGCCTTCGTTCGCCCGGCAAAACGCCTCAAGGTTGGCGAACTCATCACATTTGGCACCACCGCCAACGCCTGCCTGATGGGCTCGCTCGATGCCACTGTAGAAGACAAAGACGGTGGCGAGGTCACGCTTGCATTTGAACTAACCGGCGCCGTTCTCGATGCAGCCATTGCTGCGTTGGGCACCATGCCGCTGCCGCCCTATATCGCGGGCCGCCGGCAACCCGATGCGTCCGATGCCGAAAGCTACCAGACGATCTATGCCGCCAATGAAGGTGCGGTCGCTGCCCCGACAGCCGGATTGCATTTTACAGATGGTCTGTTCCAGAAGTTGGATGAGCGCGGCATCACCAGTCAGTTCGTGACGTTGCACGTGGGAGCGGGAACCTTCCTGCCCGTCAAGGTCGACGACACCGCCGATCATGCGATGCATGCCGAATGGGGAACGGTCTCACCAGAGACAGCAGCAGCCCTGAACGAGGTCCGCAAGAACGGCGGCCGCCTGGTCGCTGTTGGCACAACCTCGTTGCGGCTGTTGGAAAGCGCCGCCCTGGATGACGGCACGATTCCCGCATGGTCGGGCGATACCGATATCTTCATTACGCCGGGTTATCGTTTCAAGGCCGTCGATGTCTTGATGACAAACTTCCACCTGCCCCGATCGACACTGTTCATGCTTGTGTCGGCGTTTGCCGGTCTCGATACGATGCGCGACGCCTACAGCCACGCCATCCAGTCGGGCTACCGCTTCTACTCCTACGGCGACAGCTCGCTTCTGTTTCGGCCAGACTAACCCGACTTCTTATCCAGGTGCTTTGTGATCTCCTCGCGAAGCTCATCGCCCAAACCTTCGCGCGCCAACCCATAAGCCACATTGGCCATCAGGAAGCCGATCTTCGATCCGCAGTCATAAAGCTCGCCATCGAAGCGCACCGAATGGAACGGCTGATCGGCTCTCCCCAGCAGTCTGAGCATCGCATCGGTCAACTGGATCTCATTGCCCGCCCCCGGCCCCTGGGTTTCCAGGATGTCGAAGATCTCCGGCTGCAAAATATAACGCCCCGTGATGTGCAGGTTGGAAGGCGCTGTCCCCGGCTTCGGTTTCTCGACCATCGTCTTGATTTCCGAAACCCCCGCCTTCGCATCCTCAACGTCCACAATTCCGTAGTTCTGCGTTTGATCCTCCGGCACCGGTGATACGGCGACCAGGTTGCCGCCAACCTCGCCATAAGCTTCCATCATCGAAGCCAGGCACGGCCGCGATGAATAGTGCAGCATATCAGGCAACAGCAAAGCGAACGGTTCGCTGCCCACGATGTCGCGTGCACACCACACCGCATGCCCAAGCCCCAGGGCCGCCTGTTGGCGCGTAAAACTTGTCTGGCCCGCAGCGGGCAGTTCTTCGCGCAAAACCGTGAGTTCCGCAGTCTTGCCGCGATCCTCAAGTGTGCGTTCGAGTTCGAACTGGCTGTCGAAGTGATCTTCGATAACGCCCTTGTTGCGCCCGGTGACGAACACGAAGTGCTCAATGCCCGCCGCCTTTGCTTCATCGACCACATGCTGGATAACCGGCCGGTCGACGACCGTCAGCATCTCCTTGGGGCAGGCCTTCGTGGCGGGTAGAAACCGGGTGCCAAGTCCGGCAACGGGAAATACGGCCTTACGAATTTTGGCGGGGGCGGTTGTCATGCTTGGCTCGTCCTGTAGTTTAAAATCCAATATATTGCTAGAAGCGCTTATGTTTTAAGCTCTACGAGAGCAAGTCCCGCGCCATTTCTAAATTGCTTTAATCCGCTTTGGCACCTTAATTTCCTTTTGGTTTACCGATAAGTCCAGCAAGCCATACCGACACAACCCTGCGGCCTCAAAGTGGTATAAGGCTTGTATGGAACCCAACAATCGCTGGTTCCCAATCGCAAAGGTCCACCGGGCCACGTTTGCGATCAATCGCTTGCAACCAGTTTCTTAGGCGTCCTTGAATTAAAAAGGTTGGCAGTTTGATGACGGTATTGGTAACAGGTGGCGCGGGCTACATTGGTAGCCACATGGTGCTTGCATTGCGCGACGCAGGCGAAAAAGTGGTCGTGCTGGACAACCTTTCGACCGGGTTTCGCTGGGCCATTCCAGATGACGTTCCCCTCGTCGTTGGTGATGTCGGCGATGCCTCGCTTGTTTCAAAAACAATCGACCAGTATCAGGTTGACGCAATCATCCACTTTGCCGGATCGATCATTGTTCCTGAATCGGTCGAAAACCCGCTTCTCTACTACCGTAACAATACCTCCAATACCCGCACGCTCATTGAAGCCGCTGTTGACGGCAAGGTGCCCCACTTCATCTTTTCTTCCACCGCCGCCGTCTATGGGAACCCCGAGACCAATCCGGTCGCCGAGGATGCCCGCCTGCAGCCGATGTCGCCCTATGGCACCTCCAAGCTGATGAGCGAACTGATGCTGGCCGACACGGCCCGCGCCCACGACTTCGATTATGTCGCGCTGAGGTATTTCAACGTCGCCGGTGCCGACCCCCAAGGGCGTTCCGGCCAGTCCACACCAAAGGCAACCCACTTGATCAAGGTCGCCTGCGAAACGGCGCTGGGCCAGCGCGCGAACATGCAGATCTTCGGCACGGACTATCCCACCAGCGACGGCACCTGTGTCCGCGACTATATCCACGTCAGCGATCTGGCGGCCGCCCATATGTCGGCCCTCAAGTACCTCAGGAACGGCGGTGCATCCGACGTCTTCAACTGCGGCTACTCCCGCGGGTTCTCGGTGTCGGAGGTGATCGAGGCCGTAAAAGCGGTCTCCGGTGTCAACTTTGACGTCCGTCTCACCGACCGTAGACCCGGCGACCCTGCCGCAATCGTCGCCGCCTCCGATAAAATCCGCCAGACGCTCGGCTGGAGACCCCGCCATGACGACCTGAATGGCATCGTCACCAATGCGCTGGCCTGGGAATCCCAGCTCACCCGGCTCAAGGAAGCAGGATAAAGCGCACGACCGCACCCCACATCAGCTCCCCGCACCGGCCCTGCCGCGCGGGGAGCTGCTGCTCCAACCCGACACGCTGCTGCCAAAGGCCCCAAAATCGCCGTGAATCCCCGCGTTATCTGAGCGTTGCTTATATTATCAGCTCAAAAAGGCTCCAGCGGTGCATAACGGTATCGAACAATCCAATCAGGCACTCCGGACATGGCGATCGGGCCGGTTGGCCTCCCTGCTGTTGTCAGCGGCTGTCTGCTTGAGCGCGATTTGCGCGATTGGGTCCACCGCCCAGGCTCGACAACCCTTTGGCGAATTCCTTGAAACGCTATGGCCGGATGCCCGCGACCGCTTCGGTGTGTCGCGAAAGACCTTCGAGCGCGCCGTCTCCGGCCTGAAGCCCGATATGACGCTGACGGATTTGGAAATTCCCGGCCGCAAGCGCAAGGTCAGGCAGGCCGAGTTCACGCGCGCTCCTTCCCAGTACATTGATTCCGCCTACCTGGGCCGTCTGGCCAAAACCGGACGCCGCCTTGCCAAGACCTATGCAACTGAACTTTCCCAGATCGAAGACCGCTTCGGCGTCGACCGCTCGATCGTACTGGCAATCTTCGGTCGCGAAACGGCATTCGGCGCCTACACCCCCAAGCACGATGCCATCAGGGTCCTCGCAACCCAGGCCTGGATCGGCCGCCGCAAGGAAATGTTCCGCGAAGAATTCCTCTACGCCTTGAAACTCCTTGAAAAGGGCGTGCCACGAAAGAAGATGCGCGCTTCCTGGGCAGGCGCCATGGGCCTTACCCAGTTCTTGCCGTCTGAATTCTCCTCCCACGTCCATGACTTGGGCGGCGATGGCTATGCAGACTTATTCGAATCGGTTCCCGACGCGTTGTCTTCAGCAGCCCGCCAACTGAAAAACCACGGCTGGATTCGCGGGCTTGCGTGGGGCTACGAGGTCAGGATTCCCCAATCCGCCGACTGTGCCTATGAGGGGCCAGCCGGAGAGCGGCCGTTCAAGCAATGGATTGAGCTGGGTTTTGAACGCGTCGCCGGCCGCAAATGGCCCGATGACATTCGCGATGCCAACGCCTACTTGATGTCGCCGGCCGGAGCCTACGGCCCATCCTTCCTGGTCACCGACAACTTCAAGGCGATCCGCAAGTACAACACCTCCGACCTCTACGCGACCTTCGTCGGCAACCTGGCCGACCGCATCAAGGGCGGCGGCAACTTCGCGGTCGGCTGGCAACAAATCGGTCCCCAGCGTACCGCCATCATCCGGGCAGTTCAGCAAGGACTCAAGGATCGTGGCTATCCAATTTCCATCGTTGACGGCTTCATCGGCTCCAACACCCGCCGTGAGGCCGGCCAGTACCAGCGCGCCTCCGGCCTCAAGGTCGATTGCTGGCCGACGCCCGGCCTCGTGAAGCAACTGCAAAAAGGGTGAAGTTCGCAAAGTACGACAGGGCAAAGTTTAAACCCGCGCCCCATGATGATATAGACTCGAAATTCGCTTCGTTCCTGGACTAACGCTTCAACTGCGCGAACACCAGGATGGGCTACACCGGCAACGATGCACCTTGGACATAGTCGATGTTCGCAAACACGCAGCAAAGTTTTCTGAGCGCAGCCGCTTCATTATTGGCCGCCGCACTTTGCCTCGTGCTGTTTCCCGCTTCATTGATGGCGCAACAAAACGCCTTCCAGTCCAGCTACATCACCCCGTTCCCGCAAGGCGACACATATAACGTTCGCGTCGTCGGCGATTCGCTCGCCGAAGGCGTGGTATACGGGCTAAAAACCGCCCTGCAATCGGAAGGGCGCATCTCAGTCAGTACCCAGGTCTACTCCTTCACGCGCATCACGGCAAATTCGTTCCGCAAGAACCTGTCAAAGCTGAAGCGAAATCTGGCCGGCGCCCAGACCCATATCGCCGTAATCATGCTGGGCACTCAGGATCGCCGCCGGATAAGGACGCCCAATGGCCGCCGCCAGTGGATCGGCACACCAGAGTGGCGCACTGAGTTCGCCCGCCGCGTCGATCGAACGATGAAAGTTCTAAAGTCCGCAGGTATCGCCCTTTACTGGGTCGGGCTGCCGAATATGCGATCCCGCGATGCCGACGCAGGCGCCCAGATCATCAATGAGATTCTGCGTGAGCGCGCCTACCTCAACAACGTCAAGTTCATCGATATCTATTCCAGCTTTGCAGGCGAAGGCGGTGGCTATAGCGCCTTCGGCCCCGATCTGGCCGGCAACGTCAAACGCCTGCGCTGGCGCGACGGCATCCACTTCACCGGCCAGGGCTATGCCAAGCTGTCCCACTACGTCGCCCGCGAAGTTCGCCGTGACCTCGCCCGCGCCAAATCCGAGCGCTCAATCCCGCTGGCCGGTTCCGAAAGCGAACAACAAATCGTCAGTCAGTTGGCCAAGAAGAACGAAGACCCAAAGGACGAGAAAGCCTTGAAGGGCTGGAAGGCATCGATCGATGAAGCCAAGCAAAAGGTCGCTACCCGCCAGGAACCGACGTCATTCTTCATGAACGCCACAGGCGGTGAGCAAAAAGCCGCCCACGGACGCATCAACCTGAAGGCGCTGGGCGCCAACGGCCGCGAGCAAATCGTATCACTAGAGATATTGCGCCCCGCCATTCCCGCATCCGTTATGGCGCTGGTAACCCGTAAACAAAGCCGCAGCCGTGCTTCACAGATCGGCGACACGCTGCTTGATGAGACCGTCAACGGCGTCAACATCATGAGCACCGTGACATCGGTCAGCGACGCATCGATCTCCGGGCGCCGCCGTAAACTCTCACTTGCTCAGACACCGTTCTTCCGGGTTCTGGTGAAAGGCGAACGGCTCCAGTCGCGCCCTGGCCGGGCCGATGATTTCTCCTGGCCGCGCCCTGAACTGCCGCAATTCGAGCGCCCCAAACCAGTGCTCCAGAAACCGCTTTACGAACCTGAAGATGAAGGCGGCATGCCGCTGCCGACAGCAAGCCCGTTCCGCCCCCGGGCCTGATCGCGAATGCGCACACTGGCTCGGTCTGCCAGCAAGTCCACCAACCGATCGCCCCGCATCAGGTCAGGACCCGCGCCGGTTCACTTCCTCTTCGCGCAATTCCTTCTTCGAGAGCTTGCCAATCATCGTCTTGGGAAGATCATCGCGGAATTCGATTTCGGCTGGCATTTCGATCTTGGAGATGATCGGTTCAAGGTGCGCGATGATATCTTCCGCACTGGCCTTGGCCCCCTCCTTTAATTTGATGAAGGCCTTGGGCGCCTCACCGCGGTATTCGTCCTCAATTCCAATCACGGACACTTCGGCAACAGCATCGTGGCGGTAGATGGCTTCTTCGATCTGCCGCGGATAAATATTATAGCCGGAAGCAATAATCAGATCCTTGATGCGGTCTTCGATGCTGAACATCCCGTCAGCGTCCATCCGTGCCACATCGCCAGTGCGCAAGAAGCCATCGGATGTGAATGTTGCAACGGTTTCATCCGGCCGCCGCCAATAGCCCAGCATCACCTGGGGACCGTTGATGCAAATCTCGCCTTTTTCCCCACGATGCACCGGCCTGTCGGGATCTTCCAGATCCCGCAGACTGACGAGCGTGCGGGGCATCGGCATCCCGATTGAGCCTTCCCGCACCGGACCCTCCGAAGCGTTACACGTTGCCACCGGCGAAGTTTCCGACAAACCGTATCCTTCAACGACCGCGCAACCGGCGAGTTTTTCAAACTCCCGCTTAACCGGAATCGGTAGCGGCGCGCCGCCGGAAATACAAAACCGCAGCGAATCCAGTTTGTAGTTCTCAACCTTCGGATAGCGCAGGATGGCATTGAGCAGGGTTGGAACGGCCGGCATCACGGTCGGCTTGGCAGTTTGAATGAGCCTTATCGTATCCAGGAGTTCAAAGCGCGGGAGAATAATGATCTTTGCGGCCTTGCGGATCGCAAAATTCATAACCACGGTCATCGCGAACACATGGAAAAACGGCAGCACGCCTAAAAACCGTTCTTCGCCATCATTCAGATGCGGGGCCCAACGAGCCACCTGCTCAGTATTGGCATAGACGTTATAATGCGACAGCATCGCGCCTTTAGGGGTGCCCGTCGTCCCGCCGGTATATTGCAGGACGGCAAGATCGCGTTCGGGTTCGATTTCGACCGGCTCGGGAAACGTCCCAGGTTGAACAACGTCAGCTTCGATGATCAGCCGGTCAGTCACCGATGAGGCCAGCGGCCGGGCCAGTTCAGATGACTTGAACAACCGGAACAGTGCAGCCTTTGTTGCCGGCAGCAGATTGGTGAACGATGCCACCAGCGCCCGGGGCAGCACCCCTTCGGCAATCAGCGGTTCGATTTTTTCAAAAAGAGCGACCAGATCCAGCGTGATCATCAAGTCGACGCCGCTGTCTTCAACCTGGAAGGCAAGTTCTTCGTGGCTGTAGAGCGGATTGAAGTTAACGACGATACCGCCGGCCTTCAAAATTGCGAAATAATAGATGACGTAGGTCGGAGAATTCGGGAGGAACAGGCCAACCCTTGTCCCTTTCTCCACGCCGATTTCCTGAAGCGCTGAAGCAGCTTCATTAACTTTGTCGCCAATTTCCCCATAAGTCAGCGACCGTCCCAGAAAGTCGGTGCAGATCAAATCGGGATATTTGTTAACCGCATCATCAATCAAGGAATAAAGCGGCCGCGGCTCAATCGGCTGGTGCCAGTCGACATTCTCAGGATAGACCCCCGCCCACGGCAGACCGGCCTCGTAGCCTGCTCCGGATATGACATCTCGGATGTTCATAACGATGCATCCTCCCAATTCAAAGCAATGCCCCACGCGCGACATCTTCCGCCCCGACTGACGGAGATTATGGGCCCGCCTGAGGCCAAGATACGCCGCTACCCGGTATGAAAAAGCGGGCTAGCCTCTCCGATCTGGTCAAAACGACGCATAACGGGAGATTGCAACTTCCTGGCCATGCGACCATTGAACACCTATTGAAGCAGCCAATCCATAAGTAATGCTGAAGTTTAGGGAACCTCTGGTCATGCCTGGATGAACCTCCCGGCGAAAGAAATTTCCAGTCTTTGTTGGATTTTGAGGCCATAGCCACACTATTTCCGACAAATCCGGCCCAAAGATGGGGAATTTCGTCCGAGGGAGAATGACCCACGACATGTTCAGTCGTTTCTTAAGCTGGTTTAAAGCTCTGGCTTGGTATCCAGTGTGCCGCTGGAAACAGTTACGGCACGCTTTTTGCGCTACTACGCCTCAAAGCGTGCATGAGGACTTGCCCGCGTCGTGGTCCTGAGATTGGATCTGCGTCTGGACTTGCATGTGGTTTAAGTATATGCGACCCACAGCTTGTTAGGCTCAGAACCCAAGGGGGGACTCTGGCCGGATTGCCAAGGCCTCTTTGCCTGCCAGGAGCAAGGAGAGGAGAACCAAATGGACGAAGTCGCTACCAAGATCGTTGAGATTCTGAAAAAGCACATGAAGGAACCACGCGACGACATCGCGCTGGACACCGAACTTCAGGATCTTTCGATCGAGTCACTAGACTTGGCAATGATTGTCTTCGACATTGAAGACACTTTCGGCATTGAAATTCCCTACAATGCCAACGAGGAAGTCGAAGATTTCAAAACCGTAGGTTCGGTCGTCGATAAAGTCCGCGAACTCATCCAGAGCAAAGACGGTTCCGCTGCAGCAGCAGGCGCTTGAGTTAGCGCCTCGCCGCACGGATTGTACGAGCCAGCCCGCATCCGATCTCCGGCACTGACAATAGCCGGATTGCGATTACGGAATGCGCTTATGCCCGGTTCAATTCCGCTTCCGGCCCAGGCCTGAGGCGGGGAATCGCTATTACGTGGAAAACAAATATGGCAAATCCTAATGGCACACGCCGGGTCGTTGTGACCGGCACAGGCGCGGTCACGCCCATCGGCCAAACGGTGCCCGAACTCTGGGCCGGCGTACGCGAAGCCAAATGTGGCGTCAGCGAACTGGGAGGCTTCCCGCTGGAAGACCTCAAGGTTTTGATTGCCGCCCAGATCAAGGACTTCGATCACAAGGCCCGTCTGAAACATTTCAAACGCGACAAGATCGTCATCCACGCCGACCGCTTTTCCTGGTTTGCAGCGGCCGCTGCCGATGAAGCGATGAAGCAATCGGGCCTGGAAATTCCCGTTGCCGATCCTTACCGCACAGCTTGCATTGTCGGATCTGGCGCCGGTGGCCTCGTCACCTATGAAACCGCCTACCGCGATCTGTTCATCCATAACAAGCGCGCAACCCACCCGCTGACCTTGCTGCGCATCATCGGTTCATCGGCAGCAGCCCACGTCGGCATCGAATTTGGCGTCAAGGGCCCCACCTTCGCGACCTGCTCGGCGTGTTCCACAGCAACCCACGCCATCGGCCTAGCCTACGACTATATCCGACACGGCATGGTCGACACCGCGATTGCAGGCGCATCAGAATCCGTCATCAACTATGGAACCATGAAGGCTTGGCAGGCCCTGCACGTTCTCTCGCCTGAAGGCTGTTTCCCGTTCGCCAAGAAACGCAACGGCACGGTCTTGGGGGAAGGGGCCGGTATCCTGATCCTGGAAGACCTGGAGAGCGCACAAAAGCGCGGCGCCAACATCCTTTGCGAATTGGTCGGCTATGGCCAGACATCGGATGCCAAGGACATGGTCAACCCCGGCGTCGAAGGCCCGCGCGAGGCCATGCGCATTGCGCTTGCCGATGCCGGCCTGGCGCCTGAGAAAATCGATTATCTCAACGCCCACGGCACCGCCACGGCGATCAACGACAAGAACGAGACCAACGCGATCAAGGAAGTCTTCGGCGACCACGCCCGCAAACTCGCGATCTCCTCGACCAAGTCCATGCACGGCCACCCGCTGGGTGCCGGTGGCGGCATCGAAGCGACCTTGTGCATCAAGGCCATGGAAGAAAACTGGGTTCCCCCAACGATCGGCCTCGATGATCCTGACCCCGATTGCGATCTCGACTACGTGCCCAATCAGGGCCGCGATCGTGAGGTCAACTACACGATGTCCAACTCGTTCGCCTTCGGTGGCCTGAATACGGTTTTGGTGTTCGGTCCGGCCCCGACCTGACGGACGGCAACCGGAAGCCACCATGCCAACGAACTATTTGCGGCGGAGCACCAAGCGGTCTCCGCCGCACGCACATCAGCCCACCCCGGAACGTCCTCAAGCCGGCAGCCAGTCCGTCCGCCTCGATATTGCCGGCCGCCGCATCGCCGTGGAATTCCACCCCACGCCATCCGCCCAGCGCATTCTCGCAGCCCTCCCCCTGTTCTCGATCGCCGAAACCTGGGGCGACTGCATTCACTTCGAAATCCCCATTCGCGGTGGCCGCGACCGCACGGCCCGCCTCAACGCCCAGGTCGGCGAACTCTACTACTGGGCAGAGGAGGAACGCCTCCTTTTGATCTACGGGCCAACCCCGATCTCAGGCCGCGACACAATCCGCCTGCCCCGCCCCTGCAATCTGATCGGCCACACCACCGACGATCTGGACGACCTTCGCACTGTGCACCCGGGACAGAAGGTCCAGCTACTACACGCCCAATAAGCGGCTGCTCCTTGCATCCAAGCCAGATCGAAGGGATCTTTCCTTTTACAAGTAGAACGAGGGACCAGACATCGTGCAGGGCATTCTCATTCGTGCAGGCGGCGTTGCCGTTCGCGCCGAAATTCTCGACACACCGACAGCCAGGGCCATCGCCAAGGCGTTGCCGATCTATGCCCGCGCGCAGACCTGGGGCGAGGAAATCTACTTCTCAGTCGACGCGACAGTGACCGAAGAATCAGCAGCAAAGGATGTCATGGAACCAGGCGAGATCGCATTCTGGCCCGGCGGCAAAGCCATTGCCATCGGTTTCGGCCCGACACCCGCCTCCCACGGCGACGAAATCCGATTGGTCAGCCCCTGTAACGTCTGGGCGCGCGCGCTCGATGATGTTCGTGCCTTTGCAAGCGTCCGCGATGGCGATGAGGTGGCCGTCATCGAGGCCGATAGCTGACCATCAGTCCTGCAAAGCCGGCAAACGCCGCTGCAACTCGGCTGCCAGTGCATCGAGTGGATTTTCTGCGACCGGAGCCACATCGCCCAGCGCCGTTTGAAACGCCGACGGCGATAAATCCGATATTGCCAGTTGCCGCGCCCATCCCTGATCCTGCAGCCACTGCCGATAGGACGCCTCGTTGTCAGGAAGGATGAATGATTTTGGTGTCACCGCCACGACAGGCCGCTGCATCCAGACCGTTTCCGACAACATCGTACTGGAATCCGCTGTACAAATAACGGCCTTGGAGCCCGCCAGCAGAATGCCCAGTGTTCCAGGCCCGGCGCTCCTGACATCAATGAACCGCGTGATCGGTGAATTTGCCTCCGCCGCCAGCCTCGCCAATCGATCCGAGACAGCGGTCGGTGTTCGTGGCGAGTTGGCAACGATGAACCGGGCGCCCAGTTGCTCGCGACACGATGCAACGAACGCCAGCAAATCATCCCAGTCATCGGGCGCGTATCGAACCGTCCCGCTGTCGCCGCCGATAATCAGCCCCAATGACGCGCCGGATAGATTGCCCGTTTCATGTGAATCAATGCCAGCCGACCTCGTGGGCCGCTCGGTCACAACAAAGTCCTCGGGGTCGTGTTTGGATGGCTTTAGCCACATCAGCCGGTTTTCCGCCGTGGCGTCGGCGGCATAAGACGTCATCACCAGCGAGAAATCATCCGGCTCATAGCGTCGCAACGATCCGTAAAAGATGTTCGCAGCCCCCGTGATTTCGGCAGCCGCCACATTGGCAGCCAACGTATTCCCCCCTGCCGAAACGATAACGTCGGGTTCGCCCAGGCGGTCAGGATTGATGCGGTAGACGACCTTGAAAATGCGCTTCGCCGGCATGCCTGTATTGACCAGCGATGAAAGCAATCGCGCGGGCATCCAGGCAGGGCGGCGAACTTCCAGCCGCGCCACTTCAATCGGGCGCAATCGCTCGATCGCGGCAACTATCCCCTCCGCCAAATTAAAATGCCCCGGCCGCCCATCGCTGAGCAGTAGGATTTTGACAGGGGTATTGGATGAAGGGCTCATCCATCCTGTTTGCCATGGCATGGGATGGAGGGCCAGTGCCGTTGCACGGTTTCAGATGCTGTAGCGCGAGCCCCCCATGCGGAACGCGCAGTGAGTACGTCACGTCAGCTTCACACGACCTCAGGACCTGCCTATCCCGTTAGTTCCGCAAGTACTGCTAATCGCAACCGGGGGACACTCGCCTTGAATGGCCAACGGCCGCCGCTCTTTGTAAACGTCCCATCCCCCGCAACGTCATTGCCACGTCGTGTCGAAGACCCGTCAGTCAGTGGGTGGCCATCCATGCAAACTGCTGGAATAGCGTTAGTTTTATTTGTTCCTTCAGGGTGAAAGAAATGCCCGAGCGGATGGCGTCAAAGAGGGCTGGCAGCAGTTCCTTGAGGCTTGCATGGATCCCGTCCGAACGACGGGATGACGGAGGTGGGAGAGTTGATATTGGGTGGCGCTTCGCGGCAGCAGTCATGGCTCAGTGGCGATTACTGCAGTCCGGACCAAAGGGGATAGGCATGAGCTTGCGCAGTGTTGACGAATGAAGGCGCAAAAAAGAGATTTACCCCCTCCTATCCGCGCCACAATCGCTTAGCCCCTCGTGTTGCGATGTCG
>JAHZKP010000074.1 GCA_022600345.1 Alphaproteobacteria bacterium | reverse complement strand
TGTAAAGCTAGGGCCATCGGCAACTGCCTGTACGACAATCGTGTGGGTGGCTGAGATCGAATTGGTGTCGGCGGCTTCCGGTTCCGTTGTGGTTTGGTCGGTCTTGTTGACCGTGATGCCGATATCGATATCAGCATCGTCATGCAGCGGTGGAACGATGGACAATGTGGCAAGCGACGTGCGGATCTGATCCTCGGTGCCGCCCGATAGCGTCACCGTCAGGCCGCCAGCAGGTACGGTTTCGTTTCTCGGTGTGCCATCAGGTTCATTCCATGTGACAACCGCGCCTTCGGGGAAACCGTCAAGCACGATAGAGGTGATGGCTTCGGAGCCATCGGTCTTGTCGTCTTCGGAGATAGTGATATCGGCGCCGAAGTTTTCAGCCGCCGTAACCGACTGATCGTTAACGTTGACGATGCCGTCCTCGTTCATCGTGGATGAACCCGAGATCGTCGGTAGATCAACAACAGGCGTCACAGTGACGGGAAGCGTAAAACTAGCCGTTTCGCGAAGCTGGGAAACTTCGCCGCCAGGGTTATCTGCGTGCCCGGGCACTGCTGAAGTGGTTGGCGCATTTTCAATCGTAGTAACGTCGACATCGAGGCTGAAGTTGGTATCGAGATCGTCGCGATTGCCGCCAGGTTGGATATCGAGCACCAACGTGTTGAGCAGAGCGTTGATCGCCGCATCGCTCGTGCCAGTGACGGTGTAGGTGCCGCCGCCGTTATCGGTCAGTGTTGCGCCAGCAGCTGCACCCGTCAGGATGAAACCATCCGGCACATTGGAAATGACCACCGTATCGATTTCTTCCGTGCCGTCAGTGTCGGGATGGCCAACCTGGAACGGAACTGGAATATCCTGATCCTCTACACCAGTGTGGGCTGGCGATGTGAGAGTTGGCACGTCGGCGACAGCAGCAACTGCGACAACAAAGTCGGCGTCGTTGACGATTGTCGAGATACCGCCGTCGATCATTGTCGCTTGAACGTTGAGCGGGATGTTGACGTCCGAGTGGGGCGGGGGCTGAACGGTCAGCGAGGCCAGTGCATCGCGGATTTGGGTTTCCGTGCCGCCGTTGAAGCTGATCGAATAGCCGTCGTGGGGGACGTTAATGGTCTGCAGCGTGCCGGTGAAATCCCTGTAGGTGATAATCGCTCCCGCCGGAAACCCGGAAACAGTAACGTCGGTCAGGACTTCAGAACCATCGGGATCGCCGAATGTTATGCCAATAGCGCCACCGATGTTTACGGTACCGTCTTCGTCGACAGCAGCATCAGGTGCAACGATGTCAATGGGATCAGCTACAGGATCGACGTGGACGCAGATTGGTGCGGTGTTTGCGGCGGTGTCGTTGTTAGCGCGTTCAGTAGCAATCGCGGTAATTGCCATTTCGAAGTCGCCGAATGCGTTCGGCGGTGGGTCGAAGTAAACATCGCCGATCTGGCCAGGGGTGATCGAATACGTTTTCGTTCCGTCAGCGGCAATGGTGAAGGCATACTCTGTGCCAGCTGTGTTTTCGAGCTTTGCATCTGGGTCGACACCGGAGATCTGGAAGCCCAGGTATTCCGAGCCATCCAAATCGTTGAGATTTCCAGCCAGTTCGTCGAGCAAAACGCGCGTGTCTTCCGGCGTCACTTCGTCCTTGTCGCCGGTAACGTCAGGAACGTCGGCAACAGGAATGACATCGACGAAGTAGTCATGTTGTACGGTGACGCGCTCGGTGATGATTTCCGTGCCTGGCTCGACGTTCGTTTCAGCCGTCGTTACAGCGACGCCAAGTTTAATCCTGCCCGAGAAGTCGTCAGGAGGCAGCAACGTGAGCGAGCGCAAAGTCAGCTGCACGGCGCGTGTGTCGCCCGTAATGATATATGTACCGTTGGGCTGAAGCTCGACGTTCGCGCCCAGGTTTGGGTTCCAGCCGAATACGGCTCCTAGTGGAATGCCGGAAATGACAACCTGCTCGATTGTTTCCGATCCATCGGTGTCGCCAAGCTTGACGAACACCGGAATGCGCACCTTGGTATCTTCCGGCGTTACGGCAGCCCCCGAGATTGAGGCAGGGTCGGCGACGGCGGCAACCGGGATGACGACGGTCTGCTCGATCTGTTCGCCGGTCCGCGGGTCGGTCAGATTGAATGTAAAGCTGGCGTCGCCGGAAAATCCATCTTCAGGTGTGTATGTGAACGTGCCATCCGGATTGATGACGACGCTTCCCATGATCGGGTCCATCGTCCAGGTGATCCCGGAAACCTGGATGTTGGCGGCCGGGTCGAACAGTGTATCGACAAGCTGGTTGTCCTCGACGCCTTCAAAAATCCAATCGCCGCGCAACAGCGGGCCGTAGCTGGGAACGCCATTGTCGAGATTCGGCAGAACGTCGTCGACGCTCAAGAAGTCATCTGCTGCGCGGTAGTATTCAAAATCCCCCAACAGCCACAGATGGTCGATGCCGCTGCCTACGCCGGTTTGAATGGCGGTGAAGCGTGTATTGTCGGTGCTGTTGAGCTTCTCACCGTTGCGCAAGCCCGGCTCTTCGTCGCCAAGGCCTGTTAAGTGGCCAATTCCATTGCCCGTTGCAGTGCTTGTCTCTTGACCAGCTGAGCCCATTTCGCCGCGCTTGATGTCGTCGCGTCCGAACTGCTCCGTTTCACCAGTAAGTGGTGCAACACGTGACAGTTTTGAGTCGGCCAATCCGCCCAGCGGCGACAGGCTGGAAAACCCAACGCCGAATGAACCTGTGACAGCGCGGCCTTCACCCGAATTGGAGCTGTCCGGATCGTTGTTGTCGTTATTGTTATGGGATGTTGAGGCAGCACCATCATCACCTGATGGGGAGTTAGCAGTCGCATTCTGCTCTTTGCCCGAAAGCAAAGCAGTGATGCGATCGGCAACGCCTGACGCTCCATTGTCATCGGTGACTAGGTCGCCAAGGTCATCGCGATTTTTGGAAAGGTGGTTGAGGACAACCCAGGACTTGCCGCGGAATGCCGCCATAAGTCCATCGGCAGCGGCAACTTCCAGGGTTCGACCGTCGGCAGTCACAAGGGCCAATTGCCCAGATTCGGTAATTGTGATGCGAGTGGCAGGGTCGCGGGCAATGGATGCCATTTCAACCGCAGACAACTTATCGGATTCACCGGTGCCAATACGCTCGCTCATACTATACTCTCCACAAACTCAGTACTAATTCGCAACTTGGCCGGCGAATGCCGAAATCATAATGCGAAAGAAAATTCGATCACTGAGTAAAGGAGGTTGTCTGATATTGGTGAGCAAATCCTTTCGATGACTGGGCGAATGTCGAATATAAAAGTGATAGTTGTTTTGCTTGATAATAGGTGTTGAAGAAGTATTTTAATTGGGGTGTTGCGTGCCCCATTTCGGATCAATTTCCTGCAATCCATTCAGCTAGATGAATCATCGATTAGGAAATAAATTGGCCGCCAGCTCACGCCCAGCCCAATTGCTAGATTTCGACCGCAAACGCTTCGTTGCCGCCAATAGTCCGCAAAACAAAACCCGGCAGTGTACCCTCCCACTCTCTATATATAGAGTGGTTCGACAGGTCGCCGAATATGTGTGCGTCACCCGCAGCTTGGCCATTTAGCGGCTTTTTAGGTAATTTCCCGCGCCTTTCCAGCCAGACTGTCGATGTAAGCTGACGTTGCCCCTTGTGAGTTTGCGATCATAACCAGAGTCTGTTCGGAATTGGTCTGTGTAGGACCGGGCTGCACTCTCCAATCCGTAAAGAACGATCAATTTGTGGGTATCGTGTAGATTCTGTTGTTTCCTAAAGTTGAAGTCGGAATTCCGGTCTGACACACTCTCCATTCAAGCGACGAGCCGCCCGGAGCTTAGATCACCGGTTCACAGCTCCTCCCGGACTACCATTCAACAAATAGCAGAAACTCCGCGAACTGCTGCTTGCGCGACCGGGATTGAGATACCTCGCTCTCAAGAATGGTCGGCTGCGCGAACGGAACGAACTGCTCAACCGCCCGCTTCAAAAACGCTGCTCTTAGATAAGGCAATTCTTCGTTGCCATAGCGCGGTGGAATGTCCAAAGATGACCGCCGGTTACCGTCATAGACGCCTTCCGCCGCCTTTGGAAGAAAATCAATGCCATGGATTTTGAAGTCTTTTGCAAGTTTCAGGGAACGCCGCATGGGAACGGCGCTGGCGCTGCCACGAACGTAGAATTTATAATCGAGCCCGCCGCCAAACTTGGCTAGAACATCCCGTGCGAAAGCGGAAAAGGAAGCTTTAAAACGGTTGTCGAATTTCCTGATCACATAACGTCCGCTGGGAAAGTAGAGCCGTTGTTTGCGCCTGGCATCCTTGAGTGCAACCGCATAATATTTGCCCTTGTGCCCCCTGACGAGTTCGTCGGTTGGTATGATTTTCAAGGAATAGTAGTCGGTTTCGATCCCAACGCCGCTCATTTTCTCTTGAAGAGCCAAAACTTGTCTGAGCGCCGATTTGCAGGCTGAGCCGGACCGAATGTCCTGGATTTCTTCAGGTGTTAGATAAATTGCGTCGCGTGCCTCTTGTGCATTCGCTACCGCCGATCCTGTCAGCATGGCCGCGCTGCAAAAAATTGCTCGAACCCATCGCAACATAATGTCTCTCCCATCTACCATTTCACGAACAGTACAATTTCGGCAAATTGCGTCGATGAATCGCTGCTCTCAGCGACTTTGCTATGCAGCACGAGGGGCTGCTTGACGGGATAGATCTGACTTACCACGTCTTGAAGGAAAGCGGCACGCAGGAACGGAAGATTGTCGTTGCTGTAGTCCGTGGGCACATCGTGAATTTCCGTCGCATCGCCGCTGTATTGGCCAGGAACGACTTCGGGTAAGTAAACGACGCGCACGTATTCGCGGCCCTTTACAAGGGTCCTTGCCCTTGCCATCGGTGTCGCACTGGAACCGCCTCGTGTGTAAATGTCGTACTCTGCACCGCTATCGATTACGGCAAGAACTTCGCGTACAAAAGCGCTAAGAGAGCGCCGGAACGTCGTATCGAAACTATCGATGACATAACGGCCACCGGGAAACGTGAAGCGCGAGCTTTTCTCGGCATCCTTCAGGTAGACAGCATAATAGGAACCTTTGCGGTCCTTGACGAGCTCATCGGTTGGTAGGATTTTTAGGTCGAAGTATTTGGTCGCCACGCCCCCCGAACCCATCCTGCGCTTCAGAGCAAAAAACTGACGGATCAGGTTCTTACACGCAGTGCCGTTCCTGAGTTCATCGATTTCCTCTGAAGAAAGATAGATGGATCCAGCTCCTTGAGCACGGCTAACCTCTGGTGTGAGAAAAAAGCCGGTGGCAACAAGAAAACCCAACACTCCCGCGACAGGACTCATCTGAATGCGCATGACAGTCTCCCCTTCCCCTCGTGCGATTGCAGCAAAATGACCGAGCCGACCGCCAAGCCATCAAGCCAGGAATCGGTGGACTACACCTACCTCTTAATGATTGTGTTGGCGGCTGACTTGACTGAGATGCAGGTGAAAAACAGTTTCTCCGGCTGTTCAGGTCAATTCACTCCGGAACAGATCGCGTATTAGTTCCCCTGGATCAACACTAGGGAGATGAAAATTGTGCAGAAGAATCTAGCGCGCGCGACAAACAATTCAGGGTTGGCGGCAGTAGCGTTGTTGGCCGTAGCAACAGCACCCGGCACTGCCGTGGCTCAAGAGAACGTAATGGTGGTGTTCGATGCATCTGGGTCGATGTATCAAAAAATCAACGGGAAAACCAAGCTGGAAATTGCCAAAGAGTCGATCATTAGCGCCGCTGACAAATGGTATGCACAGGGCACAAATCTCGGCTTCGTCGCCTACGGCCATCGACGCAAGCGCGACTGTTCCGATATTGAAGTTCTCGTCAAGCCAGGTCCGATACGTCGCGACGCGTTCCGCGAGACTGTCAATGGGATTGCAGCCCGAGGCAGCACTCCATTGACGCAAGCTGTCGAGACTGCGGCACGTGCGATGGACTACACAAATAAAAAAGCTACCGTGATTTTGATGAGCGATGGCAGGGAGACCTGCGAAAAGGATCCCTGTCAGATCGCAAGGCGGTTGGAACGCGCAGGTGTGGAATTCACCGCTCATGTCATCGCTCTCAATGTGAAAGCCGAAGACGAAGCGGGCTTGAGATGCCTGGCAACGGAGACAGGTGGTCGCTACATTAGTGCGGCCAATGCTTCCCATCTAACGAACGCCTTCTTCAAAGTTAGCGCCGGGCGAGGGTATCGCTTTGCGGCGGTCTCTCGTGGCAGCCAAAAGCCCATTGAAGGTAAAATTCATTGGCGTTTGTCGAACGCAGATATCGATATCGAACGCACTACGCATCAGCACGAGCTCAACCTTGATAGCGTGGAGCCAGGCAGATACCGGCTCTACGCACGCAGTGAACGCGCCGTTGCGGAACGTGTGATTGATCTGCAGCGCAATGACAATGTTCGAAAGTTCGACGTTTTATTTGATGAGAACCGACTAACAGACGTCAGCATCGATGGTCCCACAGAGGTGGTTGCAGGGCAGGGGTTTTCGGTGCGGTGGAGCGGCCCGAACCGGAAGGGTGACAAACTGCAGCTTGCAAGACGAGGCGTCGTACCAGGCCTTAGCTATCTGCAATCATTTGAAATTCAAGCCTACGATGCAGATCAGCGGCGATCCCTGCCCTTCCTCGCGCCCGCAACGGTTGGCGAATATGAACTTCGGTATTTCTCTGGCACTGACCGGAGCCTTCTAGCACGAGAGCGCGTTACCGTTCTTCGGCGTAGTAGAGAACTTCGCAATATCAAAACCGGGTCGCAGCGTGGAGCTTTTGTGATCGGAGACTTGCTGTCGGGGAGGCAAGAACTCCATGCAGTACGGTCAACTGAGCGAAGCCTCCCGTTTGAAGTACATTGGACTGGTCGTAGTCAGGCAGGCGACTGGATCTCAATCGCAAAACCGCAAGATGCGGCCAATGAATTCCACCACCGTTCGAATGTTGAGTACGGAAATTCCGTGAACCTTCGAGCGCCTGGAAAATCGGGACGTTACGAAATTCGTTACGTCAATGGCGATGACAGCGCGATCGTCGCTCGCAAGATCATCGAAGTGCGGTGAAAGCTGAAAACTAACCGTCACATCCAATACCAACTTAGGCGAGAAAGCGCGTGTGGTCTTGAGTTCCGGACCAACGCGCAATCTCCCTAACAATAGTGGACGAACTAATCATGATATTTCTCGTCTTTCTGGCAATGGCAGCAGTCCTGCTCGTATTTGCAGTTTTGTTGTTTCGCTCCGGTTTCAGTACAACGTCGATTATCTGGCGAATACTTCTATGTGGCTTTGCCCTGACCGCTGCACTGGGATTCGCCTATCTCGCATACGTCGTATTCTGGCCCGCATCCGCTTGGCAGTCCGAACTTGTAGCGAACTTGCCCGGTGGCAAAGGCAGTCTAATCGCCGTTGCGCTAGCTGGCATTTCAGCGGTTATCGCCCTCTTTATGTTACTCGTTGCCTACAATATCTGGGCTGGTCGTTACATCGGATTTGGCCGTGCGCGTCGTCTAGGGCATGCGTTCACTGCGCTTGCTGCCTCCATCGCGACCGTACTATTTGCATGGTACTACGTGCCAGGTGGTGCGTATTCGATCGCATGGTTGAGTCATCCTTTTGGATCGGCAAGTTCAACAGACAACACCTCTGGTGTCATTGAGGTGGCTGATTCAACATCGATCAGGAGCGAACCTGCTGGAAAAAGCAGCGTTTTTAATAGTAACGAGGTTGTACGCCTTGAAACACAACTCAATTCAGAGCAGGAGCGTGTCGGCTCACTCGAAGTCCAAATTGAGGAACTGGAAAAAAAGCTTACTTCTTCTCAGACGAATCTTAAAGACGTGAATGCTGCGCTCGCTCGTGTCGAAACTGAAAGGGATGAAGGGCGCACAAAAATCGTTCAGCTGCAGAACGAAATTACCGGCATCAAGCAGCGAATGAACGAGCTGAAACAGCACTCAGAGGCGGACGTTGCTGCACGACTTAAGGAGAAGGATGCAGCTCTCGAGTCTCTACGCGTGCAGCTCAAACAACGTCAGGAAAAGAACACCGTTATTGCCTCTCTGCGCGACCAACACAAACAAACTGCAATGGAGAGAGATGACTTGAAGCAATTGCTTGCTACACGCCAATCTGAGATTGACGAAGCCAAGACGACGATTGCCAGTCTGCGGGCCGAAAAAAACACCCAGTCTAATATTACGAACGCTGAATCGAGTAAAATAGCGGACGAAAGTTCACGTCGAATAGCAGCTCTTGAAACTCAAGTGAAAGAGTTGCGTCGCATTCGTGACAATCTCAACCACCAAGTGGAACGCAAAGAAGCGTCGTTGGTGGCAGGCGAGCAACGAATTTCGGAACTTGAAAGCGAAGCTAGGGCATTACGAACCCGTCATGGCGAACTTGATACGTATCGAGATGATGTGGATGCACGCATGAGAGCCCTAAGGGTACAATTGACCGAGGAAACACAGGCGACGGCA
>JAHZKP010000073.1 GCA_022600345.1 Alphaproteobacteria bacterium | reverse complement strand
CGACACCAGTCACTTTTTCGCATTCGGCCAGAAGCGGCGCGCAGCGCGATATGGTTTATCGTGCCAGTGCCGCGACGCCGCCGAGGCGAAAAAGTGCGGTGTCCCAAGGGGATGCGGCGAAATTGACTGCCGGACTGCGTGGCGCCGGTTTGCCGTGGGATCCACCACGACTGCACCGGACGCGTCTTGCCGGCAGCCAATTTCGTCTCGCATCGCGACCTCACTGAGTTCTTCAACAGCCTGCTAACCCGCATCCCCTGTGGGAAGGGCGGGTAAAGGCTCGCATTCCACCCCATTGAACGGAACGCCACCGGACATGTACCTACTCCTGAGATCCCACTACTATGCCGTGCAATCCAATTTCTGGTTCATTCCAGCATTGATCACGCTGGTCGCATTGTTCGCAGCTCCCCTGGCCTTGCAGGCCGACTTCCATATTCAGGGCAATGTCCTGACGAAGTGGTTGCCGGGCCCGGCACTGACACCCGATGGTGCCGGTCGGGTACTCTCGACCATCGCAGGCTCCATGATGACGGTAGCCTCACTCGTGTTCTCGATGACGCTGGTGGCGTTGTCTCTCATTTCCCAGCAACTAGGCCCGCGAGTGCTCCAGTTTTTTATGGAGGACCTGACAACGAAATTCGTGCTGGGTGTATTCATCGGCACCTTCTTGTTCGCACTGATAGTTCTGGGCACGGTCGGAACCGGCGAATTTGGCGAGTTCGTTCCCCGGTTCAGCGTATTCCTGACTGGATCATTTGCGGTTTTCTCATTCATCCTGATGATTTATTTCGTCCACCACATTTCCACTCAGATTCAAGCTGACGTGGTCATCTCCAGGCTCGGTGATCAGTTCTCCGACGCCCTGCATACGATCTTGAAAAGTGACGACAGCCCAACCGAAATGGTCTCCTACGATCACCATGACCGGCTTTCAAAGGAGTTCATTGAACACAGCGAAAATGTGTCGCTGGAATATACTGGATACATCGCGTCAATCGATGCATCCCATTGCCTGACCATTGCAAAAAATCATGATCTTCGGGTGCATCTTCTCGTAAGACCTGGGCAGTTCATTCTTGGAGGGACGCCTGTGCTGTGTGCAAAACCAATCAAAAATTTATCGGACAAAGTTCGGGAAGAACTCCAAGCCGTCGTCAGCGTTGCTCCACGCAGAACGCGGGAACAACACGTCGAATTTGAGATGAATGCGCTGGTCGAAGTTGCCCTGCGCGCACTGTCAGCAGGCATCAACGATCCTTACACCGCGATGACCTGTATCGACAAACTCTCCGAAGGGCTGGCCCACTATCTGAGGGAAGGACCGGACTTGCGGGTTCTGCGCGACGACGACGACGAAACGGTTCGCGTTGTGCTGAATGGAGAGGGGTTCGACCATTACGTCAACACCGCGTTACGACCGATCCGGCAGGCGGCAAGGGAACAACCGCAGGTCTTGGTCCATTTGCTCCAGGCCATAGAAGACCTGACAGCGTTTACCACCCTGGGCGTTGAAAGAGCCGCATTGCAGGATGAGGTCACAGGCATTGAGCAAACGGTCGCCGAGTACACTCAGGTGAAGCACGATGTCGGCCTGCTTGTCGATCTTGTCGCCCGGGTAAGGGCGACGGTGGCAAGTTCTTAGAGCGGTTCAGGGCTAGTTGGAAGCAAGTTTTTTGCGCCCAAGACACTTGGTCGGCAACCAGTTTGCGCTGGTCAGCCTCTTCAACAGCCTGTTAAGCCTCGCTCAATTCGCCGATGATCCCTGGCAGTTCGCTGAACTGCGAGAAGGCTCTTGCGTGGACCAGCGCCTCGATGGGGCTCTTGCGATACCCCTCGGTGTAGAGCACCAGCGGTAGCCCCGCCGCCGCAGCCGTTTCAGCGTCAACCTCGCTGTCGCCGACAAATATCGCCCGCTCCCGCCCCAACCGCCGGGCAGCCTCCAGGAGTGGGGCAGGGTCCGGCTTTTTCTCAGGCAAAACGTCACCGGCAATGACAGCACCCATCAAATCCTCCCAGCCCATCGCCTTGAGAACGACAAGCGTCGGGGCCAGCGGCTTGTTGGTGCAAAGCCCGATTTGATAACCCTCACAGGCGAGCTGCCGAAGTGCCGCATCAGCTCCCCGAAACGGTTCGTTGGCGTCGCCTGGAGCAGCGGCATAAAGCGAATTGAAGCGCGCGAAGTGCTCTTTGAAGGCATCGGCTTGCAGGGCATCGCGTGCGGTGAGCGCCCGTTCCAGGAACCGTTCCGCGCCATTGCCCACATAACTGCGCGCTTCGTCGGTTTCCAGTGGAGGCAGGTTCAATTCCCGCATCAATGTGTTAGCGATATCGGCCACCGCACCCACGCTGTCGATCAACGTGCCATCGAGATCAAAAATAACCGCTGTCATGGCTTTCCCCTCCACTTGATCGAGCAGCCAAGCGCTGGCGGCTGATCTGCCGGCGCCGCACCGGTCTGGGCAATCGCGCGCATTGCATCAAACAGGTCGCGCTTGAGGCTCAAAGGCCCGGCGACATTGCGCGAAGCATCAAGCCTGCCCCGGTATTGCAGGGACAAATCGGCATCGAACCCGAAGAAGTCAGGCGTACAAACGGCGCCATAGAAACGCGCAACGTCTTGTGCAGCGTCATGCAGATACGGGAAGGAGAAGCTGTGCTCATTGGCAAACAGCTTCATGTTGGCAAATGAATCTTCTGGGTAGGCATCAGCATCATTGGAACAGATCGCCACGACAGAAACGCCCAGTGGCGCCAGGTCGTTGGCATCGCGCACCAGCCGGTCGATGATGGCGATCACGTAGGGGCAGTGATTGCAGATGAAGGCGACCACCGTACCCTTCTTGCCCGCGATATCTGCAAGCTTGATCAACCGGCCATCGGTAGCGGGCAGCTCAAAGCCCGGCGCAGTAAAACCGGTCTCGCCCTTGGGTGCTTCAGCGGCCATGGCGGCGTCCTCCTATCGTGGCACGGATACTTTCTGCTTTACGCGGCCGGCTGCATGCCGCCGCGTGCCGAATTCGCCGCCTCGCGGATTGCCTTGATGTTGGCGCCGTAGACTTCGGGTGTGGCAACCGACCCGCCCTTGAACACCGCAGAGCCCGCAACCAGCACATCGGCCCCGGCCGCCGCTACCAATGGGGCGGTCTCAGGCGTCACACCGCCGTCGATTTCGATGTAGATCTCCCGGTCGCCAATCATCTGGCGAAGGCTTTTCACTTTGGGAACCATTGCCTCGATGAAGCTCTGGCCGCCAAACCCCGGATTGACAGTCATCACGCACACCAGATCAATGCGATCCAGAACGTATTCGATGGACTGGGCCGGTGTCGCCGGGTTAAGCGCCACGCCCGCCTTGCAACCGGCAGCCCGGATTGCCTGCAGCGTGCGGTCCAGATGCGGACCGGCCTCGACGTGCGCTGTGATAATGTCAGCGCCGGCTTGGGCAAACGCCTCGATATATGGATCGACCGGCGCGATCATCAAATGCACGTCCATCACGGTCTTGACGTGCGGGCGGATCGCCTTGCAGGTCTGCGGCCCGAACGTGATGTTGGGCACGAAGTGGCCGTCCATGACATCGACGTGGACGAAGTCGCACCCCTCAGCCTCGATTGCCTCGCATTCAGCGCCGAAATTGGCAAAGTCCGCCGAAAGAATCGACGGGGCGATCTTGATATCGCGGTTGAAGCTCATAGTGTCACTTTCCTCAGTTCAGCGCGTGGGTTTGTTGCCACAGTCGCATCCGCCGTTTCAACTCGCCGTTGCTCAATGGGCATTACCTTCCCCGGTTTCCACAGAGCACTCCCAACCGTCGTAGGTCCACCCAGCATCGCGGGCAAGGTCGGTCAGGGAAACGGTGAGGCTGTCGAAATTTTCCGAGGCCACTTCCCTGCGTTCTTCGGCGATAACGCCTTCGCGGCATTTCTCCAAATCAACGGTAAATCTGTTGCTGCGCAGCGTCTCAGCCAATTCATTGAGTGATCGGCCAGTCTCGCTTCCGGAAAAAAGAAAGTGAAGCACGTGACGCGGTGCCGAGCCATCGTCTCCATACTGCGCGAGCGCCCGGCGAACCTTGGCGTTTTTTATCTGGTTCTCGGACTGGGGGCGAACGGTGATTCCCGCATCTGTGACTCTCTGGCCTGGAACCTGATGATCTTAATCCACAGGCTTCTGGTAGCGCTTCGATGCTGATTTCTTATTTACCTTGCAGAGAAACAATTTTGCAGAAAAAACTTTTCCGCCAGGGCCACTTCTTCTGCCTAGCGCGATTTAGGAGGGACCAAAAATTGTCATTTGAATCCATTCTTACACTACTGGCCAGCCTAGTTACGATAGTAGGCGGTTTGTACGCATTTTACAAATGGACGCAGCCGGATGATGTCGACGGGGAAAGCGGCAGAGGCGCTGGCGGGGGCGACGCCTCAGTATCAGGAGGCGGAATCGCAGTAGGGGGACGCGGTGGCAGCTCTGCAGAGCACGACGGGAGTACCGGCGGAGGCGGAGGCAGTGCAACAGTTGTCGGAGGAGGTATCGCTATCGGTGGTGATGCCGGTCGGAGTGGTCCGAGTGGTTCCGGAGGGCAGGGGGGGAATGCTTCGGTTGAAGGAGGAGGAATGTCAATTGGCGGTGAAGGTGGCGAGGCTGGTCAATACGGCCGTGGTGGACGCGGGGGGCGATCAGCAATTAATCGGCTTGGTTTGCCCGATCTGATTTTGCCAGATGGACGTAGATTGAGTGAATTTGGTCAGGGCGGATATGGTGGAGCGCCACCGATACAGCACAAAGGTCACACCTATATCCTTGGTGAGCTAGTTAAAAAAATTCCTGATAACATTGTGGAAGACGTGGATTCATTAAAACCGTCGACAACCCAAGAGTGGTGGGATCGTCTCGTCGAGAGGTGGCCGGAGGTTTCAAAGGACGCGCTGGCTCGCTCCGATCCGATTAGACGAGGATAATCGGAGCGGGTCCAGGACTGCCCGTAAGGGTGAATGTGAACGTCATTCGCCTTTGATTTCTCCAACGTTCCGCGCCGGGATGCAGCACTACCAGCCCTTGCGGTTCTCCTCCAGACAGGCCATGACGGACGCAGCACTTACCCCAAGTTCAATTAAGGCCCGCCGGACCGGTCCGGAAACCAAGCCGGAAACCACGTATGAGCAACCCGATCCTCATTGAAGTGACGCGCGGCCCTTTGGTTGAGAGTGTCCACACCGGCGCGATTGCCATTGTCAGCGCAACGGCTGGACCTTTGCTGACGATGGGCAATACTTGCAAGCCTGTTTTTCCCCGCTCCGCCATCAAGGCGATCCAGGCCCTGCCACTGATCGAATCGGGTGCTGCCGAGCGCTACGGGTACGGCGATGCCCAGATCGCGCTCGCTTGCGCCTCCCATACCGGGACCCGCCGCCACACCCAGATCGCGCAGGCAATGCTGGATGCAGCCGGGCTTGCCGCAACGGATTTGGGATGTGGAGCCCATACCCCGCTGGGGGCAAAGGCTGCCAAGGACTTGTGGCGTTCGGGTGGTGAGCCGACCCAGTTGCACAATAATTGCTCAGGCAAACACGCCGGCATGCTGGCCACCGCGCGCCATCTCGATATTCCGTTGCAAGGCTATTGGCAGCCAAGCCATCCGATGCAGCGCCGTGTCCTGGATACGATCCAGGAGTTATCGGGCGTTGAACTGGGCCTCGACGTCATGGGCTTCGATGGCTGCTCGCTTCCCAACTGGGCAATGCCGCTCGATGACATGGCGTCGGTGTTTGCCAAGCTGGTCAGCGGAACCGGCATCGATCAGCGCCACGCCGCAGCGTTCAAACGCTTGATGGCCGCCTGCTGGGCTGAGCCCGAATTGGTCGCAGGCAAGGGCCGCGCCGACACCGTCGTGATGGCCAACCTTCCCGGTCGCGTGTTTATGAAAACGGGAGCCGAAGGGGTCTATTGCGGCGGCTTTCCCGAATTGGGCATCGGCTTTGCGCTTAAGATCGACGACGGCACCACCAGGGCGTCGGCTGGAACGGCGATGTCCATCGTCGAACATTTCTTTGCCGAAGCCAAAGGCCTCATGCATCGCGATATCCTGAAAAGCTGGACCGGCATCGAAGTCGGCACCATCCGCTCAGGCCCTGCGCTGAAGAAAGCGTTGGCGGGTTTGAAGCTTTGAGATTCAAACTACACCCAACGTCCAGCGGCTCCGCCCCCCTCAAGGGGGCGGAGCCGCAAGGCGCTTTCTCGCCCCCCTAAACCGACATGTTCCCGGTAATGCGAACCCTCGCGGTCTTCGTATCTTCGAGCGCCAGATCCGGGCCGACGAGCTTGTTGTGATCCATGCCCCGAATGGCCCCCCGCTTGGTGCCCGAAATCATGTTGTCGGTGATCAGGCATGCCCCCGCCGTTGGGTCGGAGGCAATGCCGATGCCGATATCGGCACCGTGAATAATGTTGCCCGAAGCAATCACCTCGCGCATGTAAGGCCCCCAGCCAATCATCACGCCGGTCGTCTCCGCGTTCTCGATGACGTTGCCGCTGACGACCGTGTCAGCTTCCACCGTGATGCCGTCTCCGCGCTTGTCGACCGGTTCATGTTCACGGCGTTTCAGGTTGCGCACCAGGTTACCCTGGACGACCGCGAGCCGCCCGCCCTCGTTCAGGTTCGTCACCGCGATGCCGGTTGCCGCCCCATCGACGATGTTTTGCGAAATGACAGCGCCTTCGAAACCGAATTCCGCATAGATCGCGACCTCTCCGATTGCCCGGCAGGTGTTGCCTAAGACCTGAAGGTTGGAGGCCGCATTGCCGCGTATCGCCGAAAAGGCACAGTCCTGGATCGCGTTACCCGAAACCAGCACGCCCCCGGCGCGAAATACGTTGATGCCGTTGCCGTTCTGACCGTTGCCGCCGCCACGCGCCGAGATCCCAGATATGTCGTTGGAAAAGACCCGGGTCAGATCTTCGCCCGCCGTTGAGCGCCACACCTGGATGCCGTTGTTGGCGCAGGCTTCGACGCGGTTGAACGCGATCACCATTCCCTTGGCATCAAGGCTGAGTAGGCCAGTTTCCCGCGCGCCGCGTATCGTGCAGTCGCGAATGTTGCCCCCGCACGCTTCCAGCCTGATGATCCCTTCGGCAACTCCCTCACCTTCAAGAACCAGTCCTTCGAGGACGACTTCACTGGCACCTGTTGCGCTGATCAGTACGCCGGGATCAGCGGCGATAAGCTGCGTTGCGCCGTGAGCGCCGATCAATTTGGAACCCTTTCGCAAAGTGAGCGGCCCGGTGACGAAACGCCCAGGCGGCAACAGGATCGGAAAACCGCTTGTCGAGGCTTCATCAATCGCCGCCTGGATGGTTTCGGTTTGGGCCTTCTGGGTGCCCTGCTCCAACTGCAGGCTGACCCCGAATGTGCCCGCTGCCGGCCCCTTGCGCGAACGCGGACCGGCCTTGGCGCTGGCTGCTGCTGCTCCAGCGACGCCGAGGCCTGCACCTGCCGCTAACAGCTTCCTGCGATCGACACCCATCACGAACCCTCCAGGCACACAGCTATAATTTCCAGCCCGCCGCGCACCGCATCAGCCATCGAAAGGCCCTTACAGCCCTCCTCCAGACCGGTCGGCACATGCACAAACCCAACCCGCATATTTTCCCTGGCGCACTTCAGCGAATTGAACAAAACCGCGTTGCACAAGTAGCCACCCGCATCGCTCGACGCTTCCACCCGCAATCCCAGGTCACACAACCGAGTGCAGATTTCCTGACACGGCAGCGTGCTGAAAAGGTCCGCCCCGGTATCGCTGCCCAGCAACTCCAACGGCGGCAAAGCCCCATCAGCATCAGGCGCCGCCAGACACGAATTGGCAGCCTGCGTCTCTATAACGAACCCCTCGGCCCGATCCGAAACCCCGAAGTGGACAACGATATCCGGCTGGTGGCGGCCAATTAACCGTCGAGCTTCCCCCGGCCCCCCAGTCCATGTGACCGGCAGCACGGCGTCGACAATTTCCGTTTCCGGATACCGCCGGTGTGCCGCCGCTGCAATGGCCGGCACCAAGTCCGAGGTCGCGTTTCTTGGCACACCGGGAAATGGCCCGAACCCGGTCAGCAGAACTTTGCGCTTCTGGCTCACGCAATCCCCATCAGCGCTATCACCCGCTCGACAGCGAGCGTCGGCAACAAGCGGCCGGCCCGAACGTCGGCTTCGATTTGAGGCAGCTCGCGCGCGACATCCTTGTTGCCCTTTAGCGCCGCCATCAGTCGCGCTTCCAGCATGTCGCGCATCCACGAAACAGCTTGCCGCTGGCGGCGTTGTTCAAATTCACCCGATGCGGTCGTCAAATCGCGGTGGTTCATCACCTTCGCCCACAAATCCTCCAGGCCCAGGTTAGAGATCCCCGAAATCGTGATCACAGGCGGCGACCAAGTTGCCGATTGCGGCGCCAGGATATGCAGAGCATTGCGGTATTCCGCAGCCGACGCTTTGGCGCGGGTGACGTTTTCGCCGTCGGCCTTGTTGATGGCGATCATGTCGGCGATTTCGATAATGCCCTTCTTGATGCCCTGAAGATCATCGCCACCGCCTGGGAGCAACAACACCAGGAAGAAGTCGACCATATCGGCAACAGCCACTTCCGACTGTCCGACACCGACCGTCTCGACGATGATCACGTCAAACCCGGCTGCTTCGACAAGCGCCATGGTCTCGCGGGTCTTGCGCGTTACCCCACCCAGCGTCCCCGATGTCGGCGATGGGCGAATGTAGGCATCGGGATGTACGGCAAGGCGCGCCATGCGGGTCTTGTCACCCAGGATCGAACCGCCGGTGCGTTTCGAGGTTGGATCGACCGCCAGAACCGCCACCTTGTGCCCGGCTTCAACCAGATTTATCCCCAACTGATCGATGGTTGTCGATTTGCCGACGCCGGGAACACCCGTGATCCCGAGGCGCACAGCCTTCCCCGTGCGGTCCATCAACAGTTGCAGCACTTCCTGCGCCTGGGCCTGGTGCTCGGCCCGTCGGCTTTCGATCAGCGTAATGGCGCGCGCCAGCATCGCCCGGTTGCCCGCAGCAATTGCTTGCGCGAACTCTTCAGCGCTCGGCCGTCCGGTGCGCGGTGCCGTGGCCGCTGGCGCGCTGCCGGTGCCATCGGTTGGTGATTGCGTCATTGTCTCTCCGTCGAAAAGCGCCGCGAGCATCCCTGTAAATCGGCAGCCCTGCAAGGCCATACGTTGCTGGTCCGCTTTCCTGCCCGTTGGCCCCGTAACTCGCAATCAAGTGCGCAGCCGTCAATTGCGCGACACAGTCGGACTGTTAAAATGCCGTTCACCGAAGCAAGTGTTTCGCCTTTGCGGGACAAATGCGCGAGTCCACCGAACCGGCAATACCTGCCGCAACATTCGAGGCCACTGAATGTCTGAGTTATCGCCTTGGGCGGTATTTGCCGCAATTCTTCTGACCGCCATCCTTTTGTATGTGCTGGCTTGGCGGCTGGTGACAGGAACCCACGTCGTCGTCAGGGCACTGGTCCGGGTCGGTCTGGGCGGGCTAATCGTCGTGCCGGCGCTTTTGTATGTCATGTCCGGTGGCAGCGGTTTAATGCCCGAGGCCGATATGGCTGGAGCCCCCCCGCCCTCAATCGGCACTGGCAGCCCCGTCGAACGAGAGACGGTAAAAAAGGCCGACGCCAAGCCAAAACCGAAACCTCAGCCCCCCGCCAAGTCCAAGCCAACGTCGGTGCCCGAAAAGCCAGCCGGAGAAACTGACGATGCCGCAATGGCGCCAGCCGAAACCGAGCGTACGGACGCCTCCCCGCCGCCAGGCGCCCCCCCGGAGGAAACGGTGGCTGGTGGCGAGCCGGTGGCATCAGGACGCGATGCGGCCGAAACGGAGCCTGCCGAAGAAACCGAGGCCGAGGAAACCGCCGCTGCCACCGCTCCTGAGGCCATCACCGAAGAAGAGATCGACTTAAGTTCCATCGAGCCAGGTGCCGGACCACCCGCTGCCGAAGGAACACCCGATGCCGGCGCGACACCCGAGTCAGGGGGTGCGCCGCAAACGGCACCAACCCGCACGCGCCCGACAGGTGGATTTCAAAAACGCAAAACCACCCGCCGTTATTACAGGCGATCAACCAAGCCGGCCACACGAGGGCTGAGCCAGCCGCCTGCTGCAGCCAACGGTTCATCGGGATCTTCGCCACCGCCGACAACCACGACCGCCCCGCTCGCCCCAACCGCACCGCCTGTGCTTCCGGCCCCTGAAGTTGCCGAAATCAGACAGCCCGACGCCCCTCCCGCGCTTCCCCCGATTGTCGAGCCTCCCAAAACTGCCGCCGCCGCCGCACCGAAAAAGGAAGAAGATTGGTCCATCGTACCGGTCTACTACGGCACCGACCGCAAACGCGCCGATAAGAAAAAGCGCATCGCATACGATTGGCAGCGCGGCCGCCGGCTGGAACTTGGCCGCGCACTTGTGACCATTCCCAAGAACCACGAAGTGCCGATGGTGGAACGTCCCTGGGCGCTGAAGATCCCCTACATCGACGTGACACTTTATGAAGCCGCCGAAGATCCCAAGCTCCACTTCACGCTGAAAGAACTCAAAGCCCTGACCAAGGAGGAGTTCCTCGCCCTGATCCGCGAACGCCTCGCCAAGTCGACCCGCTTCAAGGATCACGCCCTGGTTTTCGTACACGGCTACAAGACCCGGTTTGACAACGCCGTCTACCGCACGGCCCAGATCGCCTACGACTTGAAATTCGATGGAGCGCCATTTCTTTATAGCTGGCCCTCGGGCGGCACCCTCCAGGGGTATACCTACGACCGCGAAAGCGCTTCTTCCGCCGAGCCCTACCTGCGCCAGTTCCTGGAAATCATCAGCAAGGAAACCGGAGCAAAGAAGCTTAGCGTGATTGCTCACTCGATGGGCAACCAACTGTTGTTGCGCGTGCTCCAGGACTTCAAGCGATCCCTGCCTGAAGGCGTGCTGATCTCGCAGTTGATCCTGGCAGCCCCCGACGTCGACCGGGACAGTTTCGAGCACATCGTCTCCTCGATAGAGGGCATAGCCGAGGGCATCACGCTTTACGCCGCTTCCAACGATACGGCTTTGCAGGTTTCCCGACGCGTAAATGGCGGGGTGCCGCGCGCAGGCGACGTTCCTGAGGCGGGACCAATCGTACTGAAGGGGGTCGACACCATCGATGCGACAGCAACCAGCATGGATTCAGTCGGCATCAATCACAACGGCTACGCTGAAAACAACGCACTGCTCGAAGATATCGGCAAGCTGATCAGTCAAGGCACCCGCCCGCCCGAAGTCAGGCTGCCCAAACTCAAGCGCATCGAAACCGACAAGGGGCCTTATTGGCAGTATCCGGCAGCCGATGCTCGTTAGTCGCCGTTTCCCGATAGTCGATTGGCCCGAGGGTGACACTCAATGAGAAACTCTTGGACCGGTGGGTGGAAAACTCGCCCACCGGCTTGATCTTGTCATAAATAGCGGCCACACGGGCTGGGCTGATAGGAATCTGCGGTTCGCTTACGTTCCGCTCCGTCTGGTGTAGGGGGCAAATCATGGCGATAACGTCGAAACTGACGCGGGCGGTCTTGGCTGCCGGACTGGCAACCAGCCAGATGGCCATTGCCGCACCGGCCCAGGCAGCCGAAACCTTTGTCTGCGACGATGGCCGCGTGCTGACGCTGACGCAGGACGAGGTTGCAGTGCTGGTCAGGACCGATCCATGCATTGCCAAGTATTTCGGCCGCGAGATTGTCGCCCCGCCCCCCGCAGCTCCGGTTGCCGCCGTCCCTCTCGACCTGCCATTACCCGAGCGCAAGCCTCAGGACATCGCCTCCAAACTGCGCGCCCTTGAGATCGATCCGACAGCACCTGGCGCCCAGCGAAAGCCGGTTGCCATCGCCGACGTTCCATCGGATTTCCGCAACGTCCACATTATCAATGGCGGCAGCGCGGCCGCCCCCCAATACTACCAGCACACCCGCTGATCTTTGCGAACATCTTTAGCCAAGCGTCGCGAATCAGAACATTCCTGAAGCACTGTGAAAGTGTTCGTTAACCGGCTCGTGAGAGACTTCGCTTGGTTTACCCGATGTTTTCCTAGAGTCGTAGGGTGTTATGTTGAAAGCGTTCACTGCAAGTCAGGCCATCTCAGGCCTGCGAATTCCGGCATCGTTGTGTGCCGTTGGCCTCTCCGTATTCTGTCTCCTCGCAACGCCCTCAAGCGCCGATTCGCTGCGCGGAGTGGACTTCGGGGATGTCACGATCGAGCCGGTCGAGTCTTCTCGCCCCGCCAGTCCCTCCAGCCGCACGCGCCCTTCTTCGGGCTCCGGGCACCCCAGGTACTCTGAATACGAATATCTGTTGCCCGATGTGCAGCCATCCAAACCGCCCGTGGAGCAAATCGATGCGCCTGATCAGGAAGGTCCTGAACTAGGCGATGAGCCCGCTGCCGCCGAAGTGGTCGAAGACACCGGCCCGGAAGAGGTGGCTGCTGACGATCCATTGATGGAAGCAGCCGACGCTGTCGAAGCAGCCGAAGGGGCCGACGAGGCCACCCAGGCCGCTGAAGCCGCTCCCGCCTGGCCCGATCCAGACAACCTTGATATCCCCGAATTGGCATCTGAAAATACCGAACCTGCGCCTTCCGCAGTGGAAGAAGATCCCCTCGATGCAGCCTCCCTCGAAGATCCACTTGAAGCCGCTGCAGTTGAAGACCCACTAGAAGCAGCCGCAGTTGAAGATCCCCTTGAAGAAGCCACCCAAGAGGATCCCCTCGAAGCCGCCGTTGCCCAGGAAGCCGACGCCCCGGAGTCCTCAATTCCCGAACTTGCCGGCGACACTGAAACCGGTCCCGAACTGGCGCTCGAAGAGCCTGCCGTGGAGCCTGAACCTGCAGCCATCAAGGCGCCCCCCGCCGCCGCGGTTGCTGCCAGAAAACCCGCCCGCAAGGCGCCTGCACCAAAGGCCCGTGTGGTCAAATCCAAGCTGCACCCCGACAAGACGGTCGCCGCCAAGGACAAAAAGCAGAAAGCCAGCATCTACGACAAGTGGGCTCACCAAAAAAGAAAACCGCGGCTTGGCGAAAAGAAGCCGCATCCGCTTGCCGCCGGCTATCCTGAGCATTTTGTTGTCGTCTGCGAAGCCGGCTGTGCCAAAGAAACTGCACACGTCGTCTACATTGAGCCGCGCAACGCACGTGGACCGGTTAATGAGAAACCGATCAAGAAGGGCGTGGTCGCTGGAACCGATTCTATCGACTGCGTTGGCGGCTGTTATGACGGCAACCACTCCTATGCCACGGTCGGCGGCGTGAATGCCCCGAGCATGGCGGCAGGTCAGGAAAACCGCTGGCTGACGTCTGTCAGGAAAGCCAAGCCGACCGCTGCCAGGAAGTCCGCCGAAAACGGCCGTTGGTACGACCGTATCAATTAATTGGCATCGCCAATACCAGGTCAGTCAGAAAGCCCCAGGCTATTGCGCCTGGGGCTTTTTTCAATTGCATACAACTGTTCCAGACGAAACTGCCCAAAGGCCGAAACTTTATCATCCTGTCGCAACGCGAATGGCTTCCGCCTCTCGCAAAAACGGACGAAATGTCCCAGTGTTACAGGAGATAAAACATGAGCAAAACGACATCATTCATGCGTACAGCGCTATTGGCTGGCGCCGTTGCAATGGGCAGCGTTGGCATCGCCGCGAATGCGGCCCAGGCAGGCGGTGTCGGAAACTTCAAAAGCCTGAACAGCCATTTCCAGCAGTCTCAGGTTCTAAATGTCGGCCATCGCCATCGCAAATTTAAGGGCGGCTTCCGATTCAAGCGCCATAAAGGCTTCCATGGCTGCGGTTTCTACAAATGGAAATGGCACCAAACCGGCCTCTTCTTCTGGAAGAAGAAATACTTCATTTGCAAGGGTTGGTGGTAATTGGCCACGTGCGCGAATCTGAAACCCGGCGGACAACTCCGCCGGGTTTTACCCATGGCATTTGTTCTATCGCCGCCGCTTTGCGTGCCGAATTTCAATGCCGGCGTTTCGGACGAACTCGTCGGCTTCGCGCATCCATAAATACGGCCGGATAATAACGAAGTGGCCGTCAAGGCCCGATTGTTTTGGCACCACGTGGAGTTTGGCCCGCCCGCCGGTTAATTGGTATTGTTTAAACCGGGCTTTCGCGATTTTTAAGGGGCTGTAGCTGTCGCCTTCTCCATAGATCCATAACGAAGGCGCATTGGCGCCGCGTCCAAACGATCTGTAGATGGAGGGCATCCGGTCCCAGCCACATTCAATTGTCCTGCGCCCGATCGGCGTGTCCGAAAGGCCGCTGGCAAAGTTGAGCCCACCAACGACCCCGGGTGCGCCGCGCGACAGATGCGCCAGAACCGCACTTCCGCCCATCGATTGCCCGGACAAGATGATCCTGGATGCGTCGACGTAGGCCTGGCTCTTGACGAACCCCAGGGCCGCAGCCGACTGTTCTGCCAGCGCCGCATAGACGGGATCGAAATCGGGATTGTCACACGTCCCCGCGATCCGCTCAGGGAACGGTTCAGGCCCCGCGTCGCCAAACCCCAGCCGCGTCACAGCAAACACCGCAAACCCGCGCCGCACCCAATGGCGCGCATAATGGAACTGACGAAACCGCCGCCGCTTATGACGGCGCGTCGGATCGGTGCCGTGATGGTGGATGATCGCTGGAAACGGTCCCGCCCCATCGGGCTTGTAGGCGGTGACAATCATCCGCCCCGACCGCTTCGACCAGTCGCGCATTGGAACGGTAACATGGACCCGGTGCACGGTTTCGTTCATGCTTCTAGGCCACGTCAAGGACTTGCCCGAAGTCGAATGCCGCGTGCCCTGCTGGCTGGTATAAGCCCCGTGAGGGTTGGCCCCCTTCACGAAATGCGGCAGCGCCATCGCCAAACCGGCAAAGCCCACCAGGGCTATGATTGTTTCGCGTTTCATCGCGCCAGTCTGCCAGGGCTTGTTTAAAAGGCCGGACAGTTCAGCCATGGGCATTGGTTGTTTGCGGGTAACGCCTGCTTAAGGAACCGCTTGGCGCGAAGGTCACCATTGGATGCGTTTAAGGTGCATAGCGACCACTCCAGCCCAACATCACCCCTGCCACATCCACCCGTCTGCATCCCCGGAAAATGCGATAGCATTTGTCCGGGGCCTTGTCCCTTTTTTTGGCCAGGACCGCCCTCTTCATTAGCCCGGCAAGATCCCGGCTCGCAGCCGCGCCAAAGGCGCAACAGCGTCCGGGAACGCACAGCAGGTGAACCAGCTACAATCCCGGGCGGGCGATAATCGGACAGCGCGAAGACCCAAGCCGGTTTTGCGGTGAATAAAGAAATCCCCGCTCAAATAAACTGGTGCCATCGAAATATGTGCACCTGATCGCAGGACGACTGTGCCCCTTGGCTTTGAACGGCGTCGATTGCCAAACCACGACTCCGCGCTCGGAAGCCACCAGCCCCAGCCAGGCCAGCATCAAAAAACAAGAGATCGTGACCAGCGCCCGCTGCATATCTTGCCGGATTGCTCAACCGTGGAACCCGTCCTGCACTTACTCAGCCGCTTCCTGGGAATAGCCAAGCTGCTGGCTCAGCTTGGCCAGTAGGTCAGCGGCAGCTTCGGGAATGTTCGTGCCCGGACCGAACACGGCCTTCGCACCGGCGGCAAACAGCGCATCGTAGTCGGCAGGTGGAATGACGCCGCCAACGACGATCATGATGTCAGGCCGCCCTTGCTCTTCCAGTGCCGCCCTGAGTTCAGGCACCAGTGTCAGGTGCCCGGCCGCCAGCGACGAGACCCCGACAATGTGCACGTCGTTTTCAACGGCCTGCTTGGCAGCTTCTTCAGGAGTTGCAAACAGCGCCCCGATGTCGACATCGAAGCCAAGGTCAGCGAATGCCGACGCGATCACCTTCTGGCCGCGGTCGTGTCCGTCCTGGCCCATCTTGGCAATCAGAATGCGCGGACGGCGGCCGTCATTGCCTTCAAACGTGTCGACCATCTGCAAGACGGCATCGATGTTCTTGTTCACGGTCTGCGCCTCCGCTCGATAGACCCCGGAGATGGCGCGGATTTCCGCACGGTGCCGGGTGAAGACCTTTTCCATCGCCTCAGAAATTTCGCCAACCGTCGCCATCTTGCGCGCAGCATTGACGGCAAGCTCCAGCAAATTGGCGTTGCCCGCCGCGCCATTGGTCAGTGCCTCTAACGCCGATTGAACGTCGGCCTCATTGCGCTCTTCACGCAGTCGGCGAAGCTTTTCGAGTTGCTGGTTGCGCACCGAATTGTTGTCGACCTTCAACAACTCGATGATGGCATCGTTCTCGACCTGATACTTGTTGACGCCGACAATCGTCTGTTGACCGGAATCGATCCGCGCCTGGGTCCGCGCAGCAGCTTCCTCGATCCGCAGTTTGGGAACGCCCGCCGCAATCGCCTTGGCCATGCCGCCCAGTTTTTCGGCTTCCTCGATATGCACCATGGCACGCGCGGCCAGGTCATGCGTCAGCCGCTCGACATACGCACTGCCACCCCACGGGTCGGCGATCCGGCAGGTGCCGCTTTCCTGTTGCAGGAAAAGCTGCGTGTTGCGCGCGATCCTGGCCGAGAAGTCGGTCGGCAGCGCGATCGCTTCATCGAGCCCGTTGGTGTGCAGCGATTGCGTATGGCCTTGGGTTGCCGCCATCGCCTCGATCGCTGTACGGATAACGTTGTTGAACACGTCTTGCGCGGTCAGCGACCAGCCCGACGTCTGCGAGTGCGTGCGTAGCGACAATGAGCGCGGGTTCTCAGGATTGAACTCTTCCTTGATCATCTTCGCCCATAACAGGCGTGCGGCACGAAGCTTCGCGACCTCCATGAAGAAGTTCATGCCGATCGCCCAGAAGAACGAAAGCCGCGGCGCAAACTTGTCGATCGGCAGCCCGGCGGCAACACCGGCCCGCGCATACTCGACGCCGTCGGCCAATGTGTAGGCAAGCTCAAGGTCGGCGGTCGCACCGGCCTCCTGCATGTGATAGCCGGAGATCGAAATCGAGTTGAACTTCGGCATATTCGAGCTGGTGAAACCGAAGATGTCGGAGATGATCCGCATCGATGGTGCAGGCGGATAGATATAGGTATTGCGGACCATGAACTCTTTCAGGATATCGTTCTGAATGGTCCCCGACAGCTTGTCGGCAGAAACGCCCTGCTCTTCGCCAGCAACGATGAATAGCGCCAGCACTGGCAGCACGGCCCCGTTCATGGTCATCGAAACCGACATTTCCGACAGGTCGATGCCTGAGAACAGCGTGCGCATGTCGTAGATGGAGTCGATCGCCACACCGGCCATGCCAACGTCGCCTTTGACGCGCGGATGATCGGAATCATACCCCCGGTGGGTGGCCAGATCGAAGGCAACCGACAAGCCCTTTTGGCCGGCGGCAATATTGCGCCGGTAGAAGGCATTGGAATCTTCAGCCGTCGAGAAGCCCGCATACTGGCGGATCGTCCACGGCTGGGCGGCATACATCGCCGGGTAAGGCCCCCGCAGGAATGGCGCAATCCCTGGATAGGTGTTGAGGAAGTCGAGCCCGGCAAGGTCGCTTTCGCCGTAAACCGGTTTGACGTCGATACCCTCCGGCGTCTTCCAAACGTCAGCGCTGGGCGTGACCTTGGGGGCCTGGGCGTCCTCGAACGCAACCTTGGTGAAATCAGGGATATGGGTCATGAGCGCTGCGACCTCGCCGCGAGTGTGTGATTGATGCTTGAAACAACACTTAAACCGCCGCGCGCGTTCTGCAAATACCCCACCATTGGCCTCATCGTTTCCATTGCCCCCCGCCGCCGCGGAGCAAACCCGCCCGCCAAGGCCGTTTGCGCCCGCATATTCAGCTTCGTCCCCCAACCTTTACACAAGTATTCCCCGCATTCAGCCATCCCGGCGAGCCCGAATCACATAACTCTTTCAGAGACTTCAGGAAGTGCAGGGAGGAAGCCTGTGGACTATCGCGAAATGCATCGATTGGCCCATGATCCCTTGGCGGTCAAAATGCTCGCTGCCGGGATTTCCCGCACCATTGGTGCCGACCTCACTGAGAGCGCCCAGGAATTCATCGAAAGACTGAAAGAATATGATGGCAGCGAGCCGTTAACCACCCGCGAGGGCGAGTGGCTTTCCACGCTGCGTGACCGTTCTTCGGTGAGCGCAAAGCTTGGCCCCTACAACCTGCGTCAGATGATTCAGAAAGCTTACGAGGCCCGCCTCGACCTCAACGACGAGGACGCCGAAGCCTGGATCGAGGATCTGTACGCGATGGGCCCTGAGGTTCGCTTGCCGCTCAGCGCCCGCAAACGGCTCTTATTCTGGCTGCGCCGTCTCGGGCTCATCAACGGCTGGGTAGACCTGAAATAACGCTGGCTCGTCTCTACGCTTGGCCCGTGGCCAAATGCGTCTGCCAGTAGATATCCGACAACGCCAAATCCAGACCGATGCTCTCCAGCCGGACGCTGGCCTTAACGTCCCGGGTCTCCTGGCTGGGTGCGGTCGGCCAGCCGCCATCCTCGCCCCGCCGGTAGTCCTGAACCAGCACTTCTTCAGATTCCACCACCAGGATCTCTTTGACCGACAAGATCCCGGTCATGGTCTCCAGACTTTCTTCGGTCTGCTTCCTATTGGTAGGTGACATGACTTCGACGATTAGCAGCGGGTCCTCGAACACCTTGCTGTCGGATGGCGGGCTACAGGTAATTGCCACATCTGGCACACGGATGCTTTTGCCTCGCGCAAGCGACGGTATGACCGGCGTTTCGGTCCCAACGCGGCACGGGAGGCCATGCTTGCGAAGGTGGCTGCGCAGTTCGCCCGAAATATTCGCCTGGATCAGCCCATGCGTCGCGCTCGCCGGTGACATCGCCCCCACGTGTCCATTGACAAGGATCAGCTTGCCCTGATGCCCACCGCCGTCCCAGTTAAGGAACTCCTCAATGGTCATCGGCGGCAGATCGGGCGTATCATCAGCTAACGCCATGATGTCTCCGGTTTCCTGACAGGTTCATAGGGTAGTATACCAGCCAGCAGGCAATTTGGCACGTCGCCGCCAACGATCGGACTAAGAGGGGCTAATGCAACTCAATACGATAATCGCCGCCCTGACCGCTGTCGTAATGCTGTTCACCCTCCCCGCCTTGGCTGATGAGGAGACGGTGCCCGAACCCGACGGCTACCGCCATGCAAAGTACCGCTCGCCCGTTCCCGCCACTTTGAAAGGCGGCAGGGTCGTCGATACCGAAGCTGCCGAAGCCGTGATGAAGGCAGGCAAGGCCGTCTTCGTCGATGTCTTCCCGCAAGCCCCCAAGCCGCCCAATTTGCCAAAGGGGACAGTCTGGCGCACTCCCAAGCATACGACGATCAAGGGGGCAGTCTGGCTGCCCAATGTCGGCTACGGCGTGCTCAATCCTCAGTTCAAGACATACTTCCGCGCCGGGCTGGAAGAGGTCTCCGGCGGCGATAAATCCAAACCGCTCGTTTTCTTTTGTCTGCGCAATTGCTGGATGAGCTGGAACGCCGCCAAGCGCGCCCTCGAATGGGGCCACACAGATGTCATCTGGTACCCTGACGGCGTCGACGGCTGGAAAGAATGGAATCTCGAAACCGAGTTGGCGACACCGGCGAAGTGAGGCCCCCAACACCCACCAAACTGTCATCCCGGTACTTGTTACCGGGACCCAAGTTGCGGCACGAGCTACGCAATTCTTTCAGCCGCCCAATAAAGCGTCAATCGAGGTTAAATCGCGAAGAAGTAAGTGCCAGAATTATTGATCTCGCAAGGGGGCGGCACTCGCTTCCTTCTCCCCGTTTTCTAGGGTCAACACTTTCCAAGATCGTGTTGAGCAGACGGGGAGAAGGAGAGGATGAGGGGCAGCTACACGGAAAAAGCGTGAGGGACAAACACAAGAGCCGGCATCAGCCGGTTTTCGCGGTCCGATCCACCAAACTGTCATCCCGGTACTTGTTACCGGGACCCAAGGTGCGACACGAGCTACCCAATTCTTTCAGCCGCCCAATAAAGCGTTTGAACCTTCAAACCCACATTGCTTACATCAACCGCACGGCCCCCTCGCTATTCCCGCGAGGACCAGATTGCGCTCGCACAATCCGGCATGGCCGAAGGCCCCGCGCGAAGCGAAATAACGACAGTCGGCGAGCCTGCCCTCAAGCCTCCCCCCGCCAATCCTCAACCTTCTTCATCAGCCAGCTCCAGGCTTCCAGCTCGCGTTCGCCTGCCGTCTTCGAAATGGCGATCTCCAGATACTCTAGCTCGCTTTCGATCTTTTCCTTCGGCAGCATCTTCAATCGTGAGACGAGCACGGCAGCTTCCAGCACGGCAGCTTGCGCGCGGTTGAAACCGCCCCACGGCTTGTGCCCGGCTGTGTAGGCGGGCCGGCAAATGAAGCGCGGACGCACATCGTCCTGTTCAATGGATTCGACCTTCAGCTCCCAATGTGAAATCGCACAATTGAGAACCGCGCCGTCGATTTTTTCAGCCCGCTGAAGCGGCCAGTTCTTCCGCCCCGTCAGGCAGCCCGCATAAACGCGCACGTCATCGACGTGGTTTGCGACCGCACACGGGTTCTCTTGCAGGTTTTCAAGTGTGGTTGAAGGCGTGAACGGGGCGATGATCCAATGATGCTCGTCTCTTTGAATAAGCCCGAGCGGTGCAATGTGCACTTCGCCACTTTTGGCACGCGTCGTAACGATCGTTTCGACGATCTGCGGCATGGCTGTTTCCTCCTGAAATTTTTGAGAAATCCTACCACAACAGCCGCCAATCTTCACGCCGGTTTTGCATGGATAGGTAGAGTTTGGCTTGTGCCTAGTTCAATCCTCGCGACGGATCGGCAAGCCCAAGATTCGGGTTTCCAAAGGCCTCAGGCCTTTGGCGGAGGTTTGGAGGCAGCGCCTCCATCCTTCTTCGCCGCTTCCAACTTCTCAGCAGCCTCTTTCCGGGCTTCCTCTCGCTTTTGCTCAGCCAACTCGCGCGCCGCCCTCAAAGTCGCTCCTTCTGGCGCGTGGTGGATCATATCCTCATTGGGAGCGTCAGCAGCTACACCCCAATCGAGCGGCCTGTCCTGCGTGTAGCGCTTGCCCAACGTCCTTGCGATCTCCGCTTTTGCCAACTCATAGCCAAGATAGAAGGCGTGACTGCCGTCTTCCTCCACACCAAGCTTGCCGAACAACTCAAACGGATCGGCTTCGACGTTGTGCCCGAAGCGGTTGTAGATATGAAGGCCCTGGGTGCTGGGCTCGATGCGGAAATTGGCATCCCGGATGGCCGCCGCAGCCTTGGCGATTTCATCGGGCGTCTGTGGAAACGGCCTCAGATCGTGCAGCGATAGCAAGCCCCCGCCATACCCCTTCGGCAAGGCGTTGTCTTCGCGTGCCCTGAACATCAACCGCCGCGCCGCATCGTGCTCTTCTACGGTGCGCGTCGTGTGCGGCGAGACCTGCACTATCAGCACGTTGCGGATGTTAAGCTCCGAACAAATACCCACCAGCATCGCGGTGAGCCCCTGGCTGTCGGCCTCTGTCAGCTCGGTGAGATTGCCGGTGCCCATCAGCATCTCGACATCCGGGCAGCGCCTTCTCAGGTCCGCGTAGCGCTCCAGCGATTTCATGAATCCGAAGTGGATTGGATCGAGGATTGGGTCGGCCAGATGCGGTATGCCAAGCGCCTCCGCTTTTTCGATAGCGCGCACAAGCGAGTCGATATCGCCGTGCTCTCTGGGGATCAGAACCGGCACGCATTTCGTACCTGCAACCACTTCGAGGTGGTCTTCATCAAGGCTAAGAACGAAGTCGGCACCTGCTTGCGCAGCCCGGCGCAATTCTTCCCAGTCGCCCGAATCGACGCTGACCTTCAGCCCCTCAGCCTTGAGTGCTTTCACGGCATCTTCGAGACCTGGAAAGGGAACGTCGGGCCTGCAACCGAGGTCGATGACGTCCGCGCCCGCTGACTTGTGTTTCAGTGCCCGCGCAATCAACTCATCAAGCGGCAATTCAGGTGCTTCGACGATCTCGGCAAAGATATTGATGTCGTATTGGGAAAGGTCCGGCGGCTTGCCGCCACGCCCCAAGAACTGCGGCAGGTCGATCAACTCTTCCGGCCCCAACTCGAACGGAACGCCGAAGTGATCGCCCAGCGACTGAAGATCCATCCGCACCCGCCCGGGCAAGATCACCCGGTCGGCAACAAGCGGAGCTTCCAATCGGTTCTTGAGGATCTTTTCCGTCATCAACGCGGCAACCTTGATGCCGACATTGCGCACTTCGAACGTGTCCTCCGGCAAACCAATTTCGGCCAGCGTTCCGTTCAGGCGGGCTTCGGCCAGATGGCCGGTCAGGAACAGGAGTTTGTCAGGCATTCGCGCCGCGCTTCCAGCGCCTGTTTGAGTTCTTCGATGCTCTCGACAACCGTCGTGTATTCGAAGCTCTTGAGCTTTTCGGTATTCTCCAGATCGATCCGCCGCGGGAATACCGGAACCATGTTCTGGCGTGGCGCTTCGGTAATGTCCTCGGGCTTGGTATCGCAGGCAAAAACGATCGATGGAACCCGGCATTTGCCAGCCTGCGCATAAACGTTTGTCGCCAGGTTGTCGGAGATGCCGCACACGCACTTCGCAATCGTGTTGGACGTTGCAGGCGCCATGATGTGCGTATGGTAGACGCCGTGATAAAAGCCGCCCACCGGAACCGCGCTGGCGGTGCGGTCCTTGAAGATCCGCGTGCCTTCAGGCAATTCTGCAAGCGCCTGCTTGTACATGTTCAACACTTCTTCCGCCGCCGCGGAAAGAAAGATATCGAGCGGCTTGAGCTCACGCATCAACGCGATGCTCTCTTTGAAGAAATGTCCAGAACCCGTCAGGGTCCAGCCATAGCGCGGTGTCTCAACGTCGTTTTTTGTCATGGCCCTAGGGTTTTATCGGGGGAATTCATATTGCCGCTGCTGGTTCAGCAGCCGGAACGGATTTCAGCAGCGTTTCAAGTTCTGTCGTTTGCAACGGCTGCACGATTTCATATGCAAGGTCGGATCGCTCGATGATCTTCGCTGCGATGGGGTCGATCAGGTTGGCAGATACCAATTGCCAGACATCGCCATTGCCCTCGCACGAGCGTGACTTGACGAATATGAGGGGGAGGTTGCCCAAACGTTCGCAAAGGCGCGCGGCAATCGCATCCGACGTGGTGTTCCAATTCGAAGGAAGGTCGGCATCATTCTGGCATTCGGTGAAAGGCAGCCAGATGCACGTCCCCCCTTTTGACAGGGCCGCCCGAACCTCGTCGAGTGTTTCGCAGGCAACCAGCCAGGGGCAGACACCCAACATCATCATGGCGGTCTGATGCATTGCCAGGATTGCCATCAGATGGGCGGTACGATCATCGAACCCATGCCCGGGCTGCGCCATGCGCACCGCATCGGCAAACCAACCGCCGCCCGGCACGATAACAACCGGCCGGCCCGACTTCTCCACCAACTCAAGTAAGGTCTGGAAATTGCCCGGCGGCCGCGTCACGCTGCCACCGATCTTTACGACAACCGGGCAAGCATTGCCTGGGATCTGCTGACCGGAGGATGTTGACTGTCGGGCTTCATTGGACACTGGGGTTTCCCAATTCCCGCGGGCGAACAATCTCAACGCCCACGGCAGCCGGTCCGCGTTCCAATTTGTCGATCCTGACGCGAACCCACACAATGCGGGCATCCGCAAGGATCAGTCTGGCGATATTCTCAGCCATCGTCTCGACCAGGTTGATGTGGCCTTCGGAAAGCGTTTCATTCACCGCATCAACGAGGTTGTCGTAGGAGGGGACCTCCGCGATCTGGTCATGCCGGCTGGCAATCTCGGGAGCAACCGCAGCTTCAATCGAAAAACCGACCTTCTGCGTGACGCCTTTTTCCTCCTCGTAGACACCGATATGGCAGTCCAGGATCAGATCGCGAACGAAGATCCTGTCGTATTGCCCATGGGCGCTGCGTTGATGCAGGCGTCCTGCAAGGATGGACATATCCGTCATCGGCGCATTTCCTCTATCGTGTTCTTCTAGCGGCCTGCTAGCAGCCGGTATTGTTATCGCCGCCCTTCGCCCGTCCAGCCGGGCAAGCCTCCGCAACCCTATCGAGGGCTGAGCGAATAGACTGTACCAAAGTCTCATCTAGCGCAGATGTGCGCTGCGAGTCGAGACACAGAGCCCCACGAAACCCCATGATGCCGGGTCTGCATGTCCAAAGGCTTTCGATATCGGACCGCTTCAAGCTTCCAGCAAGCCCGGCAAACAGGCCGGCAGTGCGCGCCGCGTGCACGAATTCAGCAATCTCTTCGAGCGGCATGATGCCGGTCAGAGAGCCAGCCTGCTTGTCGGCGGTATCGATCAAGACACCGCAAAACCCCGCTCGCGCCATCTGAGGAATAAGGGAGAAGTCCGCGCCGTGATCGGCAAACAGCACGCCTACAAGGCCAGCCTGCCCGGTGTCGGCCTCGCCCAGCCCGGCGATGACGGCCGAAGCATTTCCCCCTGGCAGAAGTCCAACCTTGACGTAGTCGACCCCCGTGCGCGCTGTCGCCTCTGCCGCAGCGGTTATCGGCCCAACTGAGCACGGCAAATCCCCGATGGTGGCGCTGACCGCATTCGCCGAATTTGCCCGCACAGTCGCGACAATCGCTTCGACGGTCTGCGGGGCAAGCGCCCCCAAGGCGCCCGAATTCGGGTCCTTGGCATCAATGATGTCGGCTCCGGCAGCCAGGCACAGCCCTGCTTCGTCCGGCGAGGTCACACTCGCCAACATTAACGCGCGCGCTGGCGCGGTGCGCAGGCTGATCGGAATCGAATTCATTTAATCGTTATCGAACAAGCGCATCCGGTAGGCCAGAACCTTTTCGCGATCCAGGCGCTCATCAGCGGACAGTTCAATTGCCGTATCCTGGACGATTGCAGCAGGCTTCCCCCCAAGGCGAATGAGCCGCGTTGCCAACATCACGGCTTCAGTACGATCGTGCGTAACGAACAAGACCGTTGTCGGCTTGCTGGCCCACAACTCGATCAGCAGCGTCCTGAGGCTGTCGGCACTCGGATCGTCGAGCGATACAAACGGTTCGTCCATCAACAAGATGTCGGGCTCGACGACGAACGCACGCGCCAGCGCCGCGCGCCGCTGCATGCCAAGCGAAAGCCGCTCCGGGTAGGCCGTGGCCGCCTCGCTCAAGCCGACTCGGTCGAGAATGGCGGCAACACGCTTGTCGCCATCGGGGCAATCGTCATCAAGCACCAGCCTGATGTTTTGCGCCACGGTGCGCCATGGCAACAACCTTGGCGTCTGGAACATGAACGATAGCTTGGCGTTGGCCTGTGAGAACGCCACCTGTCCGCGATAGTCCTCATCAAGACCGGCGGCGATGTTCAGAAGCGTCGATTTTCCGCAACCCGACGGCCCCGTGATCACCACGAACGAACCCTCTTCGACGTTGAGGTCGACCGCGCTCAACACAACCTGTTCGGGGCGGTCCTCCACCGCCGGAAAGGTCTTTTCTTCCACCGTCACCCGCAACGCGTTGCTATCCATTCTCATCGCCGCCACCGGTTTGCCCGCGCTTCAAGCGGTTGCAGGACACACAGCTCAATCACCTGCACGACGACGATGAATGCAATCGCGTAAGCCAGGATCATCGAGACGTCGAAAAGCTGGAAGCCGATGTGCAGTTGCTCCCCGACGCCGTTGGGCCGGCCCAGCAATTCAACCACCAGTACGATCTTCCAGACCAATGCCAATCCGCCGCGCGCTGCCGCGGCGAAGAAAGGCGCCAGTTGCGGCAGCGTCACGTGGCGTAACGTTTTCCAGAATCCGAAGCGGTAGATCTCCGACATTTCGTTGAGGTCACGCGACAGGCTGCGCGCGCCTTCGCGCACGGTCACCGCCACATTGGGAATCTTGTTGATCGCAACAGCCAGAATGGCCGCCGTTTCAGTGAGCCCGAACCAGACATAGCAAAGGATAATTGTCACGAGCGCCGGCAGGTTGAGAAAAAAGATCAACCAGGTGTCGAAGAATAGATCTGCCCCCTTGGCGCGCCCCAGCGCGATCCCGATGGCACAGCCGATCGCCATCGCTGCTATGAACGCAGCCGCAACCCGCCCCAACGTAAGGCCGACGTGGTAGAATAGCTCGCCGCTGGCCGCTTCCGACAACAGCTTGTCGCCGACTTCCAAGGGGCCGGGAAACAGCCGGCTTTGCATGATGGCGGCCACCACCGCCCACAGCACAAGCAATGTCAAAAACGAAATCACCGTCCAGCCAAGCCGTCCCACGAGAACCTTGCCGGTAATCCCGCGCCCAACGCGTCCGGTTCTGATGGTGTTGTTCTCAAGCGCCATGGAAGAGTGCCGGATCGAACTTCGTTTTACCCCCGGCCAGCGTCCTTTCGCCAAGCTTGACGAGCAACCCGAACAGCTTTTCAGCCGAAGCAGTATGTTCAGGCGACCAGCCATTTGGGATGCCGGAGCGATAGTATGCCTTCAAGGCTTCAAATTCCGCATCCGATCTGACCCGCATGCGCTGCCTGATGCGCTCCCAGGCGGCATCTGATTTGGCCAACACTTCGTTGCCCGCGCGGATAGCGGCATGGAATTTTGCAACTTCGGCCGATTTGCCGGCAGTTTTTTTCTCGTCCCAGATGAACCCGACAAGCGATGGGACAGGCGCGATCCCCATCGACTTCAAGACATCGGCCATCGATATCACTTCCCGGTAGCCCATTCCCTTCAGGCGCGCCGAGAACGTCCAGAAGTTCAGCGCTGCATCAACCCGCCCCTGACGGATCTGCTCGCTTATCAACGGCGCCGCGCCAAAGGTCGGCGCAACCGACTTGGCGATATCGCTTCCCGTTTCCTGTTGCGCATAAGCACGCAGCAATAGCCAGCTCTTGTCCAGTTTTGAACCGGCGATGCCCAACCTCTTGTCAGCCAGATCGCCGACGTTTTTGATCGGACTGTCTCCTGCAACCATCACCGCGCCAAGCGCCGATGAATACGGCGCAAACCGAACCGCTTCACCCTCCGATCGCTGCCGCATCGCCCACGGCCAGTCGCTGACGATAACGTCGGCGCTACCCGATAACAGCCCGATCTTCGCTGCCCCCGTCGTTGCCATGTCGATCAGTTCAAGGTCGAACCCCTGCGCCTTGTCCAGCCCCTCGGCAACAACGGTTTCCAACAGCCAGCCCAAAGAGCCAAACTTGAGCGAACCAACGCGCAGGCTTCCCGCCTTTGCTGCTTGCAACGGTGCAGGCACGCCCATAAGCGCACCTGCTGCAGCCGCTGACACGAGGAATTCGCGGCGATCGATATTTCGGTTCTTGCGCTTCACTTTGACTCCACCTCGGGTGCGAGACGGTTGTTGACCAGATGGCGAACGGCGCGCGACCAGCCCGCGTCGTCGTTTTGCAGTACGCTGACCGCCATCGATTTGGTCAGCTTTCCGCTGTTGGTGTCTCTAACAAAGACCGCCACGTTGATCATCATCTCGGAAGCTTTTTGCACCACGCCCAGGATGGTAACGTCCGCCCCGGCCTTTTTTCCGAACTCGACTTCACAGCCGTCGCAATATTCGAACGGTGCCGCCCGCTTCATCTCGGATTTGTATTTCGATAGATCGACGACTTCATAGGCGCCGCGACTGACAACCATGTCGATCAGTTTTTGCCGCGCCATTTCCAGCCGCTCTTGTTCGGCCTTTTTAGGCTTGGGCGGCAAACCGTAAAGGCTCATGCCATCCATCTGCAACTCGATGCGCATCTCGAATGGCAGTACCGCAGCCTTCGGCGCCGATTGCGCCAAAGCCACCGTGGGGATCATTAGAAAAGTCGCCAACGCAACCCGGATTAGACTTGTCACAAGGTACTCCAGTGCAAAGGTTCCCGAACACAAGTTCCGCTTCTTCCCGATCTTTTCAGGGTAGTTCATGCGTTTTTCTCGACGCTTCCCGATATATAGTCAAGTCACGCGTAGAAAACGACAAATAGGTGCTTCGTGTCATCATTTGTTCCACTACTCACCATAAGAATTATTACCTTCGATAGATATGAAACGCCCCTTTCACTTGGTTGGACCAATCCTCATACTCAGACTTGCCTCGCGCACAAATGTAATTAGTTTCCAGCTAAAAGACGAGGAGGAAGCATCACTGACATGGGCAATCTGTTGAGCACAACGTTCCGGATTTTTTCACGCGGACGGCGGACCCCGGTGGCAACCGTGTTGGCGACCGCCATCATCGTGGGCTCAATGTTGCTGAGCGCGCGTATCAGTGAGACCCTGGCCGCAGACGATAAGGGCGTCGCGGTCATCCCGATACTTTACGTCGAAGAGATCCGCGAAACGCTTCCCCCGCTGTCGTTGCTGGATTTTCGCGCCAAGAACGCGGGAATTGCAGGCGCGCAACTTGGCATCAGCGACAACAACACCACCGGTCGTTTCCTGAAGCAGAAGTTCACCCTTGAGCAAGTCAAAGGCGCCAAGGGTGATGACCTCATTGCCAAGGTCGTCGCCAAGGTCAAGGCGGGCACCGGCTTCATCGTTCTGGACGCCTCCGCCGAAGTCGTCCTGGCGCTTTCTGAGGCGATAAAAGACTTGCCCGCCGTCATCTTCAATGCGGGTGCCGCCGATCAACGACTGCGCGAAGCCGACTGCCGCGCCAACGTCAAGCACACAGCGGCTTCTCACACTATGTTGACGGATGCCCTGGCGCAGTACCTGGCCTGGAAGCAGTGGCGCAAAGTGGTGCTTGTCAGCGGTCCCAAACCCGAAGACAAGCGCTATGCCGCCTCCCTTCGCAGGTCGCTGAAACGCTATGGCTTGAAACTTCTTGGCGAAAAGGAATTCGAATACAAGCCCGGCAGCCGCCGCGCCGATGGCGGTTTCGAGCAGGTACAAAAGCAAATCCCCAGTTTCACCCAGGACCTCCCCGATCACGACGTGCTGCTGGTCGCCGACGAAGCCAACCAGTTCGGCGAATATTTCCCCAACCGAACTTGGAAGCCGCGCCCGGTTGCAGGCACCCATGGTCTTTATCCCACCACTTGGCACCCAGCCTCCGAACTGTGGGGGGCGACGCAGTTTCAAAACCGCTTTCAGCGCTTGGCCGGGCGCACGATGGAGCCCCTCGATTACGCCGCCTGGATGGCCGTTCGCTCAATTGGCGAAAGCGCCACCCGAGCCGGTAGCGGCGACCCCAAGACGCTGATTGACTACATGTTGTCCGACAACTTCGAACTTGCCGCCTTCAAAGGCCAGAAGCTGACCTATCGCCCCTGGAACGCCCAGATCCGTCAACCGATTTTCGTCGCCACGCCAAAAATCCACGTATCGGTTTCACCCCAGCAGGGCTTTCTGCATCGTGTAACCGTGCTCGATACCCTTGGCATCGACAAGCCAGAAACCAAGTGCACAGCATTCAAGTAATCTGCCTAGCAGGCTGTTGAAGATCTGAGTTGCAACCAAATCGGTATCATTGGGTAGCGAAAGAATTCGCATCAATCCCGCTTGAGACCGCAAAACCAATAAGGACTTGACCGTGAAAAGCGTTTTCAGATCCGTCCTCTCACTCATTGCGATCGCCGCCAGCCTAGTGGTGGCGTCCGCGAATGCGCAGGCCTATAGGGCTTTTGTGTCGAATGAGAAAGACAACACCATCAGCGTCATCGATACCAAGACGCTGAAGGTCATCAAGACCATGAAGGTTGGCCAGCGGCCCCGCGGCATCATGCTTGCGAAAGACGGCGACTGGCTGCTGATTTGCACCAGCGACGACAACCGCATTGAGGTTTACGACGCCAATACCTACGAGTTCATCAAGATCCTGCCCTCCGGCCCGGATCCCGAATTGTTCGACCTCCACCCCTCCGGCAATCCGCTCTACATCGCCAATGAGGATGACAACATCGTTGCCGTCGTCGACATCGACAAAGGCACCATCCTGGCCGAAGTCCCGGTCGGCGTGGAGCCCGAGGGGATGGCCGTCAGCCCGGATGGAGGCATCGTCGTCAACACGTCCGAGACGACCAACATGGCCCACTTCATCGACACCAAGACCAATGAAACGTTCGCCAACATCCTCGTCGACAATCGCCCCCGGGTTGCCCAGTTCACCACGGATGGCAAACTCTTGTGGGTCTCAGCCGAGATCGGCGGCACCATCAGTATTATCGATGTTGAAAAAAAGGAAGTGATCCACAAGATCACGTTTGAAATCCCAGGCATCAACGCCGATGCAATTCAGCCCGTCGGCATCCGCATCAACAAGGATAACACCAAGGCCTTCGTTGCCTTGGGGCCGGCCAATCGGATCGCCGTCATCGATGCCAAGACCTATAAGGTCGAAAAGTACATCCTCGTCGGCCAGCGGGTCTGGAACCTCGCCTTCACACCCGACGAGAAGCTGATCTTCACGACCAACGGAACGTCGAACGACGTAACGGTTATCGATGTCAAAAAGCAGCGCGGCTACAAGTCGATCCCCGTCGGCCGCTACCCTTGGGGCGTCGTGATCTCCGAGAAGTAACAGCCCGCAAACACATCCGTTGCGCCTGACCAATCAAAAACCATCGAACCCTGGGAGGGGATCTCAAATATGAAGCTCACCACGCCGCTCGCAATCGCGTTCACAGTCCTAATGGCAACCGCCGCCGTCGCCGAAGGCTTCCTTGTGCAGCGCACCCAGCGCCTGCCGGACCTGGAACTGGGGCTTGGGGCCGCGGGCTACGGCGTATCCGACCACAAATATGAATTGATCACCGGCAAGGGCTACCGGTTGTGGCTTAAATCGACCGGCGCCAAGGAATGCGCTTTCACAGCACCTGAATTCTTCCAGAACGTCTGGTTTCGCAAAATCGAGATCAACAAGGTTGAGATGAAGGTCCAGGCGGTCTACGAGATCGAGTTCGAGCGTGAAGGCGCAGCAGAACTTTTCTTCACCCCGATCAAGCCTGGCGTATATGAATGGGTTTGCGACGGCCTCGAAGAAAAGGGCATGAAGGGCACGATAACAGTCAAGTGATGGATGCAACCCTGAAACAGACAACGGCGGCACCCGATGCCCTGACGGTGCGAGACGTTTCGCACCGCTTCGGCGATTTCCTGGCTCTTGACGATGTGTCGCTGTCGGTCCCTTCCGGCAGCTTCACCGTTTTGCTCGGCCTCAACGGCGCTGGCAAGTCGACGTTGTTTTCGCTCATCACAAGGCTCTACGATAACACTTCGGGCACGATCGCCATTCTCGGCCATGACGTGCGCCGCCAACCGACTTCCGCCCTGCAGCGCCTTGGCGTGGTATTCCAGGCGCGCACGCTTGATGCCGATCTAAGCCTGCGCCAGAACCTTACCTACCACGCAAGCCTTCACGGCCTTGGCCCCCGTGAAGCCAAGCGGCGCGCCGACGCTGCCCTCGACCTTGTCGGGCTTGCCAAGCGCGCCGGCGAGAAAGTCCGCAACCTTTCCGGTGGCCAGGCCCGCCGCGTCGAGATCGCCCGCTGCATGATGCACCGCCCCGCGCTGCTGCTGCTCGACGAGCCAACCGTCGGCCTCGACATCGGGTCTCGCGAAAGCGTTATTTCGATCGTCCGCGAATTGGTGAGCAAGCATGACATCGGTGTCTTGTGGGCAACGCACCTGATCGACGAGATCGACGAAACCGATGCGGTCGCCGTCCTGCACAAGGGCAAGGTCCTTTACACCGGCACGGTTCCCGGACTGCGCCAGCACGCTGGTATCGACGACGTGTCGGACGCCTTCCGGGCGCTCACCGAAGACCAAGGCAGGTCTAAATCCAAGAAAACGACGGAGGCGGCATGAGCGTCGAAACCGTCCCCGGCCACATCACTGGCGATCCGGGCGCACAGCCCCTGGCCTCGCGGCAGTACGAGCGCCACGGCCTGCGTGCATACTTCAATTGCTTCAGCGGCATCGTGTGGCGCGAGGTCTTGCGCTTCCTGCATCAGCGCGAACGCTTCCTGTCGGCGTTGGTTCGGCCCCTGGTCTGGCTGTTCATATTTGCAGCCGGATTTCGGCAGGTGCTGGGGATATCGATCATCCCCCCCTATGAGACCTACGTCCTTTACGAGACCTACGTGACGCCCGGCCTGTTGGGCATGATCCTTCTTTTCAATGCCATGCAGTCGTCGCTGTCGATGGTCTACGACCGCGAGACAGGGGCCATGCGAACGCTGTTGGTCAGCCCGTTCCCACGCTGGTTCCTGCTGTCGTCAAAGCTCCTGGGCGGCGTCGCGGTGGCGCTGCTACAGGTCTACGCATTTCTTCTGATCGCCTACTTCTGGGAGATCGAGCCCGATTGGCCGGCATGGCAGATCGGTGTTGGCGAAGACGAGGGCTTCTTTGGCATTTCCATTCCCCCGCCCTTCAACGGCTATATCACCGTCTTCCCGGCTATCGTCATGTCGGGGCTGATGCTGGGCGCGTTGGCTCTGTTCATGTCCTCAGTCATCAAGCAGCTAGAAAATTTCGCAGGCGTGATGAACTTCGTCATCTTCCCGATGTTCTTTGCGTCTTCCGCCCTCTACCCCCTTTGGAAAATCCGGGAATCAAGCCCGCTGCTCCATGACATCTGCTGGTTCAATCCGTTCACGCACGCCGTCGAGTTGATACGTTTTGCCTTTTACGGACAGCTCAATCTATTGGCGTTCTCAGTGGTTCTGGGCTGCCTGGTCTTTTTCCTCGGCGCGGCAATCTACGCCTACAACCCGTCGAAGGGATTGATCGGTAGACGTGGCGGTCCCGGTGGCGGCCCGAAAGGATAATCATGACCGTTCGCACAACTCTCAATATGTCCACCACTGCAGCCCTGCTTGCAGCGGTAGTCCTCGCACCAGCCATCTTCGCACCGGCGCCATCCCTGGCAGCCGATGCCGCCAACCCAGACTGGCCATGCGTCCAGCGCAAGGTCGAAAAACTGACCTCCGCCCAGATCTGGGACGGCCCCCCCGTCGATGACGTCAAAGGCTGGTGGAACGATAAAGAAGTCAACAAACTCGTCCGCTATGCGATCTCGCGCCGCGTCCCGATGGATGAAGTAGAGGCGGCGATCACCAAGTTCGCTGAAACGATGCCCGAAGGGCCCGAGCGCGACAAGCGGCTGACATTGTTGTTTGCAGGCGTCCTCGACCAGACCAACACGGTCCGCTCCAGCGTCGTCAACGGCATCGAAAAGTTCCAGCGCCGCCAGGTCGCCCGCGCCAAGAAACTGGAACGCGACAGCTCCAAACTCGCCCAGCTACGCCATGGCAAGTCGCTCGAAGACGCAGTGCCTGAAAATGTCCAGAAACTGCAAAAGCAGTACGATTGGGATGCCCGCGTATTCAAGGAGCGCCAGGATAATATCCCGCTGGCTTGCGAGATCCCCGTCGAGATCGAGCAGCGCGCCTTCGCCGTCGGCCGCGCCATCCGCTTTCACATGAGTTGACATGAGTTGATTGGGTGAGGCGGTCCGGCCCCCGCCCGGCCACTCCGTCCGGCATGCTCGGGCGAAGATAAAAAAACGGGCCGCCAATGGCAGCCCGCTCGATTTCATATCAATGCAATATTTTCGCTTCGGCCTTACCGGCACAGCCGCCGCTTTTTGCCCCAACGGTTCTTGTTGGAAGGGCAGCTAGATTTCTTGGTGAGCTTGTTATAGCAGCACATCTGGTCAATCTGACAGATGAAGGTCACCGGCTTGCCCCTCAGCGTCGACGCCTTGCATAGTTTGCGCGTGTAGTGGTGGCCGGCATCAACAGCCGTAGCCCCCATGGGAATCGACATAACGAACGCCAATGCAGCTGCAATTGCTGTAGTACGGATCATTTAATAGCCCCTATTCCTGGTTTGTTGCCTCCATGATCGAGGTTCGCACCAACCCTTGCACCAACCCCGACCGCCTTCTGTCGCCAAGCGTCCAATTAAGTTGCCGCTTGTAACAACACTTTAACAATAGCGGACAATCGACCGTGTTGCCTGAAAAAAATAGTGCGTCCGGATAAATGCTTAACACCCGGCCTGATCGACACCGGAAGCAAAGCCAGCCCCCTGGCGGGCCAGAGCCTTCAACGTGAGCCTTCTAGAAGCAACGCGACGGCAACCGCTGGCGCATGGTGCGTTGCAGCGATCTGTATGTCTCCGGTCAAGCCGGCCAATGCGCCAAAGCTGACGCTTCTGCGGTAAAGCCGCCGCCCCACTTCAGCCGCCTCACCAGCCCCAATTCCCGCAGTCACAACCAGCGCTTCGTCGCTCAGCGCATGGGCTGATGAAACCTGAAATGCGCCGTCCATGATTGACCGCAGCTGCGCTTCGCGAATGAAGGCTGCCGCCGTGCGCCAGTCGCTTTGACTGCCCATTTCGACATCGCAGCCAAACATGCGTGCCAACCTTATCGTGCTCTCTTCGAGTGTTTTTCCACGGCCATCGGCGCTGTCGTGGACATCGAGCGCGCCAAGGTCGACACCCAAATCGACCGCCATGACCCGGCGAACATCGGCCATGGTCGCCAAGTATTCGCGCGCCAAGCCGACGTAGCGGCCTTTAAGCGGCGCCGATTGCGCTACCCCCATCACGGCAGTCCGTGTAAGGCCGGTGTAGATCAGTTCTCCATTGGCCTGCCGCTCAAGGTCGGTCAGACCGCGCGGCTGCGCGATCCCGCCCGAAATCGCGATGATATCGACGGTGGTTGATCCGAAATCTATTAGCAAGGCTTCACCGGCCATCCCCGCGACCGCTTCGCAGGTGGCCAGGAAATTCATCGACCCGGTCTGGTCCGGGCGCTTCTTGGCCTCTTCGCAACTGCCAAAACCGCTACCTCCGAGATAGAACCTGAGTTCGCCCTCAAGCTTGGCGGAAAGCAGGTCTACCAGCGCCGTGACACCCTCATCGCGGGACTGGAACAGGTCGGACAATTCACCCGTCATGGTCACGGCAATTTGGTCGGCGAAACGAACATCCCCTGCCGCCGCATCGAGCGCAGCATTGAGATGATCGATCCCCTTCCATAGCGGGCACAGGTATTGGCGCACGGCAACCGGCAAGCCATCTTCCAGGCGCGCGACCTTCAAATGTGCGCCCCCAACATCCAGCCCCACTGTGATAGTCATATACGTCTCCCTGCCCGCGCATTTCTGCGACACCCTATCAAAAGGAAGATGGCCTTGCGCGTAATCCCCGTGCTCGACTTGAAAGGTGGCCTCGTCGTCCATGCTGTGCGTGGCGAGCGGCAGGCATACCGCCCGATTGATACCCCTCTTGCCCCAGGAACAGCCGCTCCCCGGCCCGTCGCTCGCGCATTGCTGGGCGCCTGCGAAGCCTTCGACACGCTTTATGTCGCCGACCTTGATGCCATCATGGGGCGCGGAAACAATCGCAAGGCGCTATGCGATTTGCTTGACGCCATGCCTGGCGTTTCGATCCTGCTAGATGATGGCTCAGCTAACATTCAGCAGGCAGCCAAGCTTGCCGAACATCCGCGCATCACCCCCGTGATCGGCACAGAAAGCCTCGATAGCCCCGATGATCTGGCTGACATTAACGAGGCCCTCAAAGGCAGCCTCGCCTTGTCGCTCGATTGGCGTGGCGACACTCCGCTCGGCGCGGCCCAGATCCACGACACGCCCGCGCTGTGGCCCGACTGCGTTATTGTCATGAGCCTTGAGCGCGTCGGAGCTGGCGCTGGTCCCGATGTCGAACGTTTGAAACAAGTCCGCATCCGGGCCGGCTCCCGCGAAATCCTGGCGGCCGGCGGCGTCCGCAACATCGACGATCTCCGGCACTTGCGAGAAATGCGCTGCGGCGCCCTTATCGCAACCGCCCTCCACAACGGTTCGCTGAGCCGCGATGATCTGTATGAATTGCTTTCCAAATAGCATCCAGCTCCAACATCGGTTTACCAAATGTTGGTCAAAAAAGGCACATCGACTTAACGATTGTTGGGCCAAAATAGAGCAACGCCGGATCGGCGCAACACGTTGCGCCCTACCTGAAACATCGACCGTAGGGCGCAATGAATTGCGCCTTTTTATGCTTCTAAATTTCCCCAGCCAATTCGGGGAACCACACGGTGCTGTATCTTGTTACCAGCTCCACAGGACTTCAGGAACTGTGGACCATTAAACCGCTCCACAGGACTTCAGGACATGCCTATCGGTGTTAGCTCCTGCTAGTTCTGCCAACGGCCTCGGAGGGAGGCTCGCCTTCAATGGCAAACGGCCGCCAGTCTGTT